>JAQGMS010000319.1 GCA_028292245.1 Ramlibacter sp.
TGGCCGGCGAGATGGAGAAGGCCACCTTGCTGGTGCACACCAGCAAGCCGCCGCGGCCCAAGCCGCCGCGCCCCGAAGGGATCTGACACCGCGAACCAAGAGGAGGAGAACCATGAGAAACAACATCCACACCGTACTTACCTGCGCGCTTCTTGCGCTGGGCATGGGAAGCGCCGCCGCCGAGGACGTTTACCGTTGCGGCGACAGCTACAGCCAGACGCCCTGCCCGGGCGGCAAGGTGGTGCAAGTCGAAGACGCGCGCAGCGCGAGCCAGCGGTCGCAGACCAGCCAGGCGGCCCAGCGCGATGCCAAGTCGGCGGATGCGATGGAAAAGGCCCGCCTGAAAGAAGAGGCAAAACCGGCGCAGGCTTTGGTGCTGCCCTCCAGGCAGGAGGCACCAATCCCACCGGAGGAGGGTAAGCCCGCGGTGGCAAAGACCAAGGCCAAGAAGCCCGCGCACTTCACGGCTGTCTCGCCGAAGAAACCCGGCGAAGCCACAGCCAAGAAAAAGAAAAGGCCGAAGACGACCGCCTGACGTCGGCGGTTTCAGCTGGGCGTCGAGCCGTCCTGGCTGGCCAGCGCCGTGAGCCGCTGGTACTTCTGCCACAAGGTCTCGCGGCTTTCCACGTGCTCGGGGTGGATCGGGATGCATGCCACCGGGCACACCTGGACGCATTGCGGCTCATCGAAGTGGCCGACGCATTCGGTGCACTTGGCCGGATCGATTTCGTAGATCTCCGGGCCCAGATAGATCGCCTGGTTCGGGCACTCCGGCTCACAGACGTCGCAGTTGATGCACTCGTCAGTAATCATCAAAGCCATGCCGTGGCCTTCGCGCGGATCTTGCTACGCATAGTTCTGGCATTATCGATGGCTTCATGAGTCTTTTCCTCTTCAAGCGCCTGATCACCCTGATTGCGACGCTGGTAGGCGCGTCGGTGGTCGTGTTCCTGGTGCTGGAAATCCTGCCTGGAAACGCAGCGCAGATGCTGATGGGGCCGGATGCTTCGCCCGAAGCCGTGCAGGCGCTCGCCGTCAAGCTTGGCATCGATCGGCCCGCCGTCGAGCGTTACTGGCACTGGATCGGCGGCATGCTCACCGGGGACCTGGGCCTGTCCTATGCATACAGCACGCCGGTGTCCGAACTGGTGCTCGAGCGCCTCACCCTCACCGTGCCGCTGGCCTTGATCGCGATGAGCATCACCACCGTGCTCGCGCTTGCAGCCGGCATCTACGCGGCCGCGCGCCACAACAAGCTGGGCGACGTCGGCGTGATGGGCCTCTCGCAAGTCGGCATTGCCATCCCGAACTTCTGGTTCGCCATCCTCCTGATCCTGTTGTTCTCGGTGCACCTCAAATGGTTTTCGGCGGGAGGCTTTTCGGGCTGGAACGAAGGCGTCCTGCAAGGCCTGAAGGCGTTGCTGCTGCCCGCGATCTCGCTGGCCGTCGTGCAGTCGGCGATCCTGGCTCGCATCACGCGCTCGGCGGTGCTGGAAGTGCTGCGCGAGGATTTCGTGCGCACGGCCCGGGCCAAGGGCGTGTCCCGGCGCGGCACCATGTGGGGCCACGTGCTGCGCAACGCGATGATCCCGGTCATCACCGTGATGGGCTTGCAGTTCGCGGAGCTGCTGGCCGGCACCATCGTGGTCGAGAACGTGTTCTACCTGCCGGGCCTGGGGCGCCTGATCTTCCAGTCGATCTCCAACCGCGACCTGATCGTCGTGCGCAATTGCGTGATGCTGCTCGCGACCATGGTGGTAGTCGTGAACTTCGTGGTCGACATGCTCTACGCCGTCATCGACCCGCGCGTGAAGGCCAGCGATATATGAGTGCCAACACCGGCACCGTTGCCGTCGCCGCGCCCCCGCTGCTGCGGGCACCGGGCTTCTGGAAGCGCGCGCTCGGCCATCGCAGCTTCGTCGTCGGCGCGGTGCTCAGCGTGCTGCTGGTGGCCGCCGCCCTGCTCTCGCTGGTGTGGACGCCGCATTCGCCCTATGAAGTCGAGATGGGCGCCAAGCTGCTGCCGCCCGACTCGCACCATTGGCTCGGAACCGATCCCTATGGCCGCGACGTCGCGTCGTTGCTGCTGGTCGGCGCGCGCGCATCGATCGTCGTCGGCGTGATCGCCGTCAGCATCGGCCTGATCATCGGCACCGCATTCGGGCTGCTGGCCGCGGCGCGCCGCGGCTGGGTCGAGGAAATCATCATGCGGGTGGCCGACTTCGGATTCGCCTTCCCCGCGATCCTGTCGGCCATCATGCTCACCGCGGTGTTCGGCGCCGGCATGGTCAACGCGATCATCGCCATCGGCATCTACAACATCCCGACCTTCGCGCGCATCACGCGCGCCTCCGCCAACGCGGTGTGGTCGCGCGAGTTCGTGCTGGCCGCGCGCGCCTGCGGCAAGGGCGCATTCAGCATCACGATGGAACATGTGCTGCCCAACATCCTGTCGGTGTTGATCGTCCAGGCCACCATCCGCTTCGCCATCGCCATCCTGGCCGAGGCGGCGCTGTCGTACCTGGGCCTGGGCACGCAGCCGCCCCAGCCCTCCTGGGGCCGCATGCTCAGCGAAGCGCAGACCATGCTGTTCCAGGCGCCGATGCTGGCCGTGTACCCCGGCGTCGCGATCGCGCTCGCGGTGCTGGGGTTGAACCTGCTGGGCGACGGGCTGAGCGACCTGTTCGATCCGCGGCTGGCGAGGAAACGGTAGTGGCCCTGCTCGAAGTCAACAACCTGCACGTCAAGCTGCAGACCCACCGAGGCCCCGCCTACGCGGTGCGCGACGTGAGCTTTTCGCTCGAGCGGGGCGCCACGCTCGGCCTGGTCGGCGAATCGGGCTGCGGCAAGTCGATCACCGTGATGGCGCTCATGGGCCTGCTGCCGGAGAACGCCGAGGTGACGGGCAGCATCCGCTTCGACGGCGAGGAGCTCACCACCAAGAGCGACGAGCAAATGTGCAAGATTCGCGGCAACCGCATCGGCATGATCTTCCAGGAGCCGATGACGGCCCTGAACCCGGTGCACAGCATCGGGCGCCAGGTGGCCGAGCCGCTGCGCCTGCACCGCGGCATGTCGTCCGACGCCGCTCGCAAGGAAGCGATCTCGCTGCTGGACCGCGTGGGCATTCCGGATGCGGCCCGCCGCATCGATGCCTACCCGCACCAGTTTTCCGGCGGGCAGCGCCAGCGCGTCACGATCGCGATGGCGCTGGCCTGCGGCCCCGACCTGCTGATCGCCGACGAGCCGACCACGGCGCTCGACGTCACCGTGCAGCGCCAGATCCTGGAGCTGATCGGCGACCTGGTGGCCGAACGGGGCATGGCCTTGATGCTGATCTCGCACGACCTGGGCGTGATCGCGCAGAACGTCGCGCGGATGCTGGTGATGTACGGCGGCAGCGTGGTGGAGAGCGGCCCGACCGAGTCGGTCTTCGAGTACCGCACGCATCCGTATGCGCTGGGCCTGTTCGGCGCGCGGCCGGGCTTGCTGTCGAAAAAGGGGCAGCGGCTCGCAACCATTGCCGGCACGGTGCCCGAATTGGTCGACTTGCCGCCGGGCTGCCCTTTCGCGGGACGCTGCAAGTTCACCATCCCCGAATGCCATGTCACACCGCCGCCGCCGATCGAGGTGGCGCCGGACCACTATGCACGATGCATACGGCTCGATGTTGTGGCGGGCGAGAACGCCGCCCTCACCCCAGCCCTCTCCCAGAGGGAGAGGGAGGAACAGCCATGAACGCGCCCCTGTTGCAAGTCGAGAACCTGGTGCGTGAATACACCATGCCGCGCGAAAAGCTGATGCAGCCGCCGCCCAAGGTGCATGCGCTCAATGGCGTGAGCTTCACCATCGAAGCCGGGCGCAGCCTGGGTATCGTCGGCGAATCAGGTTCGGGCAAGTCGACGCTGGCGCGGCTGGTCATGGCGCTCGACACGCCGACCGCCGGCAGCGTGAAGCTGCTCGGGCGCGACCTGCATGCGCTGCCGCGCGAGGAATTGCGGCAGGCCCGGCGCGATTTCCAGATGGTGTTCCAGGACCCGTACGGCTCGCTCGACCCGCGCCAGGCCATCGAGAAGATCGTGACCGAGCCTCTCGCCGCGCAGGGTGACACCAGCCGCGATGAGCAGCACCAGCGCGCGGCCGAGGCGATGGCATCGGTCGGCTTGCGGGCCAACGACCTGGGCAAGTACCCGCACGAATTCTCGGGTGGCCAGCGCCAGCGCATCGCGATCGCGCGCGCGCTCATCACCCGGCCGCGGCTGATCGTGGCCGACGAACCGGTCAGCGCCCTGGATGTTTCGGTTCAGGCGCAGGTGCTCAACCTGATGCAGGACCTGCAAAGCGAATTCGGCATCACCTACATGCTGATCAGCCACGACCTCGCCGTGGTGCATCACCTCTGCGACGACGTCGCGGTGCTCTGGCAGGGCCGCATCGTGGAGCAGGGCCCGCCGGAGCGGCTGTTTCATGCGGCCGAACATCCGTACACGCGCGCCTTGCTCGACGCGGTGCCGCGGGCCGAGCCCGCTCGGCGAAGCCGCGCCACCGGCGCCCAGCAAATCCCTCTTGCCACCGCGGACCAATCTCGGGGATGATGGCAAGCGCGCCCCGAGGAGGGGCTTTCGAACTTTCGTTGTGGTCTCAAGTCTGGAGAAAAACATCATGTTGAAGCGTCGCACCGTACTCACGCATTCGGCCACCGTGGCCGCCCTCGCCGCGTTGCCGCTGGGGGCACTCGCCCAGGGCAAGAAGGATTCGATCGTGCTGGGCATGGCGCTGGAGCCGCCGGGGCTGGATCCGACGGCGGGCGCCGCCGCCGCGATCGCCGAAATCGTCCAGTACAACGTGCTGGAAACGCTCACCAAGATCAATTCCGACGGCAAGATAACGCCGCTGCTGGCCGAAAGCTGGGAGATTTCGCCCGACCTGAAGACCTACACGTTCAAGCTGCGCAAGGGCGTGAAGTTCCAGAACGGTGAGCCCTTCAATGCCCAGGCCGTGAAGTTCTCGTTCGAGCGCGCCGGTGGCGAGAAAAGCACCAACAAGGACAAGCGCACCTTCGCCAACCTGGGCGTGCAGGTCATCGACGACTACACCGTGGTGCTGCTCAACAGGGAGATCGACCCCGATCTTCCGTTCATCTTGGGCCAGGCCACATCGGTCATCGTCGAGCCCAAGAGCGCCGACAGCAACGCCACCAAGCCGGTAGGCACCGGGCCGTACAAGCTGGAGAGCTGGAACAAGGGATCGTCGGTCGTGCTGACCAAGTGGGCGGGCTTCCGCAACCCCGGCCTTGCCAAGATCAACAAGGTCACCTTCCGCTTCATCTCCGATCCGGCGGCGCAGGCCGCGTCCCTCTTGTCCGGCGACGTTGACGCCTTCCCGCGTGCGGCCACGCGCATCGTGCCGCAGTTCAAGAACAACGGCCAGTTCCAGGTGATCCTGGGCGGCTCGCGCGCCAAGACCATCCTGGCGATGAACAGCAAGAAAAAGCCGCTGGACGACCCGCGCGTGCGCCGCGCGATCCTGAGCGCTATCGACCGCAAGGCCGTGATCGACGGCGCCGCGGACGGTTTCGGCACGCCCATCGGCAGCCACTATGTGCCGGGCGCCGAGGGCTTCGTCGATACGACAGGCGTCAACCCCTTCAACGTCGAGAAGGCCAAGCAGTTGCTGGCCGAGGCGGGCGTCAAGACGCCGCTGGAACTCACCATGACGCTGCCGCCGCCGGCCTATGCGCGCCAGGGCGGCGAGGTGATCGTCTCGCAACTGGCCAAGATCGGCATCACGGTGAAGGTGCAGAACGTCGAGTGGGCGCAGTGGCTGTCCAACACCTACGGCGGCCCGCACAACTACGACCTCACCATCGTTTCGCACGTGGAGCCGTTCGACCTGGGCAACTACACCAAGCCCGAGTACTACTGGGGCTACCAGTCCAAGACCTTCAGCGACCTGTTCGACAAGATCAAGACCACCGGCAACCCGAAGGATCGGGCCAAGCTGCTGGGTGACGCCCAGAAATTGCTGGCCACCGACGCGGCCAACGGCTTCCTGTACCAACCCCAGTTCCCGACCATCGCCAGGAAGGAAGTGAAGGGCTTGTGGAAGGACATGCCGATCTTCGCGAACGACCTGGCGGCTCTGTCCTGGTCGTGAATGGTTGCGTGCATGTCGAAGCAGTACCCGCATGCATTGCATGAACTGTCGGCGCCCGCGCTGATCGAGGCTTATCGCCGGCGCGATCTTTCGCCGGTGGAAGTGACGCAATCGGTGCTCGGCCACATCGAGCGCTGGGAGCAGCACCTGCAGGCCCTCTACCTGCTGCGGCCCGAACTTGCGTTGCAGCAGGCGCGCGCCAGTGAGTTGCGCTGGCAGCGAGGTACGCCGCTGGGTCCGCTGGACGGCGTCCCCGTCACCATCAAGGACAACATCGCGACCCAGGGCGATCCCACGCCGCTGGGAACGGCGGCGATCGAACTCTCGCCGGCCCTCGCGGACGCCCCGCCCGCGGCACGTGTGCGCGAAGCGGGCGGCGTGGTGGTGGCCAAGACCACGATGCCCGACTACGGGATGTTGTCGTCCGGGCTGTCGAGCTTTCACAAACTGGCGCGCAACCCCTGGAACCTCGGTTGCACGCCCGGCGGCTCCAGCGCCGGCGCCGGCGCGGCGGCGGCCGCCGGGTACGGGCCCTTGCACATCGGCACCGACATCGGCGGGTCGCTCCGCCTGCCGGCCGGCTGGTGCGGCATCTTCACGCTCAAGCCCAGCCTCGGACGCATCCCGATCGATCCGCCGTACATGGGACGCGCGGCCGGCCCGATGACGCGCAGCGTCACCGATTCAGCCTGGTTCATGCAAGTGCTGTCGCGGCCGGACGCGCGCGACAGCATGAACCTGCCGTTCCAGGAAATCGACTGGAGCCGCTTCGACGCGGGGGTCGAGAAGCTGAAGGGCCTGCGGATCGGCCTGCTGCTGGAAGCCGGCTGCGGCTTGGCGGTGGAACCCGAGGTGCGCGCTGCCATCGAGCAGGCGGCGCGCTTGTTCGAACGCGCCGACGCGGTGGTCGCGCCGATGCAGCCCTTCATGACCCAGGCCATGCTCGACGGCATGGACCATTTCTGGCGCATGCGCTCGCACATCGACATGAAGGCCCTGCCGCCGCACGCCAAGGCAAAGGTCCTGCCGTACATCCAGCAGTGGGCCGACAGCGCGGCGGGCATGGATGGCGAGGCCGTCTTCAAGGCGTTCAGCCAGTTCCACGCAACCCGCGTCGCCGCCGTGAACGCATGCCGCGCGTTCGATTGCGTCATCTCGCCGACGTCGCCGGTGCCCGCTTTTCCGGCGGAGTTCGCGTCGCCGACCAACGATCCCCTGCGGCCGCTGGAACACATCGGCTTCACCGTGCCCTTCAACATGTCCGAGCAGCCGGCAGCGTCGATCAATTGCGGCTACACCGCAAGCGGGCTGCCGATCGGTCTGCAGATCGTGGGCCAGCGTTTCGACGACCTCGGCGTGCTCCAGGTATCGCGCGCCTTCGAGCTGATCCGCGACCCACAGCGGCCCTGGCCGCAGCCGCCCTCCACGGCGCTGCACCATGTGGACTGACAGCCTGGGCAACGCCGCGACGCTGGACGATGCAACCAGCCTCGCGGGGTTGAATGATTTCGTCGAAGGCTTCATCGCCAGCGAAGCGCGGGCGGCCAATATTCTCGAAACCGCCGCGCGCGACACCAGCCCCATCGTGCAGGCTTGCGCCGCCGCCGTGCACATGTTCGCCGAGTCGCGCGATGCGCCGGCCAGCGCGAGGCCCTTCCTGGAGCAGGCACTGGCGGGCGAGAACCGTTGCAGCAAGCGCGAGCGCCGCTTCATCCAGGCGGTGCGGGCCTGGGTCGATGGCAATATTCCCCGCGCCATCGCCCTGCACGAGGAACAGGCGCAGGAATACCCGCGCGACCTTGCATCGCTCAAGCTCGCGCACTACCACCTCTTCAACGTCGGCGATTCGCCGGGTATGCTGCGCATCGCACTGGCCGCGCTGCCGGCCGCGGACGATGTGCCCTATCTGCACGGCATGATCGCGTTTGCCTGGGAGCAATGCCATCTGCTGGAACAGGCGGAGGCGGCTGCACGCAAGGCCATCGGCATGCGCCGCAAGGAACCCTGGGCCCACCACGCGCTCGCCCACGTGATGCTGACGCAGGGGCGCATCCGCGAAGGCCATGCGTTCCTCGAAGACGTCAGCGCGACCTGGACCGGGCTGAACTCGTTCATGGTCACGCACAACTGGTGGCATCAGGCACTGTTCGCGCTGGAACTCGATCGCCATGACGAAGTGCTGCGCCTGTACGACCAGCAGGTGTGGGGCGTGGCCAAGGAGTATTCGCAGGACCAGATCAATGCGGTGTCGCTGCTGGCGCGGCTGGAACTCGCCGGTGTCGACGTCGGCGATCGCTGGCAGGACGTGGGCAAATTCCTTGCGTTGCGGCTGCAGGACCAAGTTCTGCCCTTTCTCGACATGCAATACCTCTATGGGCTGGCCCGCGCGGGCCGCACCGAAGCCGACGCGCTGATGCGCAACATCGAGTCTCACGCCGCGAATGCTCCCACTCATGCGATGGCCGCCTGGCAGCGCGTTTGCCTGCCGGCCAGCCGCGGCCTGCTCGCGCATGCGCGGGGCGACTATGCACGGGCCGTGGACGAACTCGGACAGGCCTTGCCGCGCCTGACCGAGATCGGTGGCAGCCATGCGCAACGCGACCTGTTTTCGCAGGTGTACCTGGGTGCGATGGTTCGAAGCGGCCAGTTCGCTGGAGCCCAGCACCTGCTGGCGCAGCAAGTGCGAGGGCAGCCCGAGTCGGCGCGGCTGAAGCGCCAGGCTGCGAGCGTCTACGCCGAGTTGGGACTCGGCTCGGTCGCGACCAGCTTTTTCTGATCGTAGACCGGTTGCGGCGGAAGGTCGGCCAGGTGCTGCACTTCAGCCCAGGCAAGGATGTCGATCCCGCCTTCACGTACCCGCACGCGGTTGAATCCCGCGTTGGGGATTTCGCCCTGGCGCGGCCCGTTCAGCCCGAGCGAGAGCGCCGTGCGATAGATCATGTCGAGCACGCCGCCGTGCGTCACGACCACGATGGTCTGCCCTTCGTGCGTCGCGACGATCCGCTGCACCGCGTCCATCACGCGCGCATGGAACTGCCGCGTCGTCTCGCCCTCGGGCATGCAGAAATCCTCGTGGAAGCGCAGCCAGCCCTCCCAGGCCTCGGGATGCTGGGCCTTGATGTCGTCCACGCTCATGCCGTCCACGCGGCCGAAGCTCTGTTCGCGCAGCCCGGCATCGGTGATGGCGGGCAAGCCAAGCTCCTGCGCAACGGGCAACGCCGTCTGCTGGGCTCGCAGCAGATCGCTTGCGTAGAGCCGATGCGCCGACGAGCCGGCCAGCCGCCCGGCCAGCCGGCGCGCTTGCTCCAGCCCGATGGCGTTCAGGGCCACGTCGACGTGGCCCTGAAAGCGCAGTTCGCGGTTCCAGTCCGTTTCACCGTGGCGCAGCAGGATCAGTTCGGTCATGCCGCAATTATCCCAGCGTGCCGGATGACAAAATAGGCGCTTACCTAATGAAACGTGACGTATGACCCAATTAGTCCTGCTGCCCGGCTTGGCAAGCGACGCGACCATGTGGGAAGCGCAACTGGCGGCGCTCGCGCCGTGGCAGCCGATCGTCGCCGACGTGCACATGCGCCACGACACCATCGAAGCGATGGCCGCGGGCTTGCTGCAAACGCACCAAGGCGACCTGGTGCTGTGCGGCGCGTCGATGGGCGGGATGATCGCAATGGAAGCAGCGCGCCAGGCACCGGGACGGATCACCGGCCTCGGCCTGTTGGGAACATCGGCCCGGCCCGAAACGCCGGACATGCGCGAACTGCGTGAGGCCGCGATCGAACTGTTCGCGCAGGACCGCGTGGCCGAAGTCATCGAGCCGAACATCGCCTTCGCATTCCATCCGGACCAGGCGGGCGATGCGGCACTCACGCGGTCCTATGTCGATTTCGTGTTGCGCGCCGGCGCGGGGCAGTTGATCCGGCAAAACCGCGCGGTGATCGTGCGGCCCGATGCGCGCGCGCATTTGCCGCGGCTGCGGTGTCCGACGCTGGTGATGTGCGGCGACAGCGACCAATTGGCCCCGCCGGAACATTCGCGGGAAATCGCCGCACTGATCGCGGGCGCACAGATCGTGGTGGTGCCGCGTTGCGGCCACATGCTCACGATGGAAAAGCCGGCCCAGGTCAACGCTGCCCTGCGGGCGTGGCTGGAAGGCTTGCGCCCGGCATGACGCTTACTCGCGCCCGAGGCTGCGCACCTTCTCCATCAGCCGCTGCTGCACCGATGGCGACACGAACTTGTCGACTTCCCCGCCCAGCACCGCGATTTCGCGCACGAACGTGCTGCTGATGAACTGGTACTTGTCGCTGGGCGTGAGGAACACGGTCTCGACGTCGGGCATCAGGCTGCGGTTCATGCCCGCCAGCTGGAACTCGTAGTCGAAGTCGGTGACGGCGCGCAGGCCTCGCACCATCGCCTTGCCGCCGCGCGCCACGACAAAGTCGCGCAGCAGGCCGGAAAAACTCTCGACGGTCACTTGCGGGTAAGGCTGGACCACGGTCTCGGCCATCTCGATGCGTTCTTGCAGCGTGAACATGGCCTTCTTGTGGTGGCCGGCGGCGACGGCGACGATCACGCGGTCGAACAGCTGGATGGCGCGGCGCACGACGTCTTCGTGGCCGAGTGTCGGGGGATCGAAGGTTCCCGGGTAAACGGCGATCACGTTATTGGGCATGGATGTCTCCTCAACGGGCAGCGGCTACCTGGGGCTTCAACGCGTTCGGCCGTTTGCTGCAGTGCATTATGCAGCCCGCCGCAGCAAGTGCGCATGGACCGCTCCGGCCTTCAGGTGGCGCGAAACCACCAGGCCATGAGGCTCGAGGCTGGCGTCGTCCCAGGCGGCAGGCGCCTCCAGGTAGATCAGGCCTTCCGGCGCCAAGGCCGGGGTAGAAGCCGCGAGTGCCTTGTCCAACAGCTTGGCGTCGAAGGGAGGATCCAGAAAGATCAGGTCGACGCTGGCCGGTAGCAGGCGGGACAGCACCGAAAGTCCATTGGCGCGCTCTACCCTCACGGCCTGGGCGTCCAGCTTCTCCTGCATGGCGCGCAGTTGCTCCACGAGGTGCGCGTCCTGTTCCACCAGCAACACGTCGGCCGCACCCCGAGACGCGGCCTCCAGGCCCAACGCGCCGGTTCCAGCGAATGCGTCGACACAGCGCCAACCCGACAGGTCCGGCCCCAGCCAGTTGAACAGGGTTTCTCGCACGCGGTCGGGCGTCGGCCGCAGGCCCGGCTTGTCGGCAACCGGCAGTTTGGTGCGTTTCCACTGGCCGCCGATGATCCGCACCTCGTGGGCTGCGCGGCGAACGGGGGGAGGTGGCGGTGTGGCGCGTCGATTCATGGCGCACCCATGATACGGACACGCCGGAATGGGCGGGGCCGGGGCCAGCGCGCCGCAGTCTGAAACTGCGGTCGCGCGTCCGGCTTGTCCCTCTTTTTTTAGCGCCTCCCTGGCGGCACCATCGCGTGACAGCGATAGCACCATTCTGGCGGCGAAGAAAGCACCTGTGTTGCGCACCCCTGTCAACCTTGACAGGGGTGCGCCCCATTCGTGCGACTTATTGTGGGCTGGCCGCCACGGCGCCGACCGTCACTGTGACCATGCGCTGGGGATCGAGCTTGCGAGCGAAAGCTGCCTTGACGTCGGCGGCCGTGACACGCTCCACCTGGCGCGTCCAGGTATCCAGGTAGTCCAGCGGAAGGTTGTTCCAGGCGATGCTGGCGACATTGCCCAGCAGCTTGCGGTTGCTGTCGATCAACAGCGGGAAGCCGCCGATCAGGTTGTCCTTGGCCGCCTTGAGCTCCGCCTCGGTGGGTCCTTCGGCGACGAAGCGGGCCAGGACGTCGCGCGAAACCTGCACCGCCTGCGCGGTCTGGTCGGGGCGGGTCTGCAGCCCCAGGGTGAAGGCACCCGCGTGCAGGCCCGGCGAAAAATAGCTGTAGACGCTGTAGCTCAGGCCCCGCTTTTCACGCACTTCCTGCGTCAGGCGCGAGACGAATCCGCCGCCACCCAGGGTGTAGTTGCCCACCACCAGCGCAAAGTAGTCGGGGTCGCTTCGTTTGTAGCCGGGCTGCCCGATCAGCACATGGGCCTGCGCCGAGGCGAAGGGGATTTCGCGCACCAACGGCGCCGTAAGGGGCGCGACCTCGGCCACCGGCGGCTGGGCCTCGCAGCGGCCGGTCGCCGCATCGGGCAGGCGCGACAGCAGCGTCGTCGCCAGCGCGTCGGCCTGCGCACGGGTGACCGCGCCCACGATGCTCACCTTGGCGCGGCAAGGCTCGACCAGGCGGCGGTAGGCCTGCCGCATGTCGTCGACGCTGATCCGTGCCAGGGTCGCCTCCGTCACGTCGAAGCCGTAGGGATGGGTGCCGTAGACCGCCGCGGCAAAAGCCTTGGCTGCGATCGTCGCCGGCTTGGTGTTGGCCTCGCGGATCGAAGCCGAGATGCGCTGGCGTTCGCGCTGCCACACCGTGTCGGGGAATGCCGGATCGGCGATCTGGCGGGCGGCAAGCTGCGCCGCCTTGGGCAGGAGATCCGGGTAATTCAGCGACCGCAGCGAAAAGCTCATTCGGTCGGAGCCGGCGCTGGCGCCGAAATCGGCGCCCAGGTCGACCCAGGCTTCGCTCAATTGGTTCTCGTCCAGCGCCGCGTCATAGGGACCTGAGCCTGCCGCCCTTGCCGCGGTGATGCCCTTCGACGTCATGCCCGCGGTGACACTCACGAGGCCCGCCTTGTCGGCAGGATCGCGCCGGCTGCCGGCGTCGAAATCGATCTGCACATCTACCATCGGGATGGTCGGGCTTTCCACCAGGAAAATCTTGGCGCCGCTGGGCTGCGTCCATTGCTGGATCGGGATCGCTGCGAAGACGTGGGCGCTGAAAAGCGAGATCGCCGCGACAGCCCATCGCAGGGCGGCTCGCGGACTTTTGTTCTTGTCGGACATGGATGGCTCTTTCAGTGGCGCAGGCCGGGCGGCGGCGTGCGCGGTTTGCGATTGGGATCGACGGGTTGGGGCCGCAGAATGCCCACGGTCAGCTGGTCGTCGCCGAAATACTTCGCCGCGACTGCCTTGACCTGCTCGGCGGTGACGCTGCGCAGGCGCTGGATCAGGCGCGCGCTCGCATCGAGCGGCAGGCCCTGGACCCAGAAGCCACCGAGTTCGCGCGCCTGGTTCATGACCGAATCGAGCTTGTACACCTCGCCGGCGATCCAGCGCGTCTTCACGCGGGTGAGCTCGGCCTCGCTCACGCCTTCGCGCGCGACCTTGGCCACCTCGGCGCGCAATGCCGCCTCGACCTGTTCCGGTGTCTTGCCGGGCGCCGGCACGCCATCCAGCGTGAACAATTGCGGGCCTCGTCCCCACAGGCCGTTGCCCGCGCCGGCGCTATCGGCCACGCGATCGCTGCCCTGCGTCAGCGCGCGATCCAGGCGCGCGCCGCTGTAGCCGTCGAGCACCGCCGCAAGCACCGTGAGGGCAAGCGCGTCGTCGTTGACCGGGCCCGGGTCGAACGATGTGAGCTGCGGCACCTTGAAGGCCAGCGCCACATAGGCCTGCTCGGCCGGCGCCTTGAATTCCATCCGGCGCACGCCGGCCTGCTCCGGCTCGATGCGAGGCTTGCGCGGCGGGACGGGCCGCGCCGGAATGCCTCCGTAATATTTTTCGGCGAGTCGCCGCACCTGCACGGGATCGACGTCGCCGGCCACCACCACGACCGCGTTGGCCGGCACGTACCAATGTTTGTAGAACTCGCGCGCGTCCTGCGCCGTCATCGCGTCCAGGTCGCTCATCCAGCCGACCACCGGCCGGCGGTACGGCGAGGCCTGGTAGATCGTCGCGTTCAAGGCTTCCCACATCAGCGAGCGCGGCTGATCTTCGGTGCGCAACCGTCTTTCTTCCTTCACCACTTCGAGTTCACGCCGAAACTCGTCGTCGGCCCACTGGTTGTGGGCGAATCGGTCGGCTTCCAGCTTCATCACGTCCTCCAGTTTGCCGGCCGGGATCTGCTGGTAGAAGCCGGTGGCGTCGAGCATGGTGAACGCGTTCTCGCGGCCCCCCAGCGCCGCGACGCGACGCGAGAACTCGCCGGGCGGAAGGTCGGGCGTGCCCTTGAACATCATGTGCTCCAGGACATGCGCCACGCCGGTGACGCCATCCACCTCATCCATGGCGCCGACGCGCGTCCACAGCATATGCACGGCCGTGGGGGCCCGGCGGTCGGGCTTGACGATCACCGTGAGGCCGTTGGCCAGCTTGAACTCTTCGACACGGGGCGCGGTTTGTGCCAGTGCGGGCGGGGCCAACCACAGCGGCAACAGGAGTGAAAAGCTCGACAACGCGAGTCGCAGGAGGTGTTTCATAGAATCCTGTGATTCTAAGAATCCCCCCAATGTTCAGTTTCTTCAAGAAAAAACCAGCGGCATCCCCGGCGCCCCCACCTGCGCCGTCGCCCACGCAAGCGGGCACCCTGATCGGCAGCGCCTTGGTGCAGCCGATGGAAATTCCGGTGCCGAGCCCGGTGGCGCCGGAGCGGCAGCGCTGGCTCGACAAGCTCAGTTCGGGCCTGCGCAAGACCGGTTCGAACATTTCGCAAGTGTTTGCCGGCGCGCAGATCGACGAGCACCTGTACGAAGAACTCGAAGCCGCGCTGTTGATGGCCGACGCCGGCGTCAAGGCAACAGCGTATCTCCTCGATGAGGTCAAGCGCAGGGTACAGGCCAGCGGCGCGACGCGGCCGGTGCAGGTCAAGAACATCCTGGCCGATTCGCTCGCGCAGCTGCTGCGGCCGCTGGAAAAAGCCCTGGTGATCGGCGAGCACCGCCCCACGGTGATCATGGTGGCCGGTGTGAACGGTGCGGGCAAGACCACGTCGATCGGCAAGCTCACCCGGCACTTGGCGGACGAAGGCGCGTCGGTGCTGCTGGCGGCAGCCGACACGTTTCGCGCGGCGGCGCGCGAGCAGCTGTCGATCTGGGCCGACCGCAATATGGTGGAGATCGTCAGCCAGGAAGGCGGCGACCCCGCAGCAGTGAGTTTCGACGCCGTGGCCGCCGGCAAGGCGCGTGGCAAGGACGTGGTGTTGGTCGACACCGCCGGCCGGCTGCCGACGCAATTGCACCTGATGGAGGAGCTCAAGAAGATCAAGCGCGTCGTGCAGAAAGCCGATCCCACCGCGCCGCACGAGGTGCTGCTGGTGATCGACGGCAACACCGGGCAGAACGCATTGGCCCAGGTCAGGGCGTTCGATGACGCCTTGCAACTGACGGGCCTGGTGATCACCAAACTGGACGGCACGGCCAAGGGCGGCGTGCTGGCCGCGATTGCGCAGGAGCGCCCGGTGCCGGTTTATTTCATCGGCGTCGGCGAGAAGCTGGAAGACCTCGAAACCTTCGATGCGCGCGAGTTTGCCCTGGCGCTATTGGCATGAGCACAGAACCGCGCCTCACTTCCCTGTCCCACGGCGGCGGCTGCGGTTGCAAGATCGCGCCGGGTGTTCTGTCCGAAATCCTCAACGGCACGGCGCGGATGCCACTGCCTCCCGAACTGCTGGTGGGCATCGAAACGTCGGACGACGCCGCCGTGTACCGGCTCAACGACGAGCAGGCGCTGATCGCCACCACCGACTTTTTCATGCCCATCGTCGACGACCCGTTCGACTTCGGCCGGATCGCAGCCACCAACGCAATCTCCGATGTCTACGCGATGGGGGGCCGCCCGATCATGGCGCTGGCGCTGGTCGGCATGCCGGTCAACGTCCTGTCCACGGCGACCATAGGCCGCATCCTGGCCGGCGGCGAATCGGTTTGCCGGGAGGCGGGCATCCCGATCGCCGGCGGCCACACCATCGACTCGGTCGAGCCGATCTATGGCTTGGTGGTGCTGGGCCTGGTCCATCCGCAGCGCATCAAGCGCAATGCCGATGCGCGGCCGGGTGACGTGCTGATCCTGGGCAAGCCGCTGGGCGTGGGCATCCTGTCGGCCGCGTTGAAGAAGGACGCTCTCGACGCCGCCGGCTATGCCCGCATGCTCGCGACAACGACGCAGCTCAACACCCCCGGGCCCGAACTGGCGGCGCTGGAAGGCGTGCATGCGCTCACCGACGTGACAGGGTTCGGCCTGGCCGGTCACGCGCTCGAATTGGCGCGCGGTGCCCGGCTGCCGCTGCGCATCGACTGGTCTCGCGTTCCGTTGTTGCCGGGTGTGCGTGAATTGGCGTCGCGGGGCACGGTGACCGGTGCGTCGGGTCGCAATTGGTCCGGGTATGCGCATGACGTGAACTTGCCGCCGGACTTTGCTTCCGCGGACCAGGCGCTGCTGACCGACCCGCAGACCAGCGGCGGCTTGCTGGTGTCTTGCGCTCCCGGCGTGGCTGGAGAAGTGCTGGCCTTGTTCAAGAGGCATGGGTTCGACGCGGCCGCCATCGTCGGAGACATCGGAAGCGCCGGAGCGCCGGTCGGCGTGTCCGTGACCTGAGGCTCAGCCGGGCGGCACAGTCATTTCCGCCCGCGCCCACTGCCCGTAGGCGCCGCTTGCGCGCATGGGCGCCACCAGGAATTGCGGCACTTCGTAGGGATGGTGGCTGGCAAAGAGAGCCAGCAACGCGGGCTCGCAGGCCGGCAGCGATTTGATCACCAGCCTCACTTCGGGCTCCTCGCACAGCGTGCCGTTCCAGCGGTAAAGCGAAGTGAGCCCCGGGTCGATCTGCACACAGGCCGCCAGACGCTGGGACAGTATCTCGCGCGCCAGGGCTTTCGCATCGGCGAGGGAACTGACGGTGGTGGTGACACTCCAAATGTCGGGTTCTTTACAGTCTTGCATGGGCGGGCCTCACAGAATCGTGCATTGTTCCAAAAACAGGAGACAGTCATGGACACCGTGACCGAAAGCGCCACCGCGCCGGTGGCCGGCCGCCGGGTCGACCAGCTGCTCGGGCATTACGGCGAGAGCCACCAGAACCCCCGCAACGAGCACATCCACTTCGTCGCAATCCCGCTGATCATGGTCAGTCTCCTGGGCCTGATGTCGGCGGTTCATCCGTGGCTGCCCTACGCGTTCGTGGCGGCCAGCCTGGTCTATTACGCGCGGCTGTCGCTGGTGTTCCTTCTGTCCATGGCCTTGGTGTCGGCGATCGGCCTGGCGCTGGTCGAGGCCATGGGAGCATGGGCCTTGCCCTTGTCGGCGGTGATTTTCGTGGCGGCGTGGATCGCCCAGTTCGTCGGCCATCGCATCGAAGGCAAGAAGCCCTCGTTTTTCGAAGACCTGCAATACCTCTTGGTGGGCCCGCTCTTCGTGCTGAGCAAGTTGTTCGAGAGGCTCGGCGTCCGCTGGTGAACGCTGCGGAAGCTAGGCGGCCGGCGCGCCGCCGGGCTGGTGGATCAGTTCGCAGGGAAGGCCGAGCAAGGCCGTGGGCGATCCCTCGGTGCTGCTGGTGGCCTGGAACCAAAGCCCCACGAAATGTGTATGTTCCAGGATGACCGATGCGTTGACCACCTTGCGCACCCGCGCGTCGATGACCGACATGTTCTGCAGCAGCACCGGTGTGAGCACCGGATCCCACTTGAGAATGCGCACATAGCCTGCGAAGGCGATCAGGCCGTTCGGGCCGATGCCCGACCGTTTGACGCGGACCTCGATGTTCTCCGCCGGGACGAGCATGCGCTTCAGGCAGTCCGCAATAATTCGCAAGTAGTAATTTTCGAGGTCCCCAGTGGTCAACTCGGAAGACACCGCCGAATGGACTGGCGGCGCGTGCGAGGGCCCTTCCTTCCTGGAAAAGACCCGGTTGATCATCGCCCTCATTGAAGCCTCCTGCCCCTGCCCGGGGCACCCCGGATATTGTTACTACATGTTTTGGGGATGCTAGCTGAATCCCACTACAGGCAACAGGGGGCCGCACGCTTTGATACCCGGGAATACCCTGATTTCTGTATGCTGGGTGTGGAACTTTCCGCGTTTAGCACTCTCCTAAGGGGAGTGCTAATATAACGAGCATATATGAAAGGAGTTTCTGGTATGTCCACATCTTTGGGAGCCCCAAGCACCGCGCTGGCAATGGCCAATCCGTGGGCGGTTGTTCCTTCCCTGGGCAATCTGGATGCTTATATTTCCGCGGCGAATCGCCTGCCCATGTTGACTCCCCAGGAGGAGCAGGAGTTCGCGCGCAAGTTCAGGGAGCACAACGACCTGGAAGCGGCCGGAAAGCTGGTGCTGTCGCACCTGCGGCTGGTGGTGTCGGTATCGCGCAAGTACCTGGGCTACGGCCTGCCGCACGGCGACCTGATCCAGGAAGGCAACATCGGCCTGATGAAGGCCGTGAAGCGCTTCGATCCGGACCAGGGCGTCCGGCTGGTGAGCTATGCCTTGCACTGGATCAGGGCCGAAATCCACGAATACATCCTGAAGAACTGGCGGATGGTCAAGGTCGCGACGACCAAGGCCCAGCGCAAGCTGTTCTTCAACCTGCGTTCGATGAAGCAGGGCTTCAAGGACGGAGCCGATGCGCAGACGCACCGCGACAGCCTGACCGACGCGCAGATCGAAACGATGGCGCGCCAGCTGAACGTTAAGCGCGAGGAAGTCATCGAGATGGAAGCGCGCATGGCCGGCGGCGACGTGCTGCTGGATCCGGCGCCCAGCGACGATGGCGAGGAAGCCTTCGGGCCGATCGCCTATCTTGCCGATGCGAGCCACGAGCCCACCGCCGTCATGGAATCGCGCCAGCGCGATACCCTGGCCACGGACGGCATTGCCGCGGCGCTCGAGCAGCTGGATCCGCGCAGCCGGCGCATCGTCGAGGAGCGCTGGCTCAAGGTCAACGACGACGGCTCGGGCGGCTTGACGCTGCATGACCTGGCGGCCGAATACGGCGTGAGCGCCGAGCGCATCCGCCAGATCGAATCGGCCGCGATGAAGAAGATGAAAAAAGCGCTCGCGACTTACGCGTAGGCTTGCATCGGCGCGGTCCCCGCGCGCAACCCCGAGAAAGGCCCGGCATCCCCGGGCCTTTTGCGTTGGAAACAAGAAACGCCGCGCGCATTTGTTGTGCGGTGTCCGGCGTGAACCCGGGCGAATGCTGCAACAATGGCTGAGTGAGGAGAATCTTTTACGCATGCACGGCGGGGCTGATGCTGTGGCTCTGCGGCGCCGGCAACGCGCTGCCCCAGGACGTGCTGCCCGCGGCAGCGCTGCATCCCGTATCGCCCCCGGCGGTGATCGTGCTGGCCCCGGAGCAGCCGGTGATCTCGCTGGACCGGCGCAGCCGCTACTGGCTTGACCTGACGGAAATCCGCACGATCGACCAGGTCGAGGCGGCCGGCGACACCGTCCCCTGGGGCTTGCGCGATCCGGGGCGCAGCTACGACATCGACGGCAAGGCCCTGTGGATCCAGTTCGACGCCGTCGGTGCCGGCGCTCAGCGCTGGTTCGTGCAACTGGCCTCCTCCGGCATCGACCGCGTGCAGTTCTTCTATCGCGGGGCCGACGGCCATTGGGTCGGGCAGGAGGCCGGCGACACCAAGCCGGTATCGCAGTGGCCGCTGCCGGGGCGCTTTCCCACCTTCGAGCTTTCGCCCGATGCCGGCAAGCCGGTGCGCTACTGGCTGCGCATCGAGCACCAACGGGTGGACTTCGCCACCCCGATCGCCATCTACGACCAGTCCGCGCTGCTGGCAACGCGCGAACGCGAGCAATTCCTGCTCGGCGCCTATTTCGGCCTGGCGGCCTTGATCGCCCTGGTGGCCACCGCCAACGCGGTGGCCTATCGCGACCGCAGCTTCGGCGTCTACGCGGTGTATGTGATCGCGCTGGCCGCCGGCCAGCTGGCCTACCTGGGCGTGGGCGCGCAACACCTGTGGGACCAGTGGCTGCGCTGGAACGAGGCGGCGACGTTCTTGCTGCCGGGCATCTCGTCGGCGGCCGCGCTCTGGTTCGCGCGCGCCGTCACCGAGCCGGCACGCTATTCGAAGGCGCTTGATGTGGCCGTGTGGGGCCTCATCGCCGCTTTGCTGTCCGCTGTGGCAATGGACACGGTGCTGATGTCGCGCATCTCGTTCAGCCTGGTGATGGTGCTGATCCTGGTGGCCCTGGTGGTGGTGGTCGGGCTGATCTTGCTGGTCTGGATCCACGGCGAAGACCCCTATATCCGCCTGATCGCGCTGGGCTTCCTGCCGGTGCTTGTGATGTCGCTCTTTCCGATCGCTCGCGGGCTGAACCTGATCCCCGCCAGCGGGTGGACCCGCTATGGGCTCTCGCTTGGCGCCGTCGTGGAAATGCCGATCCTGTTCTATGCGCTGAGCCTGCGCGGCAGCCGCCGGCGCGAGGCCCAGGTGCGCACGGCCGCCCTGTCGCACAACGACCCGCTCACCGGCCTGGCCCATAACCGCACGCTGCTGCAGCGGCTGGACAGCGCGATCGTGCGGGCTCGCGGCCTCAAGCATGCCTGCGCGCTGCTGGCAGTGAAGATTTCGAATTTCGATGCCATCGTGGCGGAGTTCGGCCGCGAAACGGCCGATCGTGCCCTGGTGGTCGCGGCGTCGCTGCTGCGCCATGCGATCAGCGACGTCGATCTGGCCGCGCGCGTTGGCGAACACGAATTCGCGTTGCTGCTGGAAGGCCCGATGACCACGGAAACCGCGATCAGCCGCGCGCAGCAGGTGGTGGCCAGCGGCCTGCGGTCGCCGGACGCGCTGCCGCCAGGAACGACCTTGAGGTTTCATGTCACGGTGGCACTGCTGCCGGACCGCGATCTGGATGCAGCCGGCGGCCTCAAGTGGCTGCTGGATGGCGTGAAGGCCATGCCGCCTGATTCACGCAAGCTGATCCGCCCACTCAATTTCTAAGGAAGTACCCCCATGCTCAATCATCCCCTTCGCCGAACCGTCCTCGCGCTCGCGTTGGCCGCCCTGTCGGCCGGTGCGCTCGCCCAGAAATCAGCCAGGCCCCAAGCCGCGCCGTGGCCCACCAAGCCGCTGCGCATCCTGGTGGGCTTTCCCGGCGGCTCGACGCCCGACCTGGTGGCGCGCACGATCGCCGAGCCGCTGTCCAAGGCACTCGGCCAGCCGGTCATCGTGGACAACCGCCCGGGCGCGGGCGGCAATATCGCAGCCGACATGGTGGCCAAGGCAACCGACGATCACACCATCGGCGTGATGATCAACGGCAACATGACGATCGCCAAGCTGCTCAACCCGGCGACGCCCTTCGACCCGCTGAAGGATCTGGCGCCGATCAGCCTGATCGGCACGGCGCCCCTGCTGCTCACGGCCCCGGCGAGCGCCCCCGGCAACACCGCGCAGGAGTTTTTCCTGGCGGCCCGCAATGCGGGCAACAAGTGGAGCTATGGCACGCCGGGCGTCGGCACCGTGGGCCATATCGGCATGGAGTTGCTCAAGACCAAGACCAACATCGATCCGGTACACGTTCCCTATCCGGGCAACCCGCAGGTGATCAACGCGATGCTCAGCGGGCAGATCCAGCTGTCGCTGCTGCCGCCGGGTCTGGCAGCCGCGCAGATTCGCGCCGGCAAGCTCAAGGCCATCGGCGTGACGTCCGTCGGGCGCAGCTCGCTGGTGCCCGAGTTCCCGAGCCTGGACGAAGGCGGTGTCACGCGCGGCTTCCAGCTCGAGATCTGGACTGCCGCGGCGGCCCCCACTTCCATGCCCAAGCCGATCGTGGCGAAGCTGTCCGCGTTGATCAGCGAGATCGCGCGCACGCCGGAAGTGCGCCAGAAGCTGTTCCAGCAAGGCTGGCAGGTTGCGGGCACTTCATCGGAAGGCCTGGCCAACCGCATCAAGGCCGACACCGCGCTGCTGGGCGGCGTGATCGCGATGCGGGGGATCAAGGCGGAGTGACTTTGGCCGCCTTCAGCCTTGCTTGAGCAACAGCTGCAGGTCCGATGCCAGCGCCGGCGCGCCGCTGCCGTAGCGCGTGTACAAGCGCAGCCGGCCCTGCGTGTCGTAGACGTAGCTGGCGGCCGAATGGTCCATGGTGTAGCTGGTGGGCGTCTTGCCGTCGACCTTCTTGTAGTACACCTTGAAGTCCTTGGCAACGGCGGCCAGCTGCTCGGGCGTGCCGCGCAACGCCAGGAAGGTGGGATCGAAATTGGCCATGTAGCCCTTGAGCACTTCAGGCGTATCGCGCTCGGGATCGACGGTGACGAAGAGGGCCTGGACCTTGTCGCCATCGGGCCCCATCAGTTTCTTCGCTTGCGCCAGTTCCGCCATCGAGGTCGGGCAGACGTCGGGACACTGCGTGTAGCCGAAGAACATGACCACCAGCTTGCCGCGAAAGTCCTTCAGGCTGCGGGCCTGGCCGTTGTGGTCGGTTAGCTGGAAGTCCTTGGCATAGTCGGCGCCGGTGAGGTCGACCGACTTGAATTCCGCCTTGGGTTCGGAACATCCGGCGAGCAGGCCGGCAGTGGCGAGCACCGAGGACGCCAGGAAATTGAATGTGGTACGGCGATTGATCATGATTTCAGAAAAGATAGTGATCGACCAGCAGCGCCGCGAAAAGCACGCTCAGGTGGATCAGGGAGAAGCGGAAGGTCTTGCGCGCCAGTGCATCCGAATAGTCGCGCCAGAGGCGGAAGCCATACGCGCAGAAGCCGGCGCTCAGCACGATGGCCGCGGCAAGGTAGAGCCACGAACTCATGCCGTAGGCAAACGGCATCAGGCAGGCCGCGAACAGCACCAGTGTGTACAGGAACACCTGCAGTCGGGTGAATTCATTGCCGTGCGTCACGGGCAGCATCGGCAGCCCGGACTTGCGGTAGTCCTCGACGCGGTACAGCGCCAGCGCCCAGAAGTGCGGCGGTGTCCACAGGAAGATGATGAGAAACAGGATCAGCGCTTCCGGCCCCACGTCGCCTGTCATCGCGGCCCAGCCCAGCACCGGCGGCATCGCGCCCGACGCGCCGCCGATCACGATGTTCTGCGGCGTCAGCGGTTTCAGGATCACGGTGTAGACCACCGCGTAGCCGACGAAGGTGGCAAAGGTCAGCCAC
Source organism: Ramlibacter sp. (assembly GCA_028292245.1). Lineage (GTDB taxonomy): Bacteria > Pseudomonadota > Gammaproteobacteria > Burkholderiales > Burkholderiaceae_C > Ramlibacter. The sequence continues at coordinate 23,152 of JAQGMS010000319.1, forward strand.
ATGGTCAGCGGGTTCACCCAGCGGTACAGCAGCCAGGAGCCGAGGCTGCACAGCACGGCGGCAAAGAGCAATGTCTGCCAGTCGCTCAGCTCGCCTTGCGCCGTGGCCCGCCAGGCCGTGCGCCTCATCTTCGCGTCGATGCCCTTTTCGACCAGGCAATTGAAGACGGCCGCGGCACCGGCCACCAGCCAGATGCCGACACAGGCGATCAACGCGAGCCGGATGTCGGCGACCGTCGGCACACCCGGCACGGCAAGCACCATGCCGATCAGCGCGCAGAACACGATCAGCTGGATCACGCGCGGCTTGGTCAGCGCGTGGAATTGCTGCAGCCGCGATGTCATGCCGACAACTCCCGCGCCGCGATGCCGGCGCTGCGTGCCGCCGGGGCCGGGCGGCTCTCGCACAGCGTCCACGTTAGCACCACGACCAGCGCCGCGGCGCCGCCGGTATGCGACACCGCCGCGACCAGCGGCCAGCCCAGCACGACGTTCGACAGGCCGGTCGCCACTTGCCAGAGCACCAGCGCAGCGATCCAGCCGGCCTGTTTTCGCAGCTCGCCGCCGCGGTGCAATTGCCAGGCCACCAGACCCAGCACCGCCAGCACCACATACGCGAACAGCCGGTGCGCGTAGTGGATGGCCGTCAGCGCGGCAAAGTCCAGATGCGCGCCGGCGCCGCTTTTGCCCAGCTCGCGCCACAGCTCGAAGCCTTGCAACTGCATGGGCGGCCACCAACTGCCCTGGCAGGTGGGAAAGTCGCTGCAGGCCAGCACGGCGTAGTTGGTGCTGACCCAGCCACCCAGGGCGATCTGCAGCCACAGCACGGCAGTGCCTGCAACCAGCCATGCGCGTGCCGCTGGCGCGATGGGGACCGGCTCGTCGCCGCGCTGCGCGTGCTCATACGAGACCGCTTGGCGGCAAAGCAGCGCGAGCATCACCATGCCACCCAGTAGGTGCAGCGTGACGATCGCGGGAAACAACTTCATCGTCACCGTCAGCGCGCCAAAGGCGCCTTGCAGGCAGACCCAGGCCAGGGTTGCCGCAGGCCACCAGGGATTGACCGGTGCACCGCGCTTGCGCTGCAGCCAGGTCGCTGCGGTCAAGGTCAGGACCAGCACGCCCACGCCGGTTGCAAGGTAGCGATGGATCATCTCGATCCACGCCTTGCCGTGCGTCACCGGGCCGGCCGGCATCGCTTCCTGCGCCTTGCCGATCTCGGCGTGCGCACCACTGGGGCTGGCGTTGCCGTAGCAGCCCGGCCAATCCGGGCAACCGAGGCCGGAATCGGTGAGGCGAGTGAAGGCGCCGAACAACACCAGGTCGAAGGTGAGGAACAGGGTGAGCAGCGTCAATGCAGGCAGCCTGCGCGCCGGCGCGGCCCGCGGGTTGCGCAGCCACACCCAGGCCAGCGGGCCGAGCGCGATCACCACGCCCATGAGCATGACGCGCAAGGCAGGTGACAGGTCGTAGAGCGGCTGCGGATTCATCTCGGTTGCCGGCCCGGCAGGTCCCATGAGGCGGAAGCGCGCAACACGCGCTCCACGTCGCGCTTCATCTTTGCGGCCGCGTCCGTATCGATGCCCCGGATCGTGCCGGTGGAAGGCTGGGCCGGCGCCTCCGTGGCCTGAGCCGATGCCGGAAAGCGCATCATCCAGTTGCCCATCGGGTCCACCAGGTACAGATGATCGCTGAGTCGATGGCCAGCCGCCGGGTTGAGCCACTGCGCCAGTTGGACGCCGTCCACTCGCAGCACGGTGGCTTGCGACAGCGCCGGCCGCAGCCCCTGCGGCACCGGCTGGTTGTCCGGCACCAGCCAGACCCAGTCTAGCCGTTCCTTGTCCTTGCCCAGGCTTTCGCGCAATTGGCGCTGCAGGTACAGGTGCTGTTCGCAGGCGCGGTCGCAGGCGCCGCCGGCCACGCTGACCAGCAGCCATTGGCCCTTGAGCGACGTCAACATGGCGGTATTGCCGTCGAGCGTCGTCGCCGAGACGGCGGGCAACGGACGCTGTTCCACCAGCTCGCCGAAGCTGCGCGTGGTCTGCGGGCGGATGAAGTAGTAGGTCAGGTAAGAGGCGACCACGGGCGCCGCGCAGACCAGCAGCACCGCCAGCATCTTCAGGCGGCCGCGTGCCGTGCGCTGCGCGTCGCTCGCCAGCGCCTCCTGCGGCACCGGCAGCGAATGCACGGTGAGCACCAGCGGCTCGTCAGCCATGTGAGGACTTTCGGCGCGGGGCGATGAATTGAAACCAGGCATAGAGGAAGGCGATCAGGCCGCTCAAGGCCCACCACTGGAAGACGTAACCGTAATGTTTTTCGACACCGCTGGCCGCTTCGGGCCAGTCGCGCAGCAGGCCCTCGGACGCCGGCCCGGTCTGCTGCACGGCGAGATCCAGCAAGGCCAGCCCCGTCTCGGCCCGGAATTGGGCCAAGTCGAGATTCTGCCGGATGGGCCCGTGTGCCGCGTGGTCGAACTCGTATAGCTTGGCCGGTGGCGGGGCCAAGCGCCCGCGCACCTCCACCACGCCGGGCGGCGTTTCGACGGGCGGCAATTTCTCGCGCTCGACGAAGTTACGCTGGACCCAGCCGCGCTCGACCACCACGGCCGCCTTGCCGTCCTCCAGCAACAGCGGCGTCACCACATAGAAGCCGGGCTTGCCGCCCATCTGGCGGTTATCCAGGTACACCGTCTGGCGGGCGGCCCATGTGCCACGCAGCAGGACGGGCCGGTGCAGCAACTCGCCGGGCGGGGCAGCCATCAACGCGTCCAGGCCGATCGGCACCATCGACTTCCGCTGGTCGATCACAGCCTGCAGCGCGAGCTTGTCCGCGGCCCGGCTCATCTGCCAGGAACCCAACGCGAGCGTTGCCGACACCCCGACGAGCGCCGCCGCCGTGATCGCCCAGAAGCGCGCCGGACGCGCGGCGGTCACGGGATAATCCCGGTCATGAAATACCTCGTCGCCATCGCGTTCCTGGCCATCATCGCAAGCCTGGGCTCGGCGCTGTACTTCATGATGAAGGATGGCCGCGACGGCAAGGCCAAGACCAGCAACATGGCGCGCGCGCTGGCGATTCGCGTCGGCTTGTCGATCCTGCTGTTCGTTTGCATCCTGTTGGCCTGGAAGTTCGGCTACATCCAGCCGACGGGGATACCGCTGACAACTAAGTAAAACCCAAAGTACAAGGCGCCCAGTAGGGCGCCTTGTTATCTCCTTCGCGGAGCGTTACAACCAGTACACCAAGGTGTACAACCCCAGCCACACCACGTCCACGAAGTGCCAGTACCAGGCGGCACCCTCGAAACCGAAGTGGCGCTCCGGCGTGAAGTGGCCCTTCATCAGGCGCAGCGTGATGAACAGCAGCATCAGCATGCCGACGATCACGTGGAAGCCGTGGAAGCCCGTGAGCATGAAGAAGGTGGAGCCGTAGGCACCCGAGCTGAGCTTGAGGTTCAACTCGTGGTAAGCGTGGAAATATTCGTAGCCTTGCACGCCGACGAACGTGGCGCCCAGCAGCACCGTCATCCACATGAATGCGATGGTGCGGCCGCGGTGGCCTTCGCGCAGCGCGTGGTGGGCGATCGTCACCGTGACGCCGGAAGACAGCAGCAGCGCCGTGTTGATCGTCGGCAGCCAGAACGGCGTCATCACCTGGAACGGCTCGATGATGTCGGCGGGAGACGCGGTCGTGCCGGGAGCAACCGTGGGCCACACGGCCTTGAAGTCGGGCCAGAGGACCGCGTTGTCGAGGCTGCCCAGGTGCGGCACCGAATGCGAACGCATCCACCACAAGGCGGTGAAGAAGGCCCCGAAGAACATCACTTCGGAAAAGATGAACCAGCTCATGCTCCAGCGGAACGAGATGTCCACCTTGTGGCCGTAGACGCCGCTTTCGCTCTCGCCGATGGCTTGGCGAAACCACTGGAACAGCACGCCGAACAGCCACAGGAAGCCGAAGAACATCAGGTACTCACCCAAGCCCGAGCCATTGATCCACTGGGCGGCGCCGAAGATGACGCATAGCAGCCCGAACGCGGCCATGGCCGGATGGCGCGACGGCTGGGGCACGAAGTAATAAGGCGTGGCGCCTGGTGTGCTTGTACTCATCTGTGACTCCTGATTTCCGAATTCTCTCGATATCTCTTACTTGCCCACCACCCAGTTCACCAGCAGCACCAGCGCGCCGATGAACAAGGCCACGCCCACCAGGGCCACGGCGATGATGTGGAAGGGATTGAGCCTGCCCTGGTCGGCCAGGTGCTCGCTGTTCTTGCGGATGCCCACGAACGACCATGCGACGGCCTTGACCGTGCGCAGGAAGGAGGCCTTGTGTTCGCCGGGCATGATCGCCGTGCTCACGTGCGCGGCCCCGCGGCTGGCGGAAGGGCCGCCGTGGGCGCGGCCGGCATTTTTCCGCCGACCTCGAAGAAGGTGTAGGACAGCGTGATGGTGGTGACGTCCTTGGACAGCCGGGGATCGATCACGAACGCCACGGGCCACTGCTTCTTCTCGCCGGGCTCGAGTGTGTACTGCTGGAAGCAGAAGCACTCGATCTTGTTGAAGTGGGCCGCCGCCTGGTTCGGCGCGTAGCTGGGAATGGCCTGCGCCGACATGCGGCGGTTCTGCACGTTCTGGAATTCGTACATCACCGTGGCCAGCTCGCCGGGATGCACCTGCACCGAACGCAGGGCGGGCTTGAACTCCCAGGGACCGCGCGAGTTGGCATCGAACTCGACCGTGATGGTGCGGCTGGTGTCGACCTGGGTGTTGAGCTTCACGTCGCCGCCGGTGCTGCTGCCGCCGGGAACCTGCCGCTCGGACAGCGACAGGATGTTGATGCCCGTCATCTCGCAGATGTGCTTGTAGATCGGGACCAGCGCATAGCCGAAGCCGAACATGCCGGCCGCCACCACGGCCAGCTTGCCGACCATCTTGATGTTCTCGGTGCGGATGCTCATGGCGCGCGATCAGTGGCCCAGCCACACCATCTTGACGATGAACCCGATCATGAAGGCCGCCGCGATCGACGCCAGGACCAGCGCCGTCCGCAGGTTGTTCTTCTTCTGCTCGGGAGTCATCGCCATCGCCGGCACCCTAGTGGTTCTCGGGCTGGACGCGCGCGTCGAGAACCTTGGTGGCCGTCGGGTTCAGCCGGGGCGGCGTCTCGAAGGTGTGGAAAGGCGCGGGTGAGGGAATCTCCCACTCCAGGCCTTCCGCGCCCTTGCCGTCCGGATCGTTCCAGGGACGCTGGCCGGCCGGCTCGCCCTTGCCGCGCATCACGGGCAGCACGACCCAGAAGAAGAAGTAGACCTGGGCCAGGCCGAAGCCGAAGGCACCGATCGAGGCCAGCATGTTGAAGTCCGCGAACTGCATCGGGTAGTCGGCATACCGGCGCGGCATGCCGGCCAGCCCCAGGAAGTGCATCGGGAAGAAGGTGATATTGAACGCGATCAGCGACCACCAGAAGTGGATCTTGCCGCGCGTTTCGTTGTACATCACGCCGGTCCACTTGGGCGACCAGTAGTAGAAGCCCGCGAACATCGCGTACAGCGAGCCGGCCACCAGCACGTAGTGGAAATGCGCCACCACGTAGTAGGTGTCTTGCAGCAGCAGGTCGACCGGCGCGATGGCCAGGATCAGGCCGGTGAAGCCGCCCATGGTGAACACGAAGATAAAGCCGACGGCGAACAGCATCGGCGTCTCGAAGGTCATCGAGCCCTGCCACATCGTGGCGATCCAGTTGAAGATCTTCACGGCGGTGGGCACGGCGATCAGCATCGTCGCGTACATGAAGAACAACTGGCCCGTCACCGGCATACCGGTGGTGAACATATGGTGCGCCCACACGATGAACGACAGGATGGCGATGGAGGACGTCGCGTACACCATCGAGGCGTAGCCGAACAGGCGCTTGCGCGCGAACGCGGGGATCACCTGGCTGATGATGCCGAAGGCCGGCAAGATCATGATGTAGACCTCGGGGTGGCCGAAGAACCAGAAGATGTGCTGGTACATCACCGGGTCGCCGCCGCCGGCGGGGTTGAAGAACACCGTGCCGAAGTGGCGGTCGGTCAGCGTCATCGTGATCGCGCCGGCCAGCACCGGCATCACGGCGATCAGCAGGTAGGCGGTGATCAGCCAGGTCCACGAGAACATCGGCATCTTCATCAGCGTCATGCCGGGAGCACGCATGTTCAGGATGGTGACGATGATGTTGATCGAGCCCATGATCGACGAGGCGCCCAGGATGTGCATCGCGAAGATAC
>JAQGMS010000174.1 GCA_028292245.1 Ramlibacter sp.
CCGACCCATCGCAAGCAGGCGGTGAGCGTCATCAAGCGCGGCGGCGAGCACCTGCTGTCGCTGATCGAAGGCACGCTGGACATCGCGCGCATCGAGTCGGGCAAGCTCACGCTCAACGTCAAGCCGATGCAGTTTGCCGACTGCGTGCACGAGATGGCCGGCATGTTCGAGCCGCAGGCCACCGCCAAGGGGCTGGGCTTTCGCTTCGAGGCCGAAGGCAATGTGCCCGAGGTGGTGCGGGCCGACGAGAAACGCGTGCGCCAGATCCTCATCAACCTGCTGGGCAACGCGGTGAAGTTCACCACGCAGGGCCAGGTGACCTTCCGCATCCGCTATGCGCGCGAGATGGCGCACATCGAGATCGAGGACACCGGGCCTGGCCTGGCGCAGGAAGAACTGGCGCAGATTTTCGAGCCCTTCGCCCGCGGCAACAGCGCCAGCCATACCGCGCCCGGTGCCGGCCTGGGACTGACCATCGCCAAGATGCTCACCGACCTGATGGGCGGCGAGCTGACCGTGGCCAGCACACCGGGCGCGGGATCGGTGTTCCGCATCAAGTTGTTCCTGCCGGAAGTGCACAACGTAGTGGTCATGGCGCAGGCAGTGGCGACTCGCGCGCGGCGCGGCTACGAAGGCGTGCGCCGCAAGGTGCTGGTGGTGGACAACGAAGAGGCCGACCGCGAATTGCTGGTGCACCTGCTCGAACCCCTGGGCTTCGAGCTGCGCACCGCCGCCAGCGGACACGACGCGCTCGACCTGCTGGCCGCCGGCCTGCAGCCCGACGCCATCCTGATGGACCTGGCGATGCCGGGCATCGACGGCTGGGAAACGATTCGCAGGCTGCGCCGCCTGCAGAACATGAACGCCAAGGTGGCTGTGGTGTCTGCCAATGCTTTCGACAAGGGCTTGGACAACGACGCCGGCGTGCGGCCCGAAGACTTCATCTTGAAGCCGCTGCGGCACAGCGAGCTGCTCGACTGGCTGGAGCGGCAACTGGGTTTGCGCTGGCTCGAGTCCGAGCCCGTGCCCGCGCCGGCGGCCCCGAAGCCCGCCACCGCGTGGGCCTGGCCCGAGACGGGGGCGCTGCAGGCCCTGCAGCAGGCGGTTCAACTGGGTTACTACCGCGGCATCCTGAACCAATTGGACGAGATCGACGCCGCGCAACCCGAGTGCGCGGATTTCGCCATTGCCATGCGCGAGCTGGCCCGCCAGTTCCAGTTCGAGGCGATGAGCCGCGAGCTGGCCAAGGCGCCGGTGCTGGAGGAGAAATCATGAACGCCCGCATCCAACTCGATCGCGCCAACACCGACGTCGTATTGATCGTCGACGATGTGCCCGACAACCTGTCGGTGCTGCACGACGCGCTGGACGAATCGGGCTACACCGTGCTGGTGGCGACCGGCGGCGAGGCCGCCTTGCAGCGCGCCATGCAGGCGCTGCCCGACATCGTGCTGCTGGACGCGATGATGCCGGGCATGGACGGCTTCGAGGTCGCCAAGCGGCTGAAAGCTTGCCCGCAGACCGCGCACATCCCGATCATCTTCATGACCGGCCTCACCGAGACCGAGCACCTGGTGGCGGCGCTCGAGGCCGGCGGCGTCGATTACGTCACCAAGCCGATCAAGCCCAAGGAAGTGCTGGCCCGCATGGGTGTGCACATGCAGGGCGCGCGTCAGGCGCGGCAGACCCGCAATGCGCTGGACGCGTTCGGCTACGCCAGCATCACCGTGCGCGCGAGCGACGGCAAATTGATGTGGCAGACGCCGCTGGCGCGTGAACTGCTGATGGCCTATTACGGTACCAGCATGGGGTTCGCGCCGCAGCCGGTGATCGACTGGTTGCGCCGGCACTTGAAAGAGGCCGAGCAGCAGATCGAGCCGCCGCGCCTCACGGCCGAACTGGGCGCGCGCAGGTTGACCTTCCGGCTCCACCAGCAGATCGGCAAGGACGACGAGGGCGGCGACTGGCTGATCGTGATGCGCGAGGTGTCCGACAGCGCGGTGGTCGAGGCCATGAGCCTGTCGTTCAAGTTGACGGCGCGCGAGGCGGAAGTTCTCTATTGGGTGGTCAAGGGCAAGATCAACCGCGACATCGCCGACATCCTCGGCTCCAGCCCCGCCACCGTGAAGAAACACCTGGAGCGGGTGTTCGCCAAATTAGGCGTGGAAACCCGGACGGCCGCGGCCGGGATGGCGATGACGCGGATTCGGCAACTGCATCCGCAGTTCGAGGGCTGATCTGTCAGGCCTTTTGCGGCTGGTGCATGTGCTCGGTCTTCACATCCAACAGCACCTCCGGCTCCTGCGCCGCGACCCAGTCCTCGTTGTCCAGGCGGGCCTTGAGTTGCTCGGTGTCGAGGTCGCCGGTCCACTTGGCCACCACCAGGGTCGCCACGCCGTTGCCGATCAGGTTTGTGAGGGCGCGTGCCTCGGACATGAAGCGGTCGATGCCCAGTATCAGCGCCAGCCCGGCCACCGGCACCGTTCCCACCGCCGACAGCGTGGCGGCCAGCACGATGAAGCCGCTGCCCGTGATGCCGGCGGCACCCTTGGACGTGAGCAGCAGCACGGCCAGCAGCGTCAGCTCCTGTGTCAGCGTCATCGGCGTATTGGTGGCCTGCGCGATGAACACGGCGGCCATGGTCAGGTAGATCGAAGTGCCGTCCAGGTTGAACGAGTAGCCCGTCGGAATCACCAGGCCCACGGTGGTCTTCTTCGCCCCCAGGTTCTCCATCTTTTCCATCATGCGTGGAAGCACCGATTCGGACGAGGAGGTGCCCAGGACGATCAGCAGCTCCTCCTTGATGTACTTGATGAACTTCCAGATCGAAAAGCCGTGGAAGCGCGCGATCAATCCCAGCACGACGAAGATGAACAGCAGGCAGGTCAGGTAGAAAGCGCCCATCAGCTTGCCCAGCGAGAACAGGCTGCCGACGCCGTACTTTCCGATTGTGAATGCCATCGCGCCGAAGGCGCCGAGCGGGGCCAGCTTCATGATGTAGCCGACGATGGTGAACAGCACATGCGACGTCTTCTCGATGAAGTCGAACACCAGGGTGCCGCGGCCGCCGAAGCGGTGCAGGGCGAAACCGAACAGCACCGCGATCAGCAGCACCTGCAGGATTTCACCCTTCGCAAAGGCATCAACCAGCGTGCCGGGAATGATTCCAAGAAGGAAGTCGACCGTCGTGCCCATCTTGCCGGGGCCGGTGTAGGCCGCAATGCCCTTGGTGTCCAACGTGGACGCGTCCACGTTCATCCCGCTGCCCGGCTGGATGACGTTGACCAGCACCAGCCCGATGATCAGCGCGATCGTGCTCACGACCTCGAAATACAGCAGGGCGAGGCCGCCGGTCTTGCCGACCGTCTTCATATCCTCCATGCCGGCGATGCCGACAACCACCGTACAGAAGATGATGGGCGCGATCATCATCTTGATCAGCTTGATAAAGCCATCGCCCAGCGGCTTCATCTCGGCCCCCAGCGCCGGGTAGAAATGGCCCAGCAGGACCCCGATCACCACGGCGGTGATCACCTGGACGTAAAGGGAGCGGTAAATCGGCAACTTTTGCGCTGCGGCGGTCGGGTGGGCTGACATGGGCCTGTCTCCTGGCATGCGGGAATGGAACGGCATTGAACTGTAGGCCGATCGTTTCCCCTGGCAATTGTGGAAAACCGCATTTCACGCTCTGCCGTACGCCATGTGTCGTATATCGCCCGGCTGGGCGCAAACCCAGAATCAGATCGTCCACATCACGCAAGGGTGGGGCGAATTTTTTCCAATCCGCTTAAGGAGCATCGCAAATGCAACGTCGTTTTACCCTCAAGGCGCTTACCGCCGCCGTGGCGCTGGCCGGCCTCTCGGTCATCCCCGCGCACGCCGCCGACACCATCAAGGTCGGCATCCTGCACAGCCTCTCGGGCACCATGGCCATTTCCGAAACCGTGTTGAAGGACACGGTGCTGATGGCCATCGATGAAATCAACGCCAAGGGCGGCGTGCTGGGCAAGAAGCTCGAGCCCGTGGTGGTCGACCCGGCCTCCAACTGGCCGCTGTTCGCCGAAAAGACCAAGCAGCTGCTCGGCCAGGACAAGGTCGCCGTGATCTTCGGCTGCTGGACCTCGGTGTCGCGCAAGTCGGTGCTGCCGGTCGTGGAAGAAATGAACGGCCTGCTGTTCTACCCCGTCCAGTACGAAGGCGAAGAGCTGTCCAAGAACGTGTTCTACACGGGCGCCGCCCCCAACCAGCAAGCCATCCCCGCCGTGGACTACCTGATGTCCAAGGACGGCGGCGGCGCCAAGCGCTGGGTCCTGCTGGGCACCGACTATGTGTACCCCCGCACCACCAACAAGATCCTCCGCGCCTACCTGAAGAGCAAGGGCGTGAAGGAATCCGACATCGACGAGAAGTACACACCGTTCGGCCACAGCGACTACCAGACCATCGTTGCCGACATCAAGAAGTTCTCGGCAGGCGGCAAGACCGCTGTCGTTTCCACCATCAACGGCGACTCCAACGTTCCCTTCTACAAGGAACTGGGCAACGCCGGCCTGAAGGCCAAGGACGTGCCGGTCGTCGCCTTCTCGGTGGGTGAGGAAGAACTGCGCGGCGTCGACACGAAGCCGCTGGTGGGCCACCTGGCCGCCTGGAACTACTTCCAGTCGATCAAGAACCCGACCAACACCGAGTTCGAGAAGAAGTGGGCCGCCTACGCCAAGGCCAAGAACCTGCCCGGCTCCGACAAGCCGCTGACCAATGACCCGATGGAAGCCACCTACATCGGCATCAACATGTGGAAACAGGCCGTCGAGAAGGCCAAGTCCACCGACACCGACAAGGTCATCGCCGCCATGGCCGGCCAGACCTTCAAGGCGCCCAGCGGCATCATCTCCAAGATGGACGAAAAGAACCACCACCTGCACAAGT
>JAQGMS010000185.1 GCA_028292245.1 Ramlibacter sp.
ATGCCGCGCCCTCGGCGCCACGGCGGCGTCCACCGGCACCCGCGCCGCCCTGGCGCATGCCGCCCGCGTCGCCCGGCAGGATCACGCGTGAACCCTCACGCAGGCGGTCCGCGCCTTCGGTGATCACGCGTTCACCCAATTGCAGGCCGCTGAGAATCTGGATCCGGTCCGCCAGCGCGACGCCGGCTTTCACCGGGCGCTGCGAGACGGTGCGGTCGTCCTTCAGGATGAAGACGAAATCGCCGCCGGCCCCGTGCCGCAGCGCCGAGACCGGGATGACGACGGCGTCGCGGATCGTGCGCACGTTGAGCTGCACGTTGACGAACTGGCTGGGGAACAGCGCGAGCTTGGTGTTGTTGAACCGGGCCTTGGCGCGCACCGTGCCGGTCTGCGTGTCGATCTGGTTGTCGAGCGAGGCGAACACGCCGGTGTCAAGCACGGTGGTGCGCGTGCGGTCGAAAGCCTTGGCCTCCATGAAGGCGCCCGCATTCTGCTGCAGCGCCGGTGCCTGGTCCTGCGGGATGGCGAACTCCACGTCGATCGGCATCATCTGCGTGATCAGCGCGACGCCATTCGCGTCGCTGGTGCCCACCACGTTGCCGACGTCGACGACGCGCAGGCCGACGCGGCCGGCGATCGGCGCCACGATGCGGGTGTAGCCCAGGTTCAGCCGTGCCGTGCCCTCGTTGGCCTTGGAAATCGTGACGGCCGCCTCGAGCTGCTTGACCAGCGCGTCCTGCGTATCCACTTCCTGCCGCGCGATCGAGTCCTGCGCCAGCAGCGTGCGAAAGCGCGCCAGCGTCACCTTGGCAGCCTGCAATTGCGCCTCGTCCTTCAGGCGCTGGCCCAGGGCCTGCTGCAGCGCCATCTCGAACTGGCGCGGGTCGATGGTGGCCAGCAGGTCGCCCTTGCGCACCGTCTGGCCTTCCTTGTAGAGCACCTGTTGCAGCACGCCCGACACCTGCGGCCGGACCCGCACGGTGGCTTGCGGCGCCACGGTGCCCAATGCATCGATCACGACCGGGATGTCGGCCTTTTCAGCGGCGGCGACACCGACCGTGGTGGCCGGGCCGCGGCCACCGGCCCCACCACCGGCGCCACCGCGCCCACCTCCGCCGCCACCTCCTCCCGGGGCGCTGGCCGCGGCGCGGGCGCCATCCGCGCCCGTATCTTTGCTCGGATGCGTGAGGTCCCAGGCCAGCCAGCCCACGCCCAAGGCGACGACCACGGCGACCACACCGCCGATCAAGGTCGCGCGGGTGCTCAAACGGCGTTGCGGGGGCGTCCCCGGCTCCAGGGGCGGCGGGTTGGACTCGGGCGGCAGCGGCTCCATGGCTCTTCCTTGTTATTGGCCGGCGACGCGCGAGGTTGTGCACGGCGTGCGCCCGGTCTGTGGAGCGTGATGGTAATGCCATGCATGAGCCATCGGCGGGCGGCGCAAGCCCGCGTAGTCCCATTCCTTCAATCGGACGGGAACTTTACTGAGGGTTAACGGATGGTTTACGGCCGGTTGGCCGTTCGGTCAGTCGAGCGCGTTGCTCAGGTCACCCATCCGTTCGCGCACGCCCGGCAGCGGCTCCAGGCCAAAGCGCTTGGTGATGAACTTCAGGATCGAAGTCGTGTCGTACGCCGTCGAATCGATAAAGTGCTTCTTGACGCGGGGCCCGATCAGCAACGTGGGGATTCTGGAGCCCGGGCCGAACCGGTCGCCCCAGCCGGGGCCGGCCGGTGGCGCGACGTGATCCCAATAGCCGCCGTTCTCGTCGTAGGTGACGATGACCAGCATGTCATTCCATTGCGGGCTGGCGCGCAGCTTTTCGAGCAGCCCTGCGATGTACGCGTCGCCGGTCATGATGTCCGAATCCCCTGGGTGCTGGGAGTTCTTGCCGGCGGGTTTGTAAAAGCTCACGGCGGGCAGCGTGCCCGCTGCCGCTGCAGCCAGGAAGTCGTCGGCGTCCAGCAAATGCGCGGCGCGCTCGGCGGTGCCCGGTGCATAGCGAAGGTAGTAGTTGAACGGCTGGTGGTGCGCCTGGAAGTTCGGCGAATTCACGCCGCTGGTGTAGATGATCTTGCGGTCGACGCCGGGCGCCTGTCGGCCATCGGCCACGGCCCGCCGGTAGCCCTCTGCATACCAGGCCCAGGAGATGCCGCGATCGGACAATCGGTCGCCGATCGTCGGCGCGGTCTGCGGCGGCGCAGGCGTGCCCATCCACGACGCACCCGCGGGGTCGGCCAATTCGCGCGGGCCGCCCGCGGCCGGCGGTATGCCGCTGGGCTGGTACGGCGGCTGCACGGTATTGACCGCCAATCCGTCGGCTGTCACCTCCCCTCCGTAGGCGCTGTAGACCTTGACCGGTCCCTGGCTGGCCGGCGGTGAGTCGGGGCGCCTTGTCAACTTCCCATCGGCATCCAGCCGCACCCGCATCGAAGGCGGCGCATTCTCGTGCCTGGGCACGCAGGCGCAGATGAGGTATTGATGGTTCAGGTACGACCCGCCGAAAGCGCCCATGAAGAAGTTGTCGGCCAGCGTGTATTCCTGCGCCCACTTCCACAAGCGGAACTGGCTGCCGTCGTAGTAGCCCATGGTCCAGCCGCCCACGTTGGACATCGCGGCGAACAGGTTGTTCTTGCCGCCGTTGATCTGCTCCTGGCTGTGGAAGAACACGTGGATCGGGCTGGGAACGATCTGGGTCGGCGGCCGGTTCACGGGCGGCGCGTCGATCCGGAACGGCTTGTTGGGCATGCGCGGAAAGCCCGCAGCCGGCTTGCCGTCCGGTCCCCAGGTAACGAGTTCAGCCAGGGGCTCGCCGTCATGACCCAGTTGCGTGAACTGCTCCGGCGTCGCGTTGGCGATGCCGTTGGCGCCGGGGAACATTCCGTACATGTTGTCGAAGCTGTGGTTCTCGGCGTAGATGACGACCACGTTCCTGATGCGATCGGCGCGGCTCGCAAAGCGGTTGCCGGATGCGCATCCGCCCAGCAGCGAAGCCAGCAGGCAGAGGGAAAGCAGACGGGTAAGGCGTGCGGTATTCATGGCCACTAGGCTAACCCACCTGTGCCCCGGCCTTGAATGCGGGTCTCCCCCCGGCCGGTCAATGCGAATCTGGCACGTACCGGCCGCTGGCGATGTAGATGCCACCCATCAGCGCATGCTCGACGTCGACCTCGCGCAGCCTTTGCGCCAACTTGTTCCACGGCAGGCCTAGCCCCTCGAAGGAGGTGACGGAGTACATGGCCGCCAGCATCACGAAGCCATTGGTGGGCCAGGCCCAGGGCGATGCCCACTGCAGGCCGGTGGCGACCACGCGCGCGCCGGGTTTCAGGTGCGAAAGGACATTGGCGATGGCGGCGTCTTCGCGCAGGATGTCGTGCGTGAAATGGAACAGCGCAGCGTCGGCTTGCTTTTCGATCACGGCCGCCGCGGCGGGCGCGCAGACCAGGTCGACGTTGCGCCAACGGTTCTGCTCCACGCGCTCCCTGGCCTTGGCCAGCATCTCGGGGCATTGCTCGATGCCCACGACGTGGCCGCCCTTGCCGATGCGGTCATGCAACTGCTCGAACGACAGGCCGGTGCCGCAGCCGACGTCCAGCACGGTGTCGCCGCGTTGCAGTTGCAGCGATGCGATGGCTTCGGTGCGGATGGGCTCGAAGATCGCCAGCTCGCGGTCGTAAGTGGCGGCGCGCCGGCGGTACTGCGCCAGCGCGGCGGAACGGTCGGGCGCCCGGCGCGTGGCCGGTGTCTGCGAGGCCATGATGGGAACGCTATTGCGTGATGACGACCAGCACGCTGCAAGGCGCGTGCTCGATCAGAGCGCCGGAGATCGAGCCGCGCCACCAGCGCGCGGCCCAGCTGTCCAGGTGCTTGTGGCCGACAACGATGAGGTTGGATTCGATCTTGCGGGCGTACTTGGTAATCTCGTCCACCGCTTCGCCCACCAGCACTTCGCCGCGCGACACGTTGCCGCCCTCGGCCAGCCGGCGCAGGCCGTCGTCGAGCACGGCTTGGTGCTTCTTCTTCTCGCGCTCTTCCAGTTCCATGTCGTAGACGCCGCCTTCGAGGCCGACGAAGCTCATCGCCGACGGCATGACGGCGATCAGGAACAGCTCCGACTGGCTCCAGACCGCCAGGTCCTGGCAATCCAGGAGGGCTTTCTGTCCGGCGTCGGAGCCGTCGTAAGCGAGCAGGATCCGTTTGTACATAGGGCTCTCCCGTGGTTGCTGGGCATTCGAGACGCGCCAAGCATAGACGCAGCGGAGCCGCCGCACAACAGCGTTTTTCCGCCGGGGCGCCGTGATTCAGGCAGCCAGGGCCGCGCCGAAGTACAACGCAATTTCACACAGCTGTTGCGCGGCGCCCAGGCAATCGCCGGTGAAGCCCTGCAGCCTGCGCGCCAGCAGGCGGCGCAGCCACAGCAGTGCGAGGACAGCCACGGCGAGGGCAGCGAGCCAGAGCCGAAGTGGCGCAATCAGCGACGCCGCCAACAGCGCCAGCGCGCACCAACTCGCGGCGACGGCCAAGCCCGTCCATTCGATCCGCTGCGCCATGCCGATGGATTTCGAGCCGGTTTCGCGGCCGACGTGCGGCAGCGTGGCGACGATCACGAGCGCCAACCCGCGCGATACCGCGTGGGCGGCCAGCAGCGCCGCGACGGCTGCCAGCCAACCGCCGGCCGATCCGATCAAGCTGAGCAGGCCGATCTTGGCCAGCAGTGCCAACACCAGCGCCATCGCGCCCGCGCCGCCGATGCGCGACTCCTTCATGGCGGCGAGCGCCGCCTCGCGATCGCCGCCGGCGCTCAATCCGTCCGCCGTGTCCGCGAGCCCGTCCTCGTGCAGCGCGCCGGTCACCAGCACCGTGGCGACGGTCGATACGACAGCGGCTGCCAGGTGCGCAAACGGCGAAGGAAGCAGGAAGCGCTGGACGGCCGCATAGCAAACCGCGCCCACCGCGGCGACCAGCAAGCCGGCGGCCGGGAAGTGCGCCAGGCTGGCGCGCTGCAAGCCGGCATCGAAACCGGTCCAGCGCGCCAGTGCCGGCGGCACCGGCACGCGAGTGAAGTACTGCACTGCCAGCACCAGCGCGCGCGCCGATTGCGCCAGCGGCTTCACGCCGGCCCCGACACGCCCGCCGATTCGAAACTGGCCATCTCGCGCAGCAGCGCACAAGCCGAGACGAGCAAGGGCCAGGCCAGCGCGGCGCCCGAGCCCTCGCCCAGCCGCAAGCCCAGGTCCAGCAGCGCACGCGCCGGTTCCTGTGCGGTCGGCCCGAGGTGGCGCAGCATCAACGCATGGCCGCATTCGCCCGAGCGATGCGAGAACACGCAGCGCTGCGTCACGGCGGGCGCCAGGCGCTGCGCCACCAGCACCGCGGCGCTGGAGATGAAGCCGTCGACCACGATCACGCGTCGCTGCGCCGCGGCTTCCAACACGGCGCCGGCCATCGTGGCGATCTCGAAGCCGCCGAAAGCCGCCAGTGCTTCCAGCGGAGCCACGGCTTGAGCGTGAAACGCAAGCACTTCCCGCAAGACCTTGCGCTTGCGCTCGATACCCGCTTTGTCGAGCCCGGTGCCGGCGCCGACGCATTCGGACAACTCATGGCCGGTCAAACGCGCCAGCAACAGCGACGCCGCCGACGTGTTGCCGATCCCCATTTCACCCAGCAGCAGCGCGTTGCCGGGTAGCGCCTGCACGATCGCGCGGCCGTTGGCGATGGCTTGCTCGCATTGGGCCGCGGACATCGCGGGGCCGGTGGAGGAGTCGGCCGTGCCGGGCGCAATCTTGCGGACCAGCAATCTTTCGCGCGGTGCGACATCGCGCGCCACGCCGCAGTCGACCACCGTGAGGGCCAGGCCATGCTGGCGCGCGAGCACGCTCACCGCCGCCCCGCCGGCCAGGAAGTTCTCCACCATCTGCCAGGTCACGTCGCTGGGATACGCCGAGACGCCGCGCGCGGCAAGTCCATGATCGCCGGCAAAGACGACGAGCTGCGGTTGCTCGAGCACGGGCATCTCCGTGCCCAGCACCAGGCCGATCTGCAGCGCCAGCGCTTCGAGGCGGCCCAGCGAGCCCAAGGGCTTGGTCTTGTGGTCGAGCTTGTGCTGCAGGCGCTGCGCGAGCGCGGGATCGGTCAGGTCGGGGATTTGCATTTTGGTTGTCACCACGGTCTCTCCCACGCCAACAGGAAAATCATCAAACAGCCCCAGGCCAGCAGCACCGCGACGCAGTGGTCCGTCAGCCGAAGCGCTCGCGCCGTCGCTGACGAATCGGGCGCCGCGGCTTCACCATTGAGGGCATACACGCCGGGCTTGCGCAAGCGCACGCCCAGGGCCAGCGCCATCGCCGCCATCGGCCAGCCGCTGTTGGGCGATGGCGTGTGGCGCGCTTCGCGCCGCAACGACGCGAACGACAAGCCGCCCGCCAGCGCCGCGATCAGCAGGGCCGTGATGCGCGCCGGTATCCAGGACAGCACATCGTCGGCGCGGGCCGCCCACTTGCCGGCCCATTCCCAATCCACGCCGGCGCGAAAGCCCTTGTAGCCCCACATCGAATCCGCCGTGTTGGCGAAGCGATAGATCACCGCGCCGGGCAACCCCGCCAGCAAGAACCAGAACACCGGCGCCACCACCGAGTCATTGAGGTTCTCGGCGAGCGTCTCGATGGCGGCTTCGCGCACCTGCTCCTCGCTCAGCTGCATGACCTCGCGGCTGACCAGCCGGCCCAGTTGCAATCGGCCGGCATCGAGCGACCGCGCCAGCGCCGCTTCCACATCCATCACTTCCACGCGCAGCATGCGCCAGGCGAGCATCGGCTTGAGCAGCGCGCCCAGCAGCAGGCCGGCCAGTGCTTCGTTCAAGTGCAGGAGCGCCCATTGCAGCAACCACGCCAGCAGGCCCGCGATCGCCGCGCCGCCATACCAGGCCAGCGCGCCGGCCCAGAAGGCGCGCCAGTTCGGTGACGGCAGCGGTTCGCGCGGCCCGATCCAGCCGCTCATCCAGCCCAGGTAGCGGCCCATCCAGGCGACGGGGTGCCAACGCTGCACCGGCTCGCCGAACCAGCGGTCCAGGCAGAAGGCGAACAGCAGCGCGATGACGGCGGTCCAGGGGGCCATGTCATTCGTTGGGCAACGCGACCCACTGCCCCGCCAGCGAATGCACGCTGATGCGTTGCTCGAACACATTTTCCAGCGCGCGGTGGGTCGCCGTTTGCGAGCAAGGCCCCTGATGCACGACGCGGCCCGCGTCCATGACCACCATTTCGTCGGCATGCAGTGCCATCGTGATTTCGTGCAGCACGGAAAGCGCGGTGCCGCCGCGCTCGACGTGGCGGCGCACGATGCGCAGCCAGTCCGCCTGGTGCGGAGGATCGAGGTTGGCCAGCGGTTCGTCCATGAGCAGCAGCGGGGCCTGCACCGCCAGCGCCCGCGCCAGCAGCACCCGCTGGCGCTCGCCGCCCGACAGGCTGCCCAACGGGCGGTGGCGCCAGTCCCAGCATTGTGTCTCCAGCATCGCGGCTTGCACAGCGGCGCTGTCGGTTTCGCTGGACGCGCCCAGCCAGGGTTGGTGCGGCAAGCGGCCCAGCATCACCACGTCGTGCGCGAGCAGGTCCTCGGCGCCGCTTTCGTTTTGCCCCAGCCAGGCCAGCGCCCGGGCGCGCTCCTTGTGGCTCCAGCCGGACGCATCGCGGTCCTGCAATCGCACCCGGCCCTGGTACGGCAACAAGTGCGCCAATGCCTTCAGCAGCGTGGTCTTGCCCGCGCCGTTGGGGCCGACGATGGCGGTCCAGCGGCCGGCAGGCAAGGCCAGGTCGACACCGTGCAGGACCTCGACTCCGCCCAGCGCGACGCATACACCCTCGGCGCGCAGCGCGCTCACAGCGGCCTCCGGTGCATGAGCCATAGCAGGTAGCCGCCACCCAGCACCGCCGTCAGCACACCGACCGGCAGTTCCTGCGGCGCCAGCAGCCAGCGCGCCAGCACGTCGGCCGCGAGCAGCAACACGCCGCCGGTCAGCGCCGCGAGCGGCAACAGCCAGCGATGCGTCGGCTTGACGAGGGCCCGCACCACGTGCGGCGCAACGAGGCCGATGAATGCGATCAGGCCCACCTCGGCCACGGCCGCGCCGGTCGCCAGGGCCATCGCGCCGACCAGCACGACGCGCGCAGGCATCAGCGCCACGCCCAGGCTGGCGGCGGTGGTTTCGCCCAGCGACAAGGCGTCGAGCGCGCGGCTCCATGCAATCGCGGTCGCCAGCGTCGCGGCAAACACCGCGGCCAACAGGATCACACTGGTCCAGCCGAGGTAGCTCGTCGTGCCCAAGAGGAACGCCTGCATCGCACGCATGATGTCCGGCACCCAGAACATCACCAGCGCCGACAGCGCGCCGAACACCATGCCGACGATCACCCCGGCCAGCAACAGACGCAGCGTGTGCAGCACGCCCTTCGCAAGGCCCAGCGTGACCAGCACGGCAACCACCGCGCCGGCGAACGCAGCGCCCGTGAGACCGACGCGCGCAGCCCAGCCCGAGGCCGCAATGGGCGAGACGCCGATCACCACCAGCAGGATTGCCGCGCCCAAGGCAGCGCCGGTCGCGCTGCCCAGCAGGTAGGGATCGGCCAACGGGTTTCGAAACAGCCCCTGCGCGATCGCGCCCGCCAGCCCCAGCAGCGCGCCGGCCAGCCAGGCGCCCAGCGTGCGGGGCACGCGGATGTCCCAAAGGACCGCGGCGGCGCCCTCGCCCGCCTGGCCCCACAGCGGCTCCCATCCCAGGCTGCCCACTGCCATGCCGAGCAGGCAAAGCACGGCGGTCGCCGCGAGCAGCATCGCCACCAGCGATCCCGGCGCACGCGCGGCCTTCACGACGCGCCCTTCGCGGGCGCCTTCAGGCAGTCGACCATGATGCGCGCCGCTTCGGCCAATCGCGGCCCCGGCCGCACGAGCACGTCGCCTTGTACCGAGTTGAGTGCGCAGACCCGACCGTCGCGCACGGCGCGGATGCGGCTCCAGCCCGGCCGCTGCTTCAGGGTTCGCGCGCCGAACTCGGAGATCATGATCACCTGCGGGTTGGCGCGCACCACGAATTCCGGATTGAGCTTGGGCACGCTGCCCAGCGCGCCGGGCACGATGTTGGCGGCGCCCACACGCGCCAGCACTTCGCCGATGTGCGATATCTCGCTCGCGGCATACGGGCCTTCGCCGACCTCGAAGTACACCGTCGTGCCGCGCAGCACGGGGGGCAGGCCGCGCGCCGCTTCGTCGATGCCGGCGTTGATGCGGGCCCACACTTGTTCCGCCTCCGCAGCCCGGTCCAGAAATTGGCCGACCTTGACCAGCGCGCGCCGCACGTCCGCCATGGTCTTGACTTCGAGCCCGACGACCTTGATGCCCAGGCCTTCCAGCCGGCCCACCGCGCGCGACGTCACGGAGAGCATCACCAGGTCGGGCTTGAGCGCGACGATGCGCTCGATGTTCGCGTCTTCCAGCCCGCCCAGGCGCGGCAGGCCGCGCACCGAAGCCGGCCAGTTGGAATAGTCGTCCACGCCGACCAGGCCAGCGCAGCGGCCCAGTTCACACACCGTTTCGGTGAGCGAAGGCAACATGCTGACGATGCGTTGCGGTGGTGCCGGTACATCCACGGCCACGCCGCGATCGTCGACCACCTGCACGGCATGCGCGTGGATCGCCAACGCGCAAAGTGCAAGCAGCAGCCAGCGCCTCATGACGCGCCCTTGAGCGTGAGCGGCAAGCCCGCCGACATCAGCGTCACCCGCTCGCACGCGGCGGCAGCCTGCTGGTTCAAGCCGCCCAAGGCATCGACGAAGGCGCGCGTATCCTGTCCCAGCGGGATCACGCCCGAGCCGATCTCGTTGCTGATCAGCACGATCGGGCCGGCACAGGCGCGCAAGGTATCGGCGATGGTTGGGAGGGGGTTGGGGTGAGGGCTTGCCCCCGCCGCCGGCATCAACAGCGCCGTCAACCACAGCGTCAGGCAGTCCACCACGATCAGCGTGTCGGCGCGACTGTGTTCGCCGATCGCGCGGACCAGCTCCAGCGGTTCCTCCACGGTTTCCATGCGCGGCACGCGCTCCGCGCGCTGGCGCTGGTGGCGGGCGATGCGCTCGCGCATCTCCTCGTCCCAGGCTTGCGCGGTGGCGATGTACACCGCGCGATGCCCTTGCGATTGCGCCAGCCAGGAAGCGGCCAGCGATTCGGCGCGCGCGGTCTTGCCGCTCTTTTGGCCGCCCAATATCAGTTCGCTGCGCGCAACGCGAAGTTCAGCCATGAACCTGGTTCCACGCAACGACGATGCGATGCAATTGTTCGACGCCGTCGGTCAGCGCGGCCGGCCCCGGCTGCAGGATGTCGGCGGACTTGATCTCGAACAGCTGCCCGTTCTTGACGGCGTTCACGCTGTCCCAGCCGGTACGCGCCGCCACTTTCTCGGCGCGGAATTTCTTGCCGCACCACGAGCCGATGATGATGTCGGGGTTGCGCCGCACGATCTCGGCGCCGTCCGCGATGATGCGGTCCTTGCCGAGCGATTGCACGGAGAGTTCGGGAAAGCAGTCGTCGCCGCCGGCGATGCCGACCAGCTCCGACACCCAGCGGATCGCGCTGATGTGCGGCTCGTCCCAGTCCTCGAAGAACACCTTGGGCCGGCGCGGCAGCGCCTGGGCTTGCTGCTCGATCGCCCGCAGGCGCTCGCGCATGCCGGCCAGCAACTCCTGCCCGCGCCCGGCCTCCCCCACCATCGCCGCCACCTGGTACAGCATCGAGAAAATCTCGTCCACGCTGCGCTGGTTGAACACCGTCACCTGCACGCCCTTGCGGATCAGCTCGGCCGCGATGTCGGCCTGCAGGTCGGAAAAGCCGAACACGCAATCGGGCCGCAGCGCCAGTATCTTGTCGATCCTGGCGGAGAGAAACGCGCTGACCTTCGGCTTTTCCTCGCGGGCGCGGCGCGGCCGCACGGTGTA
>JAQGMS010000190.1 GCA_028292245.1 Ramlibacter sp.
ACGGCTCGCGCGAGGCCCTGTTCGCCTTTGCCCAGACCGTGATCGACCCCACCCGAAAACCGGTGGTGCTGTGCCCCAACCCGTTCTATCAAATCTACGAGGGCGCGGCCCTGCTGGCCGGGGCCGAGCCTTACTACGCGCCCACCGACCCGGCGCGCAACTTCGCCGTCGATTGGGACAGCGTGCCCGCCGAAGCCTGGGTGCGCACCCAATTGGTGTTCGTCTGCTCGCCGGGCAATCCGACCGGGGCGGTGATGCCGTTGGCCGAGTGGGAGAAGCTGTTCGCGCTGTCGGACCGCCATGGCTTCGTCATTGCCTCGGACGAGTGCTACAGCGAGATCTATTTCACGGGTGAGCCCCCGTTGGGTGGCCTGCAAGCCGCCGCCAAGCTGCGCCGCGCGGACTTCCGCAACCTGGTGTCCTTCACCAGCCTGTCCAAGCGCAGCAATGTCCCGGGCATGCGCAGCGGCTTCGTCGCGGGCGACGCGGCGCTGATGAAGAAATTCCTGCTGTATCGCACCTACCACGGCAGCGCCATGAGTCCGGTGGTGCAGAAGGCCAGCACCGCCGCCTGGGGCGACGAGGCCCACGTGGTGGAAAACCGCGCCCTGTACCGGAAAAAGTTCGCCCAGGTGACACCCATGCTGGCCGAAGTGCTGGACGTGAAATTGCCGGATGCGGGCTTTTACTTGTGGGCCGGCGTGCCGGGAAGCGACATTGAGTTCGCCCGGGAATTGCTGGCTCAATACAATGTGACTGTGTTGCCGGGCAGCTACCTTGCCCGCGAGAGCGGCGGTTCCAATCCGGGCGCCGGGCGCATCCGCATGGCCCTGGTGGCCGATACCGCGGAATGCGTGGAAGCCGCGCAACGCATCGTCCAGTTCGTCAAGTCCAGATCGAAATAACTCAATGACCCAACAGCTCCAGCAAATCATCGACGCCGCGTGGGAAAACCGCGCCAACATTTCCGCCAAGTCCGCGCCCAAGGAAGTGGTCGACGCCGTGGAGCACGTGATCGCCGATCTGAACAAGGGCCAATTGCGGGTGGCGACCCGCGAAGCCGTCGGCCAATGGACGGTCCACCAGTGGATCAAGAAGGCGGTGCTGCTGTCGTTCCGCCTGCGCGACAACGAGGTCGTCAAGGCCGGCGACCTGGGCTTCTACGACAAGGTGCCCACCAAGTTCGCGCACCTGACCGCCGACGAAATGGCGGCCACCGGCGTTCGCGTGGTGCCGCCGGCCGTGGCGCGCCGCGGCAGCTACATCGCCAAGGGCGCGATCCTGATGCCCAGTTACGTGAACATCGGTGCCTATGTGGACGAAGGCACCATGGTCGACACCTGGGCCACCGTCGGCTCCTGCGCCCAGATCGGCAAGAACGTGCACCTGTCGGGCGGCGTCGGCATCGGCGGCGTATTGGAGCCGGTGCAGGCCGGCCCCACCATCATCGAGGACAACTGCTTCATCGGCGCGCGCTCCGAAGTGGTGGAAGGCGTGATCGTCGAAGAGAACTCGGTGCTCTCGATGGGCGTGTACATCGGCCAGAGCACCAAGATCTACGACCGCGCCACCGGCACCGTGACATATGGCCGCATTCCGGCCGGCTCCGTGGTCGTGTCCGGGAATCTGCCGAGCGCGGACGGCAAGTACAGCCTGTACTGTGCGGTGATCGTCAAGCGCGTCGATGCGAAGACGCGCGCCAAGACCAGCCTGAACGACCTGCTACGCGACTGATCGCACCGACTACGGATTGAGGGGCAAGCAATGAGCACGATGGAACGGATTCTTCGCCTGATGGGCGAAAAGAAGGCCTCTGACGTCTACCTGTCGGCACATGCGCCAGCGCTGATCAAGATCAACGGGCAGTGCCTGCCGATCAACAACCAATTGCTGCCCGCCGATGCCCCCATGGCCCTGCTGGCGGAAGTCTTGCCGGCCAAGCGGATCGAGGAGCTGGAGGAAAGCGGCGAGCTGAACATGGCGCACGCGATTCCCGGCGTCGGCAACTTCCGGATTTCCGCCATGCGCCAGCGCGGCACTTACGCCGCCGTGATCCGCTACATCACCACCGAAATCCCGCCCCTGGCTTCGCTGTCGGTGCCGCTGATCCTGGGCGACCTGATCATGGAAAAGCGCGGCCTGCTGCTGATGGTGGGCTCCACCGGCGCCGGCAAGAGCACGACGCTGGCAGCGATGATGGACCACCGCAACGAGAAGGTGTCGGGCCACATCCTCACGATCGAAGACCCGGTCGAGTTCCTGTTCACCAACAAGAAGTCGGTGGTGAACCAGCGCGAGGTGGGAAGCGACACGCAATCGATGCAGACGGCGCTGAAGAACGCGCTGCGGCAGGCGCCGGACGTGATCCTGGTCGGCGAAATCCGCGACCGCGAAACCATGTCGGCGGCGATCGCCTATGCCCAGTCCGGGCACCTGTGCCTGGCGACCATGCACGCCAACAACAGCTACCAGGCCCTGAACCGGATCCTGAGCTTCTACCCGGTCGAGGTGCGCCCCACCATGCTGGGCGACCTGGCGGCGGCGCTCAAGGCCGTGGTCTCGCAGCGCCTGCTGCGCACGGTGCACGGCGGCCGGGCACCGGCGGTGGAAGTGCTGCTCAACACCAAATTGATCTCCGAACTGATCGAGAAAGGCGACTTCTCCGGCATCAAGGAAGCGATGGAGAAGGCGATGGCCGAGGGATCGCAAACGTTCGAGATGGACATCGCGCGCCTGATCGTCGACGGCTCGGTCGACAAGAAGGAAGGCCTGGCCTACGCCGACTCGCCCACCAACCTGCAATGGCGCCTGCAGAACGACTTTGCCGGCAAGGACAAGGTCGAAGTGGAAGACGGGGCGTCCGAAGAAGACATGGCCGAGGAGCCGTCGTTCACCGAGATCACGCTAGACGTAAAACATTGAATCCGTGACAAACCGCGCCCTGCACCTGACCGAACAGCTGATCTCGCGCCGGTCCCTCACGCCCGATGATGCCCACTGCCAGCAGATCATCGGCGAGCGGCTGGCGCCGCTGGGGTTTGCCTGCGAAACCATCCTGAGCGGCCCGGAGAGCTTTCGCGTCACCAACCTGTGGGCCAAGCGCGCGGGCAAGCTCGATGCCGCGCAAGGCGCGGGCCGCACGCTGGTGTTCGCCGGCCATACCGATGTCGTGCCGACGGGACCGCTCGACCAATGGACCAGCGACCCGTTCACGCCCTCGCATCGCGACGGAAAACTCTACGGCCGCGGCGCCTCCGACATGAAGACTTCGATCGCGGCCTTCGTGGTGGCGGTGGAGGAATTCCTGGCGGCCCACCCGGAGCCCGCGCTGTCGATCGCCCTGCTCATCACCAGCGACGAGGAAGGCCCGAGCGTCGATGGCACGGTGGTGGTCTGCGACCGTCTCAAGGCCCGCGGCGAGCGGCTGGACTATTGCATCGTCGGCGAGCCCACCTCGGTCGAGCGCGTCGGCGACATGATCAAGAACGGCCGGCGCGGCAGCATGAGCGGCAAGCTCACCGTCAAGGGCGTGCAGGGCCACATCGCCTATCCGCAATTGGCGAAGAACCCGATCCACCTGGCGTTGCCGGCGCTCAATGAACTGACCACCCTCGAATGGGACTGGGGCAACGCATTCTTCCAGCCCACCAGCTGGCAGATCAGCAACATCCATGGCGGCACCGGCGCCGGCAACGTGATTCCGGGCAGCGTTGTGATCGATTTCAACTTCCGCTACTCCAGCGAGTCGACGCCCGAAGGATTGCAAAAGCTCACGCATGAAGTGCTGGACCGGCACGGCCTGGACTACAAACTCGATTGGGTGGTCGGCGGCCTGCCGTTCCTGACCACGCCCGGCGAACTCGTGACCGCGATCCAGGGCGCCATC
This sequence comes from Ramlibacter sp., assembly GCA_028292245.1. Taxonomy (GTDB): domain Bacteria; phylum Pseudomonadota; class Gammaproteobacteria; order Burkholderiales; family Burkholderiaceae_C; genus Ramlibacter. The sequence continues at coordinate 3,887 of JAQGMS010000190.1, forward strand.
CGCGGCGAGACGGGCATCGACACCGAGCTTTCCACCACCGGCGGTACCAGCGACGGCCGTTTCATTTCGCGCATCTGCCCGCAGGTGATCGAGTTCGGTCCGATCAACGCCAGCATCCACAAGATCGACGAGCACGTCATCGTCGCGGATATCGAGCCGCTGAAGAATATCTACCGGCGGACTATCGAGAACCTTGAGGGCGGTCTCGTGCGTTGAATTTTTTGAACGCAGAGGGCGCAGGGGATTCGCAGAGGACGCAGAGGAAGACAGAAAACCTTCGGCTGTTCCTTCGGCTGTTTCCTCTGCGCCCTCTGCGTAATCTTTGCGTCCTCTGCGTTCAAAAAGCCTCTCCACCCCAATGACCCTCCTAGAACTGGTCCAGCAAAGCGCGACACAACTCGAGCAAGCGGGCGTCGCCTTCGGCCATGGCACGGCCAATGCCTTTGACGAAGCGGCATGGCTGGTGCTCTGGCAAATGGGCTTGCCGCTTGACGACCTCGACGGTGTGGCGGGCATGTCGGTGTCGCCGCAACAGCAGGACAGCGTGAATGAACTCATCGGCGAGCGCATTCGCACGCGCAAGCCGGCCGCCTACCTGACCCGCGAGGCCTGGCTGCACGGCGTTGCGTTCTACGTCGACGAGCGCAGCATCGTGCCGCGCAGCTTCATCGCCGAACTGCTGGTCGAGGGCGACATCGACCCCTGGCTGGGCGAACACACCCGCCGCGTGCTGGACCTGTGCACCGGCAACGGCAGCCTGGCCGTGCTTGCGGCCATGACCTACCCCGACGTGACGGTCGATGCCGCCGATATCTCCGCGCCGGCATTGGAAGTGGCGCGCATCAACGTCGACCGGCACGGGTTGCAGGACCGGATCCGCCTATTGCAGTCCGACGGCCTGCAATCGGTCCCGGGCCCCTACGACCTGGTCCTCTGCAACCCGCCCTACGTCAACGCACAGAGCATGTCGCAACTGCCCGACGAATACCGCGCCGAGCCCGGACTGGCGCTGGCCGGCGGCGCCGACGGCATGGATTTCATCCGCGGGCTGCTTCGTGACGCCCCCGGGCACATGAGCGAATCGGCAGTCCTGGTCCTCGAGATCGGCAATGAACGCGCCCACTTCGAGGCCGCCTTTCCCCGCCTGGAAGTGGTCTGGCTCGAGACCAGCGCCGGCGAAGACCATGTGCTGCTGGTGACCCGCGAGGCGTTGTCACAATAGAGCCCTATGACCCGCGACATCACGACAAGAATCCTGCACGCCGACCGCCTGGGCCCGGTGGAGCACGGCGCCGTGCTCAAGCCGCTGCACATCGCCACCGCCTACGGCTATGGCACAGCGGAAGAACTCACGGCCGTCTTCCAGGGCCAGCAGAGCGGGCATGTCTACGGGCGCCAGGGCAACCCGACCACGGCCGCGCTGGAAACCAAGATCAGCCTGATGGAAGACGCCGTCGGCACCGTGTGTTTCGCCACCGGCATGGCGGCCATCTGCTCGACCATGATGGCTTTGCTCAAGCAAGGCGATCATGTGGTGGCCAGCCAATACCTGTTCGGCAACACGGCCAGCTGGATGAACACCTTGACGCAATTGGGCTGCGAGGTGAGCCTGGTCGACGCCACCGATGCGGCCAACGTGCGGCAGGCCTTGCGCCCGAACACCCGCATGGTGTTCGTGGAAACGGTGGCCAACCCGCGCACGCAGGTCGCCGACCTGGCGGGTATCGGCAAGCTGTGCACCGAGCGCGAGGTGCTCTACATCGTCGACAGCACCATGAGCACGCCTGCGTTGTTCCAGCCGAAGGCGGTGGGCGCCTCACTGGTCCTGCATTCATTGAGCAAGTCGATCTGCGGCCACGGCAATGCGCTGGGCGGATCGATCTCCGACACCGGCCTGTTCGACTGGAGCAAGTACCCTCACCTGCTGCCCGCCTATCGCAAGGGCCCGGCCCCCGGCTGGGGCTTGCTGCAGATCCGAAAGAAGGGCTTGCGCGACATGGGCGCGACGCTCAGCTCGGAACACGGACACCGGATCGCCGCCGGCGCCGAGACCTTGCCGCTGCGCATGGCGCGCGCCTGCGACAACGCGCGGGCACTGGCGCAGTGGCTGCAAGCCCAGCCGCTGGTGTCGAAGGTGCACTACCCGGGCCTGGCCAGCCATGCCCAGCATGCGCGAGCCAAGGAATTGTTCAAGGACTTCGGCGCGCTGTTGGCGTTCGAAACCGTGGAGGGAGTCGATCCCTTCGACGTCCTCAACGCCCTCGAACTGGTCATCAAGTCCAGCCACCTCGGCGACAACCGCACGCTGGCCATTCCGGTGGCCCGCACGATCTTCTGGGAGATGGGCGCCGAGCAACGTGAAAGCATGGACATCGCCGATTCGCTGATCCGTGTGTCGGTGGGCATCGAGGCGCAAGCCGACCTGCTGGACGACTTCAAGCAAGCATTCGAGAAGTTGAGCCGCAAGTGATCATCCTGAAGAACCTCATCCTTCGCCGCAGCGCGAAGGTGCTGCTGGACAACGTCTCCGTCACGCTCAACCCGGGCGAGAAGATCGGCCTGGTCGGGCGCAACGGCGCCGGCAAGTCGACGCTGTTCGGCCTCATCAACGGCACCCTGCACGAAGACGGCGGCGATTTCTCGATGCCCTCGCAATGGCGCCTGGGCCAGGTCGCGCAGAACATGCCCGAGACCGACGAGTCGGCGACAGCCTTCGTGCTCGGCGGCGATACCCGCTTGATGGAACTGCGCGCGGCGCTGGCGCGCGCCGAAGAGACGCACGACCTCGACGTGGACGACCACGACGTGGGCATGGAGATCGCGCACCTGCACTCCGACCTGGCCGACGCCGGAGAACACGACGCGGTGCCGCGCGCGCAGTCGCTGATCCTGGGGCTGGGCTTCAAGTCCAGCGAGCTGGACCAGCCGGTCAACAGCTTCTCGGGCGGCTGGCGGATGCGCCTGCAACTCGCGCGCGCGCTGATGTGCCCGTCCGACTTGTTGCTGCTGGACGAGCCCACCAACCATTTGGACCTGGACGCGCTGGTCTGGCTGGAGGCGTGGCTGAAGCGCTACGCCGGCACGATGATCGTGATCAGCCATGACCGGGAGTTCCTCGATGCCGTGACCGACGTCACCTTGCATATCGAGCGCCAGCAATTGATTCGCTACGGCGGCAACTACAGCGCCTTCGAGACGCTGCGCGCGCAGCAGCTCGAACTGCAACAGTCGGCATTTTCCAAGCAGAATGAAAAGATCGCGCACCTGCAGAAATTCATCGACCGCTTCAAGGCCAAGGCTTCGAAAGCCAAGCAGGCGCAAAGCCGCGTCAAGGCGCTGGAGCGGATGGAGAAGATCGCGCCGGTGCTGGCCGACGCCGAGTTCACGTTCGAATTCAAGGAACCGGCCAACCTGCCCAACCCGATGCTGGCGATCAGCGACGGGGAGTTCGGCTATGTGGTGGAGGGCGAGCCCAAGCTTATCGTCGGCGGTGTCAGCCGCTCGGTGATGGCCGGCCAACGCATCGGCATCCTGGGCGCCAACGGCCAGGGCAAGTCGACGCTGGTCAAGTCGATCGCGCGCGACCTGGCACCGCTGGGGGGCACCATCACCGAGGGCAAGGGCCTGAACATCGGGTACTTCGCGCAGCAGGAGCTGGACGTGCTGCGCCCGCAGGACACACCGCTGGAGCACATGTTCCGGCTGGCCCGCGAGCTCGGCCCCAATTCCGGCGAATCGGGCCGCGAACAGGACTTGCGCAATTTCCTGGGCACCTTCAACTTCAGCGGCGACATGGTCAAGCAGACCGTCGGCACCATGAGCGGCGGCGAAAAGGCCCGCCTGGTGCTGGCGATGATGGTCTGGCAGCGCCCCAACCTGCTGCTGCTGGACGAGCCGACCAACCACCTGGACCTGGCGACCCGCGAAGCCCTGTCGATGGCGCTGAACGAATTCGAGGGCACCGTGATGCTGGTCAGCCACGACCGCGCCCTGCTGCGCGCTGTGTGCGACGAGTTCTGGCTGGTCGGCCGCGGCAAGGTGTCGCCCTTCGACGGCGACCTGGACGACTACCAGAAGTACCTGCTGGACGAAGCCAAGCGGCTGCGCGAGGTGGCGCGCGCCGAAAGCGCGGCCGCTGCTGCGCCTGCGCCCGCGCCGACGCCGGCGCCGCAGCAGCAGCGCCAGCAACTGGCCACGCGCGTCAAGCCGCTCAAGCGAGAGCTGGAGCAGGCGGAAAAGCGAATGGCCGAACTCAACGCCGACAAGGCGGCGCTGGAGGCGCGCTTGTCCGCATCCTTGCCTCCCACTGAAATTGCACAGGCGGGCAAGCGATTGAAAGTGGTCAATGATGAGCTGCAAGCCATGGAAGAGCGGTGGCTGGCGATTTCCGGCGACATCGAGGCGATTGAAACAGCGCGCTGACGGCTCTTGCGCGACACTGGGCGCTCGTCACCCGGAAATTCATGCCCACCGCCCTGCAACTCGCCGACGGCAACACCATCCTGATGGATGCGGTGCGCCGCAGCCGCAAGCTCCTGAACCGCCGCGCTTTGGTGGGCGCCGCGGCCAGTGCGGTCCCGGTGCCCGGCCTGGACTGGGCGGTGGACGCGGCCTTGCTGTCGCAATTGGTGCCCGCCATCAACGCCGAGTTCGGCCTCACCCCCCAGCAGCTGGACGCCCTGCCCGCGCACACCCGCGACCAGGTCCAGAAGGCGCTGGCCACCGTGGGCTCGGTGCTGGTGGGCAAGTTCATCACGCGCGACCTGGTGCTGCGCATGGCGGCGAAGGCGGGTGTGCGCATGACAGCGAAGCAGGCCACCAAATACGTGCCGCTGGCCGGCCAGGCCATCGCCGCCGTCATGGGCTACACGGCCATCCGCTACCTGGGTGAGGAACACATCAAGGACTGCGTGCGGGTCGCCCAGGCGGCCCAGCTGATGCTGCCGGCGCCGGCGTCCTCTTCTGCGCGGCGTCTTCGCGTATAACGTCGTCTGCTTTTTCCCTGTCTGCCAGCGCCCGCCCCAACATGTCCAAGCCATTCCCGTCTGTCTCACTCTACGACCCGATCCTGTACCAGTCACGGCAAAACCCGCACGCAATCGCGGTCGTGGCCTCGGCCGTGAACCTCAGCTATGGCGAGTTCTGCGCGCATATCGAGAAGGTCACACGTTACGTCCACCACGCCGGGATACCCGCCGGCAGCCGGGTCATGATTTTTGTCGACAACCTGTACCTGCATTGGCTGCTGACGATCGCGTTGTCGCGGCTGGGCCTGGTGTCGGCGAGCGGGACCCCGAAGGACCTCGAACACCTCGCGCCCGACGTCGTCCTCACCGACACTCCCGCGAAGATATCCGGCTACAAATTGGTGGAGGCCAGTGTCGACTGGATCAGCAAGCCCGCCGACCACTTGCCGCCGTTCGAAGACCGGGACCACCCACCCGAGGCCCAGGCCCGGATCATCCTGTCGTCGGGCACCACCGGCACGCCCAAGCGGGCCCTGCTGACTTACGGGCTGATTCACCGGCGCAACAAGCAGCAGATCGGCGACTACGCCTTGGGGCCGCACTCGCGGCTGCTGAACACCATGGGGATGAGCAGCGTGGCCGGCGTGGTGCTGCCCCTGAACTGCTGGTCGGCCGGCGGAACCGTGATCCTGCCGGTACTGCGGCCGGGCCGGCCGCTGTTCAGGTTGTTGCGCACGCAGCCCAACATCGTGTTCCTGTCGACTGCCCAGCTCGAAGAACTCATCAAAGGCTTGCCCGACGATTTCGTGGCGCCGACGGAGATGCGGGTCTACGCCGCCGGCAGCGCGTTACCGCAAAAACTCAACCGCGAGGCGCGCCTTCGCCTGACCCAAAAACTGTTCCTGTGCTACGGGTCCACAGAAATAGGCACCGTGGCGCTCGCGCCGGCAAACCACAGCGACGCGCAGCCGCGGCTGACGGGTTATGTGGTTCCGCCAGTGCAAGTCGAGATCATCGACGAGCACGGCAAACAGGTACCCAACGGCACCATTGGCCAAGTGCGAATCCGCGCAGAAGGCCAGGTCGAGCTCTACCTGGATGACCCCGAAGCGACCGCCCAGAACTTTCGCGACGGCTGGTTCTACCCCGGCGATCTCGGTGTGCTGGGCAAGAACGCCGACCTGAGCCTGGTCGGGCGGGTGCGCGAGCTGATGAACATCGGCGGCGTGAAGCTCGCGCCTGAGATCGTGGAACAGGCAATCAGCGGCACCGCGGGCATCACCGACATGGCCGTGTTCTCGATCGAGACGCCGGCCGGCGTCAGGCCAGGCGTCGCGGTCGTTGCGACCGGCGATTTTGCCGAGGCGGAGTTGACCCAGCGCTACCGCGCGGCGTTTCCCGCCCTGCCGGCCATCACGATCTTCCGGCTCGACAGCATCCCTCGCAACGACATGGGAAAAATCATGCGTTCCCAGCTGGCGGCGATGGTGGCCGGGCCCGCGCGGTCCACTGAGCCGGCGGCAAAGCTTCACTAACGCAGACCCTGGACGCGCGAGGGGTTCGGCACTAGGATGGAATGGCTACCAGGAGCATTCCATGGATGCCTATCCTCCCCTCGCCGCCCGCGCCTCCCTCGGCGCCGCGCGGATCTGCCGCCCGGACTCGGGCCGCGCGCAGGCCACGCTCGACTCCCCCGCCATCGAAGTCATGACCGACCTGACGCAAGTGGCGGCCGTGGTCGTCGATCCGCAAGCCACCATGGAGCTGGCGCACAGCTACATGATGCAGCGCGGTGTGCGCATGCTGCTGGCGCTGGACAAGGGCGATTCGCTGGCCGGGATCATCACGGCGACCGACATCCTCGGCGAGAAACCGGTCGGCCTGGTGCAGGAGAGGCGCATCCGCCATTCCGACATCCTGGTCTCCGACCTGATGACACCGGCGGCGCAATTGGACGCGTTCGAGATGCGCCAGGTTGCGTCGGCACGCGTGGGGCATATCGTCGCCAGCCTGCGGCAGCTGCGGCGCAACCACGCCCTGGTGGTGCAGACCGGCGAGGATGGGCGAGTCGAAGTGCGGGGCATATTCTCGCTGTCGCAGATCGCGCGGCAACTCGGCATCGCCTTGCAGCTGCCGGAAACAGCAGGGTCGTTCGCCGAGATCGAGGCCGCGCTGGTCGGCTAGTCAGTGCGCGGGCAGGTCCAATTGCTGGACCGTGCCGACGAAGTCCGCCATCTTGTCGGTGTTGATCGACAGGCCGGCCGCGAAGGCCAGCAAGTCGCCGTTGGTCGCGTAAGTCTTGCCCGCGCCCACCTGGTCGGCGAACTCCGCCACCCGGCCCGCCGTTGGCGAGATGCCGGCGATGCTCCCGTACAGGTAAGTCACGAGCGCTGGAGTGCTGACACCAGGCGCGTAGTGGTCGATCATCTGCTGCGCCAGCTGCGCCATGGTCGTGCCCTCCCCGGATAGCGGGACCCACTGTGCCAGCTCATGCAGCGCCTGGGTGGGCCCGAAGCCGGCCGACAGCAACGCGGCGGCTTGCCAGGCGGGCTCGCCGGCATGCGTGTCGAACACGATCAGCTTGTCCGTCAGCGAGATGCGCTCGATGCCGGTCAGCACCAGGTCGGCGTTGGAGGTGGTGATGTGAGTCTGCGTCGGGCCGGGCTGGAAGCTGAGCATGCCGGCGAACGAAACACCAACCACGGCGGTGTCGGTGCCGGTCCCGCCATCCAGGGTGTCATGACCGCCGCCTCCAGAGAGCTGGTCGTTGCCGGCCAGCCCGTTGATCGCCTCGTCGCCGGACTGTCCCGTGAGCACGTCATTGCCGGCCGTGCCGTTGAGTGTGGTGGTCGTGGACATCTGGCCAGTGACGCCCTGGAAGTTGGTGGGGGTCGCGGTCATCGTGACGCCGGCGCGGTCCACCGAGTGAATGCCGTCGCTGGGCAGGGCCGCATAGCTGACGCCGTCCACGCCGGCATAGTTCAAGACCCCCCCACCCGTGAAAAGAAAGCCTGCCGGCACGATGAAATTGGGCGTGACGATGCCCAGGTCGGCGAATGCCTGGGTCGCGATCAACACGTGCGTGTTGGCTGTCGCCGTGCTGGGCAGATTGGCGGGAAAGGAGAAGCTGTGGGTCACGCCGTTCTGCGTCACCGAGATGCTTTGCCCGAACCAGAAATTCTCGCCGTTGTCGACAGCTCCCGACAGTTCGATGAACTGCACGCTGCCGTCGGCGTTGGAGAAAATTTCGTCGATCTTGTATTCGTGGAAGCTCATGGGCTGGAAGTTTCAGCCCCAACGCCTGTCGCGTCAATCCGGAGACAAAGCTAAAAAATGAAATTCGCCGCCGCCAGGCCGGAACTTATGCCGGCCAGCTGGATCGCGATGTCGTTGGTGCCGTCCAAGGTGCCGCTGGCATCGACGTCCAGGTACAAGGTGCTGGTGCTTGTGTCGAGCACCGCTTTCACGGCGCCGTGTGCCAGGCTCGCCAGCACGGCGTTGTAGCCGTTCGCATTACCCGCGAAGCTGCCTGCCCCGTGGGTGAGGTCGTGAAAGTCGAGGATGTCGCCGCCCGCGCCAGCCTGGAAATCGTTGATCAGGTCCACGCCCGTGTCGACGGACGATTCATAGGCGAAAACGTAGGCGAAGGTATCGGAGCCGGTGCCCCCCGTCATGACATCGCGCGCCGGCCCACCGCGAATCCAGTCGTTGCCCGGGCCTGCGTCGACGACGTCGGAAGCCCGTCCGGCGAAGATGATGTCGTCGCCGGCGCCGGTGGTGATCGTGTCGTTGCCGAATCCGGCCACCACGATGTCGGCGCCGTTGCCCACGTTGATGGTCAAGTCGTTGGTATTGCCGTAAAGGTAGACGTGCAAGCCCGCATTGAAACTGGCGGCCGACACGGTCTTCACCGACATCAGCGCGATCGCCCAACCGGGCGACAGGTCCAAGGCGGCATTGCCGGTGACGTTGAGCGTGGTGTGGGCGGTGGTGGACAGGGCCAGCGTGTTGGTGACGGCAGCAGGCGTCGCGCTGGTCGTGGTCGAGATGATGTTCAACGTCTCGACACCTGGCGCGTCGATCGTCTTGAAGTCGGCCGACCCGGCCGCGTCCAGCTTCAACGTCAGCATGTCGTTGCTGCCCGAGGCGTTGGCCAGGGAAAGTGTCAATTTGCCGGTATCGGCCAGGTCGGACTCGATCGTCGATCCACTATGCAGGCCCGTTACCGTGGCCGTCCCCGCGCCTCCCTTGAGCTTGAGCATTTGCATGCCGCCCAGCGTCGACAGGTCGAGGTTGCCGGACAAGGGGTTCGCGAGATCCAGGTAAGACAGCGGTGCCAGGTGGCCCGCCGGGTCCCAGGCATAGGTCGTGGGGGCATTGGCGGCGATCCAGGCGCGGACCGCGTCCGGTGTAACGGCAACGCTTTCCCCCACGGAGATCGCGCCCGCGATCTGGTCCGCGGTCAGGCCCAGGCCTGCGGCTTGGTAGGCGACCTCGAGGTTGCTGGGGTGCCGGGAAAAATAGTCCCTGATCTGTTGATCCGAAATTGTTTGTCCGCTCGACGTGACGAAGCTCATGCGCTGGATTCCCTGTCAGAACCTGGGAGTGTCTGCGCCCGGCTTCGGAAACCATGTCGGTTTCCAGCGCCGGTTGCGGGCGCGCTTGTCCGACCGGCGTAGGAAAATCCGCCGTCAGTCCCTGGTCAGTGGGCCGGCTCTTTACCGGGCGTTGACACGAGGTGGCAAGCTAACAATCGTCGAGTCTGATTACAATGTTCGGCACCGAATCGTCCGCCGAAGGCCCCCACATGACCTCTCCAGATGATCCCAAGCGCCCGTCCGTACCCGCCTCGGAACCTGGCAAACGCTCAGGCACCGGCGTCGACAGCCTGATCCCCCATCTTCAGCGGCAGACACAGACCCAGGTCAAGATGCCTGTCACGCCGAAGTCGTCCCCGCCGAAGAAGCCCAAGGCCTGACGAAAAAAGCCTGCTATCTTTTGAATAGCAGGCTTTCCTTGTGCCTTGCGGCGCATCTGGTAGGACGTACAAGATTCGAACTTGTGACCAACGGATTAAAAGTCCGCTGCTCTACCAACTGAGCTAAC
>JAQGMS010000385.1 GCA_028292245.1 Ramlibacter sp.
GCCAGCGCCGGCGTGACGATCAGCGCGGACGGGCGCTGGATCGCGTACTCGTCCGCCGCGTCCGACCTGGTCGCGGGCGACACGAACGGGTTCGCGGACGTGTTCCTCTACGACCGCGACAAGCGCAGGACCACCCGGGTGAGCGTGACCAAGGACGGGGGGCAGGCCAACGGCGGCAGCGCCTTCCCCGCGTTGAGCCCCGACGGCGGCTGGATCGCGTTCCACTCCGGCGCCACCAACCTGATCGCGCACGACACCAACCGCGTGATCGACGTCTACCTGCACGGCCGCAAGGACGGCACGACCCGCCGCGTCAGCGTCGGCAAGGACGGCGGCGAGGCCAACGGCGCCAGCATCAACGCCGCGGTGAGCTCCGGCGGCCGGTACGTCGCCTTCCAGTCCGGCGCGACCAACCTGATCGGGCAGGACACGAACAAGGTCAACGACGTGTTCGTCCGCGACATGAAGGCCAGGACCACCCGACGGGTCAGCACGACCGGCGGCCACCGCGCCCAGTTCAAGGTCGGCTCGGGTGGGCCCGCCCTGAGCGACGACGGCCGCTACATCGTCTTCCACACCTCACTCGCGGTCCCCGGCGCGCCGCGCCCGCGGGACCGGGCGTACGGGCAGGTGTACCTGTACGACCGCAACTCCGGGCGCACCCGGCTCGTCAGCGCGCCGGTGTCCGGCGGCTTCGCGGCCGCGACGAACTCCGCGCCCTCGATCAGCGGCGACGGGCGGCGGGTCGCCTACATCTCGACCGCTGCGGTCGGGGCGGTCGGGGCGGCCGCGCGGGACTCCGAACTGTTCGTCCGCGACATCCGCTCGGGCAAGGTCGTGCGGATCGGGCTGACGCCGGCCGGCGCCCGCGCCCGCGGGCGGACCCTGCAGGGCACGATCAGCGGCGACGGCAGGCACGTGGTCTTCGAGTCCGTGGCGTGGGACCTCGTCCCCGGGGACCTCAACGGGGTGGCCGACACCTTCGTCCGCGATTTGCGGGACTTCGGAGCCGACGCGATACCGTCGTGACCAGACGACCGTGCGGCCAAAAGGTGTTCCAGGAGGAGCGTGCATGACCCGCGAGAGCGATCCCGCCCTGAGCGCGACCGACCCCGAGATCGCCGGGCTCATCGGCGCCGAGGTGCGCCGCCAGGCGGACACGGTCAAGCTGATCCCGTCGGAGAACTACGTGTCCCGCGCCGTCCTCGAGGCGACCGGCACGGTGCTCACGAACAAGTACTCGGAGGGTTACCCCGGTCGGCGCTACTACGAGGGCCAGCAGGTCATCGACCAGATCGAGACGATCGCGGTCGAGCGCGCCAAGGCGCTGTTCGGCGTCGACCACGCCAACGTCCAGCCGTACTCGGGATCGCCGGCCAACCTCGCGGTGTACCTCGCGTTCCTGAAGCCGGGTGAGAAGGTCCTCGGGATGGCGCTGCCGATGGGCGGGCACCTCACGCACGGCTGGTCCGTCTCCGCGACCGGCACCTGGTTCAGCTCCGTCAGGTACGGCGTGGAGCAGGAGACCGGCCGCGTGGACATGGACAAGGTGCGCGAGATCGCGCTCGCGGAGCGGCCCCGGCTGATCTTCTGCGGCGGCACCGCCGTCCCGCGCATCATCGACTTCCCCGCGTTCGCCTCGATCGCGCGCGAGGTGGACGCGGTGTTGGTCGCCGACATCGCGCACATCGCCGGGCTGATCGCGGGCGGGGCGCACCCCTCCCCCGTCGGGCACGCCGACGTCATCTCCACCACGACGCACAAGACCCTGCGCGGGCCCCGCGGCGCGATGCTGATGTGCGACGCGGCGCATGCGAAGGCCATCGACAAGGCCGTGTTCCCGGGGCTGCAGGGCGGCCCGCACAACCACACGACCGCGGCCATCGCCGTGGCGCTGAAGGAGGCGGCAGCGCCGGAGTTCCGCGCCTACGCCGCCGCGATCGTGGCCAACGCCAAGGCGCTCGCCGAGGGGCTGTCGTCCCGCGGGTTCGACCTGGTGTCCGGCGGCACCGACAACCACCTCGTGCTGATCGACCTGACGTCGAAGGACATCGCGGGCAAGCCGGCCGCGAAGGCACTGGACCGCGCGGGACTGGAGACCAACTACAACACCGTGCCGTTCGACACCCGCAAGCCGTTCGACCCCTCCGGCATCCGGATCGGCACCCCCGCCGTCACCAGCCGCGGGATGGGCCCGGCCGAGATGGACCAGATCGCCGGCTGGTTCGACGAGGTCGTGGGCGCCGCGAAGACGGGCGACGAGGACACGATCGAGCGGGTCCGCAAGGAGGTCCTCGAGCTGACGTCGGCCTTCCCCGCCCCGGGTGTCTGCCCCGGGGTCGGCCGCACGCCACGACTCAGCGGTCGGTGTAGATGACGAACTGCCGCTCGTCCGGCTCGAAGCCGGCCGGCGACCCGTCGGGGTTCGAGACGGTGTTGGAGGACGTGTACTTGTACATGTACTCGCGGCCCTGCCCGAGTTCGGGGTTCCAGTTGTAGCCGACCCGCTCCGCGGGCACGTACGCGAACTTCTGGTCCATGCTCGCGTCGGACTTCCAGACCGTTCCGTTGGACAGCCGCGCGATCAACCGCGCCCGCGTCAGGTTGGGCCCGACCTCCTTGGCGGCCTGGGCGAGGATGTTCAGCCCGACGTACCCGGCCTGGACGATGTGGTGGTTCGTGCCCTTGTTGCCGCGGGCGTACTTGTTCATCGTCGCGATGAACTCGGTGCCCCACAGCTTGTAGGTGGTGTTCGTCCAGTACCGGTTCTCGGGGTGCTTGCCGAACAGCGAGCCGAGCACCTCGGCGGCCAGGTGGTTGCCGGAGATCCCCATCGGCGGGTAGTAGCCCTGCTGAGTGGCCTCCAGCATGAACTTGGCCATCGTCGACGGGTTGATCACGTAGTGCAGGACGTGGTCGGGGTTGGCGACCCGCATCGCGAGGATCTGCGCGGACATCGACGTCACCGAGATCCCGACGTCGAGCTTCTTGACCAGCTGGATGCCGGCGGCGTCCAGCACCTTCTCCACCTGGCCGCAGGCGAGCTGCATCTCGGGCGAGGTGAGGCAGATCAGCCCGTACGTCTTCGGGTGGATCGTGTTCTTCACCCAGTTCGCGTTGGCCATCGCCTCGTGGATCATCGACATGTGGGTGGGGAACATGTACGGGTCCTGCCACTCGGTCTGCGAGTAGGCCCAGGAGCCGACGTAGGGCAGCTTGTAGTCGTCCAGGTCCTGGTGGATCGAGGCCGTCGCCCAGTCGAAGCCCGTGATGAGGCTGAACACCTTGTCCTCGCCGACCAGCTTCTTGATGCACGCCTTCGCCCGCGACACCTCGCCGAGGCCGTCGTCGCAGTCGGTCAGGCTCAGCCGCCGGCCGAGGACGCCGCCCCGGTCGTTGATCGACGTCACGGTCGCGAGGTTGCCGCGGACCTGCGGGACGACCAGGACGTTGCCGAGGGCCATCCCGTGCATGTTGACGGAGCCGAGCCTGATCTCGGTCTTCGTCACCCCGGTGTCGGTCGCCCCGTTGGTGGAGGTGTACGCGTCCTCGTTCGCCGCGTGCTCCTTCGCCGCCTGCACCGCGGCCTCCCGGGCCTTCGCGGCGGCCTCCGCCAGGGCCTCCGCGCGCCGTGAGACGTACGGCCTGCCGGCCTCGGCCGGC
>JAQGMS010000203.1 GCA_028292245.1 Ramlibacter sp.
CCTTGTCGGGCGTCCACTTCGCCATCACGTCGGCCTTGACCTCGTCCATGCCGTACACGCGGTCGTTCAGGTACTTCTTGTCTTCCCAGCCGTTCTTGAAGATGTGGAACAGCACACCGAAGAGGAAGGGGATGTCCGAGCCGGAGCGGATGCGCACGTACTCGTCGGCCTTGGCGGCGGTGCGCGTGAAGCGCGGGTCCACCACGATCATCTTGGTGCCGCTTTCCTTGGCGTGCAGCATGTGCAGCATGCTCACCGGATGCGCTTCCGCGGCGTTGGAGCCGATGTACAACGCGCACTTGCTGTTCTGCATGTCGTTGTACGAATTTGTCATGGCGCCGTAGCCCCATGTGTTGGCGACGCCGGCCACCGTGGTGGAGTGGCAGATGCGGGCCTGATGGTCGCAGTTGTTGCTGCCCCAGAAGCTGACAAACTTGCGCATCAGGTACGCCTGCTCGTTGCTGTGTTTGGACGAGCCGACCCAGTAAAGGGAATCGGGGCCGCTGGCCTTGCGCAATTCCAGCATCTTCGCGCTGATCTCATTGAGGGCCGTGTCCCAGCTGATGCGCTCGTACTTGCCGTTGACCAGTTTCATCGGGTAGCGCAGCCGGAATTCGCCATGGCCGTGCTCGCGGATCGCGGCGCCCTTGGCGCAATGCGCGCCGAGGTTGATCGGCGAATCGAACACCGGCTCCTGGCGCACCCACACGCCGTTCTCGACCACGGCGTCGATCGCGCAGCCCACGGAGCAATGGCTGCAGACCGTGCGCTTGACCTCGACCTTGCCTTGCCCGACAGCGGTTTCGCGACCTTCCGCAGCGCGTGCTTTCTTCACCAGCGTGAGCGACGAGGCGGCGATGCCGACGCCGACACCCAGGCCCGAGCGCCGCAGGAAGGCGCGCCGGTCCATGGTGGGCAGCGCCGTGGACATGCCCCGGTGCAGGCTGCGGATGAACGGTGAACGCGAGGCCTCGGAATGGCGCGCGGGCGCGCCGGCCTGGGGAGTACCCGTTTTCTTGGTCAACAACATGAAAGTTCTCCTGAGGCGAGGAGTTAAACGAGCGTCGTCTTGTAGTAGCGCCTGACGTGATCAGTCAGCTGGTAGCCACCGCCGTTGGCGGGCGGCTTCTTGACGTCAGGAAGCGCGGCGGTTTCGCGTACCGCGCCGGGCAGCAGGCTGGCTGCGGCGGCCACGGCGCCGGCGGTGCCGGCACCTGCGAACAGGGTTCTGCGCGATAGCTTGCTCTTGGGCTGGCTCATCTTCATCTCCTGGAACGACTGGCTATTGGGACCATGACTGGGTATCCCCAATCGAATGTAGCGTCAGCTAGGGGCTTGTGCAAGCATGCAAATGCCGCACTCGCGTCTCAACTTGAGGCAGTGCGGAATGCCGCGTCGATTGCTGCGATGCACCATGAAACACACCGCACAATCCGCGCCATGCTCGTCCTGCCCCGCGCGCTCGGCAAAGCCCTCGCACGATACCTTTCGACTCCACGCCCCGGCGCGCAAACGGGCGTGGCGCCGGACCCCCGCAAGCTCGCGCAGTGCCTGCAGCCATGCGACGTGTTGCTGGTCGAGGGCAGCACGCGCATCTCCGCCGCGATCAAGTACCTGACCCAGTCGACCTGGTCGCATGCCGCGCTGTATGTGGGGCCGCAACTCGGCGGTGCGGATGCCGAAGGCCATCCCCATGTGTTCGTCGAGGCGGACATCGTGCTGGGCGTCTGCAAGCGCTCGCTGGCCCACTACCAGACCTATCACACCCGCATCTGCCGGGCCCGCCACCTCGCCGAGGCCGACCGCATCCGGATCGTCCAGGAATTGACCGGCAAGATCGGCAACCAGTACGACATGAAGAACGTGTTCGACCTGGCGCGCTACCTCTTTCCGACGCCGCCGATACCGGCGCGCTGGCGCCGCAACCTGATCGCGCTGGGCAGCGGCGACCCCACGCGCGCGATCTGCTCGTCGCTGATCGCGGAGGCGTTCCAGAACGTGGGCTACCCGGTGCTTCCCATCGTCACCCAGGACCTGGGCCAGGACGAGAGCCGGCACCGCGCGGCGGCCCGCGAGATTTTCCATATCCGGCATCACAGCCTGTACGCGCCGCGCGACTTCGACGTGTCGCCGTATTTCGAGATCGTCAAGCCGACGCTGGCGCGGGGGTTCGACTACCGGCAGATCGAGTGGGCGGGGAAATGAATTCGGTGACCCGCGAATTCAAGCTCCGTCGAGCATGTCGAACCCCTGGACTTCCACAGTCATGAAAGCGCGGGTGAAGCCGGCCAGTGCGGCGTAGAAGCGCGCCTTGGGATGGCCGGCGATCGCGTCGCACAACGCCATGACCCACGGCTGCACATGCGTCGCGAAGAACTCCTGCTGGCGCGCCAGGTTGGCCACCTCCACCTCGTCGCCGGCGATCAGGTAGCGCATCACTTCGCACACATAGGCGATGTGGTCCTCGGTCTCCGGCATTTCGTCGCCGCGCGCCAGCCCGAGCGCGGCCAGGTCGGTGCGCAGGCGGGCCAGCGGCTTCTCGTTCAGGAACCCGCTCAGGTAGTGCGAGCCGAACAGGTAGACCTCGGGCTTGCCGACGCCGCCGAACAGGGCGTTGTATTCAGCGGCAATGGCCTCATCGGTCATGCCGCGCGCGGCGCCCACCACTTCGCGCCACGGCTCCTCGAGGAAACCGCCGGAAGCCGGGGCCTCGGTCACCGCCACACGCAGCGACGCCAGCAGTTCGGGCTCCGGCGGCGCGTAGTAGAGGATCGCCAGCAACCCATAGACCTCGGCGCGCGCCGTCTCTTCGTCCAAGGCCGATGACACCGGGATCGAGCCGCTCATAGGTCGGTGATTTTCGCTTCGTTGTCGGCCGAGTAGATGTCGATGACACGGCAGTCGCCGCACATCTTCAGGCGCTCCAGCGCAGCGCCCTGGAACATCGAATGGCCGGCCAATTTGCCCAGCATGGCCTCGATCGCCTTGAGCGTACCGAACGGCTTGCCACAGCGAACGCAGCCATAGGGCTGCGTTTCATTGAGCACACGCGCAATCTTGCGTTCGGGCGTCAGCAGCAGCCGGGGCTTGAGGGTGATCGCGTCCTCGGGGCAAGTGGTGGCGCACAGCCCGCACTGCACGCAGTTCTTTTCGATGAAGCGCAATTGCGGCAATTGCGGGTTGTCCTGCAGGGCGCCGGCCGGGCAGGCGCTGACGCAGCTCAGGCAAAGCGTGCACTTGTCCTTGTTCACTTCGATGGTGCCGAAAGGCGAACCGGCGGCCGGCAGTTCGATCGCGTCGGGCCGTGAGGGCGCGCGTTCGACCAGATGGTCCAGCGCCAGCTCGAGCGTCGCGCGCTTTTCCGGCGCCGGCGCGAAGACAGCCGCCAACGCTGGCGGCATCGCCCGGCTTGCCGCCAAGCCCGCCAGCTGCTGGTCGAGGTCGGCAACGCCGCCGGCCCGCAGCAGCTTGAAGTGCGTGCCGGTGTAACCCAGGCCGCGTAGGATCGCCTGCGCCACTTCCATCTGATCGCGCAACGCATCGAGATACTGCGGCGCCTCTTCCTCGGTCGTCAGCACCGCGACCTGCGATGCGCCCAGCGCAATGGCGCTGAGCCAGGCGTCGAGGCCCAGGCTCGCCGTATGCCAGAGCGCAACCGGAATGACGTTCGCGGGCACCCCGGCCGCCACGCGCAGTTGCGCGGCACGGCCAAGGTCTTCCACCAGCGCGCGGCCGCGCTCCTGGCTGTGCAGCAGCAGGACCGCCTCGCTGCCGCCGGCCCTGGCATAGGCGGACAGCAGTGTCTTGAACTTCGCGCCTTGATCACCGGCGCGCGGGTAGGCGTACGTCAACGCGCCAGTGGGGCACACGGTGGTGCAGGCGCCGCAGCCGACGCATAAATTGGGATTGACCTTGATCTGCTGGCGTGATTTCTCGCTGCCGATCGCTTCGGCCGAACAGACTTCGATGCAGGCATTGCAGCCCACCGTTTCGTTGCGGCTGTGCGCGCAGAGCTTTTGCTTGTAGACGAAGAACTTGGGCTTTTCGAATTCGCCGACGAGATCGCGCAGCTTGAGCAATGTGGCGAGCATGTTGGCGTTCGCGCCCGGAAAGAAATAGCCTTGCGGCGGGGCATGCTGGGCAAAGGCCGGCACGGCACGCAGGTCCAGCACCAGGTCGAACTGTTCGTCGAACGCCGCGCTGTCGCGACCGAAGTCGATCGCTCCGGCGGCCTCGCACACTTTCACGCAGGCGCGGTGCGAGGCGCACTTGGCCAGGTCG
>JAQGMS010000532.1 GCA_028292245.1 Ramlibacter sp.
GCCCTCTGCCAGTTTTCTACCCTGGTGCATTACCACGATGTGGCTGGAGATATTCATCACCACGCCGATATCGTGCTCGATCAGCAGGATGGTGACGTCGCGCGAAAGGTCACGGATCAGCTGCGCGGTCTCCGCCGTATCTGCGCGACTCATGCCTTGCGTCGGCTCGTCCAGCAATAGAATCGACGGTTTGGCCGCCAGCGCGACCGCGATTTCAAGGCGGCGCTGCTCGCCATGCGAGAGCGCACCGGCAAGTTCACCGATCTTGGCCTGCAGTCCGAAGCGGTCGATCAAATCACCGACGCGGGCGAGCGCGCAGTCGCTTTTTCCCGCAGGCAACAGGAAGCGGCGCGTCGGTTCGAGCCGCTGTGCCGCAAGTCTGAGGTTCTCGAACACGGTAAGTTCGAAGAACAAGTTTGTGATCTGAAACGAGCGGCCGAGACCGGCGCGCTGCATCAGATGAGGCGGAAAGCCGGTCCGGTCCCCTCCGCCCAGAATGACACGGCCGGCATTCGGCCGGATCATTCCGCTGATCAGATTGAACAGGGTCGACTTGCCGGCCCCGTTGGGGCCGATGATCGTCGTAATGGCGTTTTGCTCGGCGGCGAACGATACCCCGTCCACGGCGCGGATGCCGCCGAAGGCAACTCCAAGATCGATAACTTCGAGAATCGGCGTCATTGCGCCCGCCCTCCTAGCAGGCGTTCGATTCGCGGTCTCACCACCCCGAGCAGCCCTTTGGGCAAAAAAATCACCGTGGCCATGAATAGCAGACCGATCACAACGAGGTGGTGCTGCGTTAGCGAGCCAACTACCGATTTAAGTACGGTGATGATGACACCGCCGTAAAGCGCGCCGGCGAGCGTGCCAACGCCCCCGATGACCACGGTGATAACGGCATTGCCCGACGTCGAGAAGAACAAAAGCTCCGGTGACACGAAGCCGCGCAACATCGGATAGAGCGCTCCGGATAAAGCCGCGACCACCGCGGCGATGACGTAGGCGGCCAGCCGCGCGCTGCGCGTCGAATAACCCAGGAAGGGGACCCGACGCTCGTTGGCTCGCAACGCCACCAGAATACGGCCAAACGGCGTATCAAGCAGGTAGGCGCTGACCGCATAAAGCACCACGATAAAGCCGAGCACGACCAGGAAGAACCCCGCAGGCGCATTCGACATCACGACCGCAATTCCGAGATCGATCGGTACGATCGGCACGCCGATCATACCATCGGAAGCACCGAGCGCCCGCGTGTTATAAATGGCTTTGGCGACGACCTGCGCCAACCCGAACGTGACAAGGGCGAAATAGACACCGCGAACACGGTTCGCGATCAAACCCGCCGCGAAAGCTACGATCAAGGATGTGAACAGAACCGCAGTCATCGCCGCCCAGAACGAAGGAACCTGTTTGAGTACTACGGCTGACACGTAGGCACCGAGGCCGAAATACAGTGCCTGTCCGAGCGACAAAAGGCCGGTATAGCCCAGCAGGATATCGACCGAGAGCGCTAGACCAGCAAAGATCAGCGCCTCGGTAGCTAGCCGTAGAAAAAACGTGTCACCCATCGCCGTGCCGAACGCCGCGAAAACGATTCCGGCGAGGACAAAGATCAGCACAAGCACATGGCTGGCTCGCATAGCGATGCCGAGCCGGTCGATGACCGCCCTCGATTTTACGGGAGCCGCGGGCTTACGCATGTCCAAGTCGCCCGAACATACCCTGCGGCCTGATAACGAGAACCAGCACCATGATGCCGAACACGATCGGATCGCTCCACACCGGCGAGACGATCAGGCTAGCCATCGCCTGCACCTGCGTGATCAGAAGTCCAGCGATGACGGCGCCCGCAACCGATCCCATGCCACCGACAATCACTACGGTGAAAGCGAGAAAAATAAAGTCGCGCCCCATGGTCGGAAACACCGAATAGATCGGTGCCAAAAGCACCCCCGCCAGTCCGGCGAGCGCGACGCCGAACGCAAACGTGCTAGCAAAGACTTGCGCCACCGGCACGCCGAGCGAGGCTGCCATGTTGCGGTCGAACGCGGCGGCGCGGACCATGGCGCCAAGCCGGGTTTTGTTGACCACGACCGCGACGGCGGCGACGATCGCCCCGCCAGCGACAATCAGGAACAGGCGATAGCTGGGCAATATGACGCCCATAACCTCGACGGCCCCGGCGATCGGCGTCGGCGGCCGCTGAGTATTGGGGCCGAATACGACCTTCAGCGCCTCTTCGACGACCAGGCCGAGGCCAAAGGTAAGCAGCAATGTCGTGACGTGCCGGTCGGGCGTGTTGAAGACCCGCTGGATCAACCCGCGCTCCACTGCATAGCCGAGCGGCACCATCAGGAGCGGAACGATGACGAGCAGAAGCCAGAAACTGACGCCGGAAGCACCCAGCGCCAGCGCGACATAGGCACCCACGGCGTAGAATTCGCCGTGGGCCATGTTGATGACGTCAAGCAGGCCGAAGATGATGGTGAGGCCGAGCGCCACCAGCACGACGGCGATGCCGAGCGCGAGCCCGGTGATCATCTGCGGCGCAAGCACGAACTGGATATATTCAATCAATTCGCTCATCAGCCATCACTGTTGCAGAACAATCCAGCCGTTCCGGATGCGAGCCGC
>JAQGMS010000208.1 GCA_028292245.1 Ramlibacter sp.
TTTTGTTCCACAATGGCAACGGGCCTCGGTGGTGAAATTGGTATACACAGCGGACTTAAAATCCGCCGCTTTCCCTCACGGGGGCGTGCCGGTTCAAGTCCGGCCCGGGGCACCAGAAAGAGTCGGGTAAACGCATGTCACGCTATAACGCTCCATTCGAAATCCACGTCCATGGCGACGTGCCGCTGCGCGCGGACGTCAGCTATGCGCAGCTGCAGGATGCGCTCAAGCCGTTATGGAAATATGCGGGCGCCAAATCGCTGGCCGATGGCGCCGAAAGCTCCTACGAGGAAGAGCCCGGCATCAAGTTCGACGCCACCGAGCACCTGCTGCGCATGTGCTGGACGGTGCCGGGCGACGAGGATTTCCGCCAGTCGCTCGATGAAATGTGCATGAGCCTGAACGACCTGGCCGAGCAGGGCGCGGCCATCGAGATCACCTTCTACGACGCCGAGTTCGACGAGGAGGAAGAGGCCCCCGACGCCGAATCGCGCGACGATTTCATCATGATGTTCGTCGGCCCGAATCCGGCGGCCATCATGCAGGTGCAGCGCGACCTGCTGGTCGAGGACGTCGTGAACCTCATGGAGCGTCATTTCGACGGCGCGGAGCTGGGCGGCGTGGTGGCGGAGATCGACAAGCTCTTCTCGCAGCGCTTCGACGCCCTGGTGAACTCGCTGGAGATCGGCAAGCCGCCGCGCGGCACGGGCGGCAGCGGCCCCGGCCACGGCGGCGGGCGCCGCCCGCGGCACCTGCACTGATGGCGCTGTTCTCGCAAGACGCACTGAATCCCGGCGTGCGCAAGCGCGAGGTGTTCGGCTGGGCGATGTACGACTTCGCCAACTCGGGCTACACCACCGTCGTCATCACGGCCGTGTTCGCGGCCTACTTCGTCGGAGGCATCGCGGGCAAGGCGGAATGGGCCACGTTTGCGTGGACCGCGGCCCTGAGCACCTCGTACGCCATCGTCATGCTCACCATGCCCAGCATCGGCGCTTATGCCGACTTGCGCGCGGCCAAGAAGCGGCTGCTGGCCATCTTCACGGCCGGCTGCGTGCTCTCCACCGCGGCGCTGGCGTTCGCAGGCCCGGGCAGCGTGGCCCTGGCGATGTTCCTGATCATCGTCTCCAACACCTTCTATTCCTACGGTGAATCGCTCACCGCGGCGTTCCTGCCCGAACTGGCGCGCCCGCAGGCGCTGGGCAAGGTCAGCGGCTGGGGCTGGAGCTTTGGCTATTTCGGCGGAATGCTGGCGCTGGGCCTGTGCCTGGGCTACGTGATCTGGGCCCAGGGCCGGGGCATCAAGGCCGAGAGCTTCGTGCCCGTCACGATGCTCATCACCGCCGTCCTGTACGGAGCCGCCGCGCTCGTGACCTTCTGGCTGCTGGGCGAGCGGGCGCAACCCAATCCGCAAGCCCTGCGTGAGGGCGGCCTGAAGGCCTCGCTGCAGCAATTGCACCGCACGTTCCGGCAGGCCCGCCGCTTCAAGGATTTCATGTGGCTGCTGCTGTGCGCGGTGTTCTACCAGGGCGGCGTGGCGGTGGCGATCACGCTCGCGGCGATCTATGCGGAAAGCGAAATCGGCTTCAAGCAGCAGGAAACCATGGTGCTGATCTTCGTGCTGAACCTGGCGGCCGCCGGCGGCGCGTTCGCCTGGGGCTACTTGCAGGACCGCATCGGGCACAAGATCGCCCTGGGCAGCACGCTTGTCGGCTGGATCCTCACCTGCGTGATCGCGGCGACGACCACCACCAAGGGCGGCTTCTGGTGGGCGGCGGCCATCGCCGGCTTGTGCATGGGATCGAGCCAGTCGGCCGGCCGCGCCCTGGCCGGCATGTTCGCGCCGCAAAGGCAATTGGCCGAGTTTTACGGGCTGTGGACTTTCGCGATCCGGCTGGCCAGCATCATCGGGCCGTTGAGTTACGGCGCGATCACCTGGGCCACCGGCGGCAACCAGCGGCTCGCCATCCTGTCGACAACCGCGCTGTTCGTTGCCGGCCTGCTGCTGTTGCTGCCGGTCGATGTCCGGCGCGGCCGCGAAGCCGCCGTTCAAGCCGACGGGTCGGCCTTGCCGGCCTGAGCCGCCTGCGCCTCCGTGCGCTTGACGGCGTTCTGCACCATGGCGCCGAGATGGGCGCGCAGCACCTTGCCCATCTCGTTGCGCGGTATCTGCTCCATCCTGGCCACCGACAAGGAAGGCAATTTGGGGAATACTTTCGCGAATAGCTTCACCAGTGCGGCGTCGGTGAAGTTCGAGTCCGGGACCACCGCTGCCCACGGGCGATCGGTACCCGCCTGCCGCAGCGCGAAGACCGCGAGGTCCCGCATCCCCGGGCAGCCCGCCAGTGCCTCTTCAATCACTTCAGGCGCAATCTTCGAGCCGCCCAGGTTCATCAGCTCGCGCGTGCGCCCCATCACGCTCAGCCCGTTTTCGTCGTCCAGCATGCCGGCATCGCCCGGATAGAACCAGCCGTCGCGGAAGGCCTCATCGGTGATGCCGGGCTCGTCCGCATAGCCTTCGACCAAGCCGTCCGAGCGGATGCGTATCTCGCCGATCTTCCCAGGAGGCAGCCGTGCACCCTGTTCGTCGACGATCTCGACCTGCGCCGTCGGCAGCACATACCCGGTAAAGCCCGGCTTGTCCTCCGCCCGCGATGCGTGCCCCAGCGTGACGCTGCCGGCCTCGGTCGAGCCGTAGATGATGAAAAGGGACTGTGTCAGCCGCGAGCGCACGGCGCGGTTCAGGGCGCGGGGCAGCGAACTTCCGGCGACATAGATGACCAAGTGCTGCCAGGGCCAATAGTCGTTCGGCAGGGTTTCCAGGGCGCCGCCGAGCTGCGCCGTGGACAGCATCATCACGTTGGGCTTGGACAGCAGCAGGTCCGTCATGCGCTGGCCGGGGACGACATCGACCAGCAGGACGGCCCCGCCGCTTGACCAGCAGGCAACCGGCATCATGAAGCCGCCGATGGTTGCCGAACTCATGGTGGTCATGAGCCGGGCGCTCGAGTTGAGGCCGTAGGCCCGGGCGGTGCCCCGGCTGCGGTTGCGAATGCTGCCGTGGGTCAGCACGGCCTTCTTGGGGGTGCCGGTCGTGCCCGAGGAAACCACCATGCGGCAGGGTGTGTCGTGTTCGTGCTGCAGGTCCTCGAAAGGCGGCCATGCGTCGGCCTCGCTGTCCAGCCATTGAAAGCTGGCTTCGATCGCATCCCTGCCCGCGACATCCGCCGGCCGGTCGCTCACGACAAATTGCGCCTTGAGGAAATCCAGTTCGCGCGCCGCGCCGGATGTGGCGACCGACATCACGCCGATGCGGGCCAGCGCGATGTTGACCAGCCAGCGCAGATAGCTGTTCTGGATGTGAACGGCGACGCGGGCCGTGCGCGGCATGCCGAGCCTGTGCAGGCGCCGCGTCACCTTTTCGATGTCGCGGCAGAACGTGCGGTAGTCGGTTTCTTTCGCTTCGAAGGAAACGGCAGAGGCATGGGGATTGACCCGCGACTGGTACAGGATCCAGCCGTAGAAGGTGGGAATGAGCGCCGAGTCAGGCATCAGTCAGTTATACCAAAGTGGAGGGCTCATGAAAGCCATCGGGTTGCCGCCGCTTGAAGTTCCGTCAACGATCCGGTGCTCACGAATTCGACGCCGCCGGCGCCCGTGCCGGCAAGCTGATCATTGGCTTCGAGCAGGCGGCGCGCCTGCCGGGCCACCGGCTCGCCGGTCTCGATCAAGCGCGTCCCCGGCGCCACCAGCGCGGCCAGTTCGTCCCAGGCGAAAGCGTAGTGCGTGCAACCCAGCACCAGGGTGTCGATCTGGCCGGGCCGGGTGCCGAACGCTCCCATGGCTTGGGTGTACCGCGCGCATAGCGCTGCCACCAGGGCAGGATCACGGTTCTCGATCGCATCGGCCAGGCCGTCGCAGGGCTGCAGCACGAATTCAGCCTGGTCCTTGAGAGCGTCGTGCAGGGCGCGCAACTTGGCGCTGGCGAGCGTGACGCGCGTGGCCATCACGCCGATGCGCCCCGTCTTGCTCAGCGCCACCGCCGGCTTGAGGGCGGGCTCCACCCCCACCAGCGGCAAATCGGGATGTTCGCGGCGCAGCAGGTGGATGGCCGCGGCGGTCGCGGTGTTGCAGGCAACCACCAGCGCCTTGATGGCGTGCTCGTCACGCAACCGCCGCACGATCGCGCGAGTGCGCTCGGCCACGTAGGCATCGCCGCGTTCGCCGTAGGGCGCGTGCGCGGTGTCGGCCAGGTAGACGAAGCTTTCCGCCGGCAGTTCGGCGCGCAAGACCTTCAAGATGCTCAGGCCGCCGACGCCACTGTCGAAGACGCCGATGGGCGCCTGGAGCGCGCTACGCAACGGCAACCGGGATGTTCTTGAATTCGCCGGTGGCGATCTTCTTTTGCCACTCGGCCGGGCCTGTGATGTGCGCGTTGGTGCCGCCGGCATCGACCGCCACCGTCACCGGCATGTCGACCACGTCGAACTCGTAGATCGCTTCCATGCCCAGGTCGGCGAAGCCCAGCACCTTGGCGCTCTTGATCGCCTTGGACAGCAGGTACGCGGCGCCGCCGACAGCCATCAGGTAGGCGCGTTTGTGCTTGCGGATCGATTCGACCGTGGCCGGGCCGCGCTCGGACTTGCCGATCATGGCGATCAGGCCGGTCTTCTCCAGCATCATGTCGGTGAACTTGTCCATCCGCGTGGATGTAGTCGGGCCGGCGGGACCGACGGCTTCGCCCGCGATCGGGTCCACCGGGCCGACGTAGTAGATGACGCGGTTGGCGAAATCCACCGGCAGCTTCTCGCCCTTGGCCAGCATGTCCTGGATGCGCTTGTGCGCGGCATCGCGGCCGGTAAGCATCTTGCCGTTGAGCAGCAAGGTTTCGCCGGACTTCCAGGTCGCGACTTCTTCCGGCGTCAGTGTGTCGAGGTCGACCTTGCGGCTCTTCTTGTAGTCGGGCGTCCACTTCACATCCGGCCAGAGGTCGAGGCTGGGCGGGTCCAGGTACACAGGCCCCGAGCCGTCGAGGACGAAGTGCGCATGCCGCGTCGCCGCGCAGTTGGGGATCATCGCGACCGGCTTGCCGGCGGCGTGCGTCGGGTACATCTTGATCTTGATGTCCAGCACCGTGGTGAGTCCGCCCAGGCCCTGCGCCCCGATGCCCAGCGCGTTCACTTTTTCGTACAACTCCAGCCGCATTTCCTCGGTCTTGTTATTCGGGCCGCGCGCCAGCAGTTCGTACATGTCGATGTCTTCCATCAAAGACTCTTTGGCCATCAGCACGGCTTTCTCGGCGGTGCCGCCGATGCCGATGCCCATCATGCCGGGCGGGCACCAGCCGGCCCCCATGGTCGGCACGGTCTTGAGCACCCAGTCCACAACCGAGTCGGAAGGATTGAGCATCACCAGCTTGCTCTTGTTCTCGCTGCCGCCGCCCTTGGCCGCCACCGTGACATCGACGGTGCTGCCGGGAACCAGCTCGGTGAAGATCACCGCCGGCGTGTTGTCCTTGGTGTTCTTGCGGTCGAACTGCGGGTCGGCCACGATCGAGGCGCGCAGCGTGTTGTCCGGGTGGTTGTAGCCCTGGCGCACGCCTTCGTTGATGGCGTCGTCCAGGCCGCCGGTGAAACCCTCCCAGCGCACGTCCATGCCGACCTTGAGGAACACGTTGACGATGCCGGTGTCCTGGCAGATCGGGCGGTGCCCGGTGGCGCTCATCTTGCTGTTGGTGAGGATCTGCGCGATGGCGTCCTTGGCCGGGGCGCTTTGCTCGCGCTCGTAGGCGCGCGCCAGGTGGGCGATGTAGTCGGCCGGGTGGTAGTAGCTGATGTACTGCAGCGCGGCGGAGATCGATTCGATCAGGTCGGCCTGCTTGATGGTGGTGGTCATGGTGCGGGTAGGGGTGAGGACGCTGGGATACACAGGCCGCCGCAACTCTGGTACGGTGCTCGTGCACCCTCCATTTTGACAGCTGAACCTTACCCCGCCATGAACACCCGGATTGAAAAAGACACCTTCGGCCCGATCGAGGTCCCGGCCCATCGCCTGTGGGGCGCGCAGACCCAGCGCTCGCTGCAGAATTTCGACATCTCCGGCGAGCGCCAGCCGCGCGAAATCATCCGCGCGCTGGTGCAGGTCAAGCGCGCTTCGGCGGTCGTGAATCACCTGATGGGCCTGCTGGACCAGGACAAGGCTTCGGCCATCGTCGCGGCCGCCGACGAAGTGCTGGCGGGCCAGCACGACGAGGAGTTTCCGCTGGTGGTCTGGCAGACCGGCTCGGGCACCCAGACCAACATGAACGTCAACGAGGTGCTGGCCAACCGCGCCAGCGAGTTGCTGGGCGGGCCGCGCGGGGAAGGGCGGCTGGTGCACCCGAACGACGACGTCAACAAGAGCCAGTCGTCCAACGACGTGTTCCCCACCGCGATGCATGTCGCGGCGGTCGACGCCATCCGCAACAAGTTGCTGCCGTCGCTGACGAGATTGCGGTCAACGCTCGCGGCGAAGTCCGACGTTTTCAAGGACATCGTGAAGATCGGCCGGACGCACTTGCAGGACGCCACGCCGCTGACGCTGGGTCAGGAGTTCTCGGGCTACGTGGCGCAACTGGAGCAGGCCGACCGCCATCTGCATGCTAGCCTGCCGCACCTTTGCGAGCTGGCGCTGGGAGGCACAGCGGTGGGCACCGGCCTGAACGCGCCGGAAGGCTACGCCGAACAAGTGGCGGCCGAACTGGCGCGGCTCACCGGGCTGCCCTTCGTCACGGCCGCCAACAAGTTCGAGGTGATGGCGGCGGCCGACGCGCTGGTGCATGCCCACGGCGCGCTCAAGACGCTGGCCGCGAGCCTGATGAAGATCGCCAACGACATCCGCTGGCTGGCCAGCGGCCCGCGCAGCGGCATCGGCGAACTGAGCATCCCGGAAAACGAGCCCGGCTCGTCGATCATGCCGGGCAAGGTCAACCCGACCCAGAGCGAGGCGGTCACCATGCTGTGCTGCCAGGTGTTCGGCAACGACGTCGCCATCAACATCGGCGGCGCATCGGGCAACTTCGAGCTGAACGTGTTCCGGCCGATGATCGCCCACAACTTCCAGCAAAGCGTGCGGCTGCTG
This sequence comes from Ramlibacter sp., assembly GCA_028292245.1. Taxonomy (GTDB): domain Bacteria; phylum Pseudomonadota; class Gammaproteobacteria; order Burkholderiales; family Burkholderiaceae_C; genus Ramlibacter. The sequence goes on from JAQGMS010000208.1 coordinate 7,120, forward strand.
GCCGATGGCACGGCGAGCTTCAACGACCATTGCGCGGCGGGGATCGAGCCGAATCGCGAGCGCATCGACGAACTCGTCCAGCGCTCGCTGATGCTGGTCACCGCGCTGAACCCGCACATCGGCTACGACAAGGCCGCGCAGATCGCCAAAAAGGCGCACAAGGAAGGCACCAGCTTGCGCGAAGCGGCGCTTTCCCTGGGCTTTGTCACCGCCGCACAGTTCGACCAATGGGTGCGGCCGCAGGACATGGTCGGCAAGAAGTCTTAACGGCGGCCGGCACGTTGACCTATGTCTACGGTGTTTACTCTACGTACTAAACTGTTGACACTTTAGCGGGTGACTCCGAGAATGCGTTCACCTGTTCGAGGTGCATGCCGTTCACAAGGAGACAAAGCCATGTCAGGAAAATCCGCCCTCGTGGCGATGCTCGCGGCCGCGCTGATTCCGGGCCTTGCTGCCGCGCAGGCGCCGGCTCCTTACGACGCGACGCCCGCGCTCGTCGCGGCGGCGGTCAAGGAAGGCAAGGTGGTCTGGTATTCGGCCACCGACGTGAAGGTGGCGGAAAAACTGGCCGGCGCTTTCGAGGCCAAGTACCCCGGCATCAAGGTGCAGGTCGAGCGCGCCGGCGCGGAGCGCCTGTTCCAGCGCATCAACCAGGAGTACGGCAGCAAGATCTACGTCGCCGACGTCATCGAGACCTCGGACGCGGTCCACTTCATCCACTTCAAGCGCAACGGCTGGCTGCAGCCGGCCGTGCCCAGCGACGTCGCCAAGTTCTGGCCCAAGGACCAGCGCGACCCGGACGGGCAGTTCGCGGTCTATCGCGCGCACCTCTCGGTGATCGCCTACAACACCAAGCTGGTCACCAAGGAAGAGGCGCCCAAGAGCCACGCCGACCTGCTCAATCCCAAGTGGCAGGGCAAACTGGTGAAGGCGCACCCCGGCTACAGCGGCACCATCATGACCGACACCCAGGCGTTGTCGCAGGCGATGGGCTGGAGCTATTTCGAGAAACTGGGAAAGCAGAAAGTGATGCAGGTCCAGTCTTCCACCGAGCCGCCGAAGAAACTGGCCCAGGGCGAGCGCCCGGTGATGGCCGACGGCAACGAGTACAACGTCTTCCTGCTGAAGGAAGAGGGCGTGCCGATCGAGCCGGTCTATGCGACCGAAGGCAGTGCCCTGGTGGTAGGCAATGCCGCGCTGCTCAAGAACGCGCCGCACCCGAGCGCCGCGCGCCTGTTCTATCACTTCATGTTCACGCGCGAGGCGCAGCAGGCCAACAGCGACGTCGGCGGGCTGCGCTCGTTCCACAGCGAGGTGAAGGAAAAAGCGTGCCGCATGCCGCTGGCGCAGATCAAGCTGCTCAACCCCGATCCGGCCGCGCTGGAGAGCCAGGTCGAGACCATCAAGAAGAAGTACGAAGAATATTTCGGAACCTGAGGCGATGACCGCCGCGCTTGCCGCCCCGGTCCCCAAGCCCCCGCTGCGAATCGACCTGTTCCAGCCGGCGTTCATCGCGCTGGTGCTGGTGCTGGCCGCCCTGGTGGTGCTGCCGCTTTCCTGGCTGCTCTATTACAGCCTGGTCGACAAGAACGGCGCCTTCACGCTGTCGAATTTCAGCACGCTGGTGACCGACGCCACCATGCGCCGGCCGTTCCTGCTGGCGATAGCGATGGCGCTGGGCGTCGGGGCGCTGTCCTGCGCGATCGCCACGCCGCTCGCGTGGCTGGTCTCGCGCACCGACCTGCCCGGGCGCCGCGTGGTGCGGGCACTGGTCACGGCGTCGTTCGTCACGCCGCCGTTCCTGGGCGCGATCGCCTGGGAAATCCTGGCCGCCCCCAACAGCGGCTTGATCAACTTGCTGTACCGCTACCTGGCCGGCGGGCAGCCGTACGACGCGCCGCTGGTGAACATCTATACCTTCCAGGGGCTGGTGTTCGCGATCGCCTGCTACACCTTCCCCTATGTCTTCACGCTGGTGGCCAATGGGCTGGACCGGGTGCCCTCGGACCTGGAAGACGCGTCGTCGATCCTGGGCGGGCGCGCCGCCACGACGTTGCGGCGCGTCACCATCCCGCTGGTGCTGCCGGCAATGCTGGCCGGCTCGCTGATCGCCATCCTGCAGGCGCTCACCATGTTCGGGTCGCCCGCGATCCTCGCGCTGCCGGCCGGCTTCCACGTGATCACCACCAAGATATGGAGCCTGTTCCAGTTCCCGCCCAAGCCGGGCCTCGCTGCCGCCGCGGCGTTGCCGCTGCTGGTCATCACCGTGCTGCTGCTGCAGGGCAAGGCCTGGATCCTGGGGCGCAAGGGCTACACGGTGCTGGGGGGCAAGAGCGGCGAGCCGCGCATCGCGCCGCTGGGCCGCTGGAAGTGGCTGGCGGTGCTGTTCGTCGTGGTGGTGCTCTCGCTCACGGTGATCCTGCCGTATGCCGCGCTGCTCAAGACCTCGCTCACGCGCAACGTGTCGGAGCCCTTGACCTGGGCCACGCTGACGCTGCACAACTTCCAGTTCGTGTTCTTCGAGTTCTCCGCCACCAAGCTGG
>JAQGMS010000214.1 GCA_028292245.1 Ramlibacter sp.
CATGCAGGCGCCGCCGTGGACGACGTTGAAGGAGTTGAGGTGTTCGGCCTTGGGCTCGAAATGAATCTCGGACAGGCCGTCGTCGAACTTCTGCAGCTCGAACCCCAAGTGGTGCACGAAAGGAATGTTGACGCCGAATTGCATGGTGGTGCCCTGTTCAGCCGCCGGTGATGACGCTGACGCCGCCATCCACGGCCAGCCACTGCCCGGTGATGTGCTTGCCGGCATCCGAAGCGTACAGCAGGGTGATGCCTTTCAGGTCCTCGTCGTCGCCCAGCCGCTTGAGCGGCGCGTGGGAGGCCAGCTTGTCTTCGCCCAGCCGGTCGAGCGTGGACTGCGTCATCTTGCTGGGGAAAAAGCCCGGGCAGATGGCGTTGACCGTGATGTTGTACTTGCCCCATACGCAGCCCAGCGCCTCGGTGAAGCTGATCACCGCACCCTTGGATGTGTTGTACGCCAGGGTCTGCATCTCGGGCGGGTTGCCGCCCAGCCCCGCGATCGACGCGATGTTGACGATGCGGCCGTACTTGTTGGGGATCATGCTGCGCTTGGCGATGTGCTGGGACAGGATGAAATAGCCGCGCACGTTCAGGTTCATCAATTTGTCCCAGGCCTCGACCGGATGGTCTTCGGCCGGCGCGCCCCATGCCGCGCCCGCGTTGTTCACCAGGATGTGGACGTCGCCCATGCGGGTCAGCGTCTCTTCCGCCAGCCGATGGATGTCTTCTTCCTTGCCGGCGTCGGCGGCGATCCAGCGAGCATCGATGCCGGCGGCCTGCAGTTCGGCCGCGGCTTCCTCGAGGTCACCGGCCTTGCGCGAGCTCAGCATGATGCGCGCGCCGGCCTCGCCCAGTGCGTGGGCCATCTGCAGGCCCAGCCCGCGCGAACCTCCGGTCACCAGCGCGGTCTTTCCCTTGAGGTCGAACAGTTGCGAAACGGTACGGGTCATGTCGGTCTTTCCAGTGAAGTTTGAATGCGCGAGCGGACCCAGATCAGGACGGCGCCGGCCACCGCGACGCAGCCGCCAAAAACCATCAGCGACCAGCCCAGCGCCGCAATGTGCGGCCGCGCCACCACGCCGAGAATGATCGCGAACAACCCGCCGTAGATCAGGATCCAGATCAGCCGCTCGATCCAGGCGATGGCCTTGGGCGACGCGATCAAAACGCTTCCTCCGGCATCTCGGCGCAGGTCGGGTCGCGATTGGCGGCGACACTCAGCCAGGCGCCGATCTTCGGCAGTTCATAGTGATAGAAGAAGCGTGCGGCGCGCAGCCGGCCCTGGTGCACGGGTGCGTCGCCTGCCGCGCCTTGCGGGACCGCCAGCGCCACGTCGAGCCAGATCCAGGCCAGCACCATGTGGCCGAAGGCCTGCATGTACGGCACGGCATTGGCCAGCGCCTGCGCCGGATCCCCGGTGGACCAAGCCGCCTGGGTCGTGGTAACGACTTGCTGCAAGGCCTTGGTGAGTGCGCGCGCGTGTTCCGCCAATTCGGGGCGTTCCACGGCCCGGTCGACTGTCGCATCGATGCGGCCGGCCAGCAACTCCAGGCCGCGCCCGCCTTCCATCAACACCTTGCGTCCCAGCAGGTCGGCCGCCTGGATGCCGTGCGTGCCCTCGTGGATCATGTTCAGGCGATTGTCGCGCCAGTACTGCTCCACCGGGAAATCGCGCGTGTAGCCGTAGCCGCCGTGGACCTGGATCGCCAGGGAGTTGGCCTCCAGGCACCACTCGCTCGGCCAGCTCTTGGCGATCGGCGTCAGTACTTCCAGCAGCAGCCGCGCTTCGTCGGCCGCCTGCGGCGCGCCGGTGTGCTGCTCGTCGACCAGGCGCGCGCAATAAAGCTCCAGCGCCAGCGCGCCTTCGCAATACGACTTCTGCGCGAGCAGCATTCGCTTGACGTCGGCGTGCTCGATGATCCGAACTTGCGGCTGCGCCGGGTTCTTGCCCGCCGGTCCCACCGGCCGGCCCTGCGGCCGGTTCTTCGCGTAATCGAGAGACGCGTAGTAACCGGCCATGCCCAGCATCACCGCCGCCATGCCGACGCCGATGCGAGCTTCGTTCATCATATGGAACATGCAGCGCAGGCCCTCGTGCGGACGGCCGACGAGATAGCCGATAGCGCCCGCCGAAGCAGCCTGTCCTGAGCCTGTCGAAGGGACCGGAAACTTGCCCTCGCCGAAATTGAGCAGCGTGTTGGTGGTGCCGCGCCAGCCCAACTTGTGGTTCAGGCCCGCCAGCGCGACGTCGTTGCGTTGCCCGGTGAGTTCACCGTGGGTGTTCACCAGTTTCTTGGGCACGATGAAGAGCGAGATGCCCTTGGTGCCCGGAATCAGCTTGCCGTCGGGTCCGGGAATCTTCGCCAGCACCAGGTGGATGATGTTCTCGGTCAGCTCGTGCTCGCCGGCCGAGATCCACATCTTGTTGCCCTTGATGCGGTAGCGCGGGCCGAGCGGATCGGATTCGAAGCCGTCGCCATCGGGCACGGCGCGCGTGACGATGTCCGACAGCGACGAGCCGGCCTGCGGCTCCGACAGGCACATGGTGCCCGCCCAGCGGCCGGAGAATTCATTGAGCGCGAACACCCTCTTCTGCAGCTCGTTGCCGTGCACCATCAGCAGGTTGGCGTTGCCCACAGTGAGCATGCCCGAGCCCATGCTGACCGAGGCCATCGCAAAGAAGGTGTGCGCTGCCGCCTCCACCGTGTAGGGCAGTTGCATGCCGCCGATCCCGTAGTCCTGCGCGGCGCTGAGCATGCCGGAAGCGGCGAACGCGTCGTACGCTTCCTTGGAGGCTTTGGGCAGGATCACCTTTTCGCCGTCGAAGCGGGGCTCCTCGGTGTCCAGCGTTCGGTTGAACGGCGCGTATTTTTCGCGGGCGATCCGCTCGCAGGTATCGAACACCGCGTCGAAGGTTTCGCGCGAATGATCGGCAAAGCGCTGCCGCGCCGTGAGCCCTTCGGCCTTGAGCCAGTCGTACAGCAGGAAATCGAGCGTCGGACGAAGGCTCATGGCGCGGACGGCTTACAAGACTTCGAACACGCCCGCCGCGCCCATGCCGCCGCCGATGCACATCGTCACCACGACTTTCTTGGCGCCGCGGCGCTTGCCTTCGATCAGCGCGTGGCCGGTCAGGCGCTGGCCCGACACGCCGTAGGGATGGCCCACCGCAATGGCGCCGCCGTTGACGTTCAGTCGGTCGCCCGGAATGCCCAATTTGTCGCGGCAGTAGATCACCTGCACAGCGAAGGCTTCGTTCAGTTCCCACAGGTCGATGTCGCTGACCTTCAGGCCCAGTTTCTTCAGAACCTTGGGGATGGCGAACACCGGGCCGATGCCCATTTCGTCCGGCTCGCAGCCGGCCACCGCGAAGCCCAGGAAGCGTCCCAGGGGCTTGAGGCCCTTGCGGCTCGCCACGTCCTCGTTCATCACCACCACGGCGCCGCCGCCGTCGGAGAACTGGCTGGCGTTGCCCGCCGAGATCACGCCGCCGGGAATCGCCGGCTTGATGCCGCTGATGCCTTCCTTGGTCGTGCCGGGGCGGATGCCTTCGTCATTGCTGACGGTGACTTCCTTGGTGCGCAGGCCCATCACCGGATCGGCCACGCCGGCTTGCACCGTGATGGGCGCGATCTCGTCCTTGAACAGGCCGGCTTCCAGCGCGGCCGTCGCCTTCTGCTGGCTCGCTGCGCCGTATTCATCCATGGCTTCGCGGCTGATGTTGTAGCGCTTGGCCACCTGCTCGGCCGTCTGCAGCATGTTCCAGTAGATCTCCGGCTTGATCTTGTCCAGTGCCGGGTCGCGCATCATGTGCGTGTTCATTTCCTGCTGGACGCAGGAGATGCTCTCCACCCCGCCGGCCACGAAGATGTCGGCCTCGCCGGCGATCACGCGCTGGGCCGCCATGGCGATGGTCTGCAGGCCCGAGGAGCAAAAGCGGTTGACCGTCACGCCCGAGGTGGTGATCGGGCAGCCGGCCATCAGCGCGATCTGCCGGGCGATGTTGGCGCCGGTGGCGCCTTCCGGGTTGGCGCATCCCATGATCACGTCCTCGACCTCCGCCGCGTCGATGCCGGCGCGCTGGATGGCGTGCTTCACGGCATGTCCGCCCAGCGTGGCGCCATGGGTCATGTTGAAGGCGCCCTTCCAGCTCTTGGCCAGGGGCGTGCGGGCGGTGGAGACGATAACTGCGGAGGTCATGGCGTGGGCCTTTCTGGGGGACTCTAGGGAGATGGAGAGGAGGTCGTTGCGGGCGCGGCCGCGGCGTCGCGCAGCAGCTGGTTGTAAAAGCGCACCAGCTCGGCGAGGTTGCCGGTGGAGATGCGTTCATTGGTGCCGTGAAAGCGCGGCAGGTCTTCCGGCTTGGCGCGCACCGGCGAGAAGCGGTAGATGTGGTCGCTGATCGCGGTGAAGTGGCGCGAATCGGTGGCACCGACCATCAGGCCGGGTGCGACGACGGTGTCGGGGAACAGCGAGCGCACGGTCCGGTTGATCAGCTCGTAGGACGTCGATTGCGTCGGCGAAATCGGCGATGGCTCGGACGAGAACGGCAGCGCGATCAGCTCGAAGCGGTCGTTGGCGGCCTTGCTCTTGACGTGCTGCATCACGCCCTCGCGCGTATCTCCGGGCAGCAGCCGGAAATTGACAGTCGCTTCCGCCACGCCGGGAATCACGTTGTCCTTGTTGCCGGCATTGACGATGGTCAGCGCCGTGGTGGTGCGGATCATCGCGTTGGTGCTGGCGCTCTTTTCGAGTTGCGACTGCACCAGCGGCCCGAACAGCCAGAGATTGGAAAGCGCCACCCGGCCAAACCCAGTCATCTCGGGCGCCACTGTTTCGAACATTTCGCGTGCAACGCCGCGGATGCCCGCAGGCAGTTGTTCGTCGTCGAGCCGGCGCAGTGCCGCGCTCATCATCCCGATCGCGCTGCTGCCCTTGGGCGGCGGCATCGACGAGTGGCCGGGCGTCGCCGGCACTTTCATCACCACCGACAGGTAGCCCTTTTCGGCGATGCCGATCAGGGCCGCCGGCTTGGCCATGCCGGGCATGATGCCTTCGGTGATGAGCAAACCCTCGTCGATGATGAAGTCGAGCTTGACGCCGCGCGACTGCAGCAGTTTTGCGATTTCCACCGCGCCGCGCATGCCGCCCACCTCCTCATCCGCCCCGGCCGCAAGGTAGATCGTCTGGCGCGGCTTGAAGCCGCTCGCGACCAGCATCTCCATGGCTTCCAGCTGCGCGATCAGGTTGCCCTTGTCGTCCCAGGCGCCGCGGCCCCAGACGAAGCCGTCCTTCAGCTCGCCGGCGAACGGATCGGCCTTCCACGTCGCTTCGGTGCCCGGCGCGATCGGCACCACGTCCTGGTGCGCCATCAGCATGATCGGCGCGGCGTTCGGGTCCGTGCCTTGCCAGGTGTAGAGCAGGCTCAGGCCGCCGACTGTTTCGCGCTTGAGCGTCGCATGCACCTTGGGGAAGCGCTGTTCCAGGTATGCGTGGAGCTTGCGGAACTCGTCGGCATTGAGCTGCGCGTCGTCGTAGCTGGAAACGGTCTTGAAGCGGATCGCGCCGGAGAGCTTGTCGGCCACGCCTTTTTCATCGATGGCAATCGGTGGCGCCGGCGGCACGTCGAGCTGTCGCGATCCCTGGCGCAGCGTGTTGACCGCCACGGCCGCCACCAGCAACAGCACCAAGCCCAGCACCAGCCACAACGCGCGTTTGATCAAGATAACGTCTCGCGCTTAACTGAAGGTCTTGCCTTCGGCGGCCAACCGTGCGATCAGCGGCGCGGGCTCCCAGAAACTGGCGTCGTCGCGCGGGTTCTTCTGGAAGCGTTTCATGGCTTGCACCACGTTGAACAGGCCGACCTGGTCGGCGTACAGCATCGGGCCGCCGCGCTTCATCGGGAAACCGTAGCCTGTGATGTACACCATGTCGATGTCGCTGGCGCGCGATGCGATGCCGTCTTCCAGGATGTGCGCCCCCTCGTTGACCAGGGCGAACACCAGGCGCTGCACGATCTCCTCGTCGGAAATCTTGCGCGGCGTGACGCCCAGCTCCTTGCGGTGGTCCTCGATCATCTTGTTGACGAGGTCGGAAGGGATCGCGTCGCGCTTGCCGGCCTGGTAGTCGTACCAGCCCGCGCCGGTCTTCTGGCCGAAGCGCCCCAGCTCGCACAGTTTGTCGGCGGTGCGGCTGTACAGCATGTTCGGCCGCTCCTGCGCGCGCCGCTTGCGGATCGCCCAGCCGATGTCGTTGCCCGCCAGGTCTCCCATGCGGAACGGGCCCATCGCGAAGCCGAACTTCTCGATCGCCTTGTCCACCTGTTGCGGCGTTGCGCCCTCGTCCAGCAGGAAGCCGGCCTGGCGGCTGTACTGCTCGACCATGCGGTTGCCGATGAAGCCATCGCACACGCCGGAAACCACGGCGGTCTTGCGGATCTTCTTGGCGACGCCCATCACGGTGGCCATCACGTCCTTGCCGGTCTTGGCGCCGCGCACCACTTCCAGCAGTTTCATCACGTTGGCGGGGCTGAAGAAATGCAGGCCCACCACGTCCTGCGGCCGCTTGGTGAAGGAAGCGATCTTGTTCACGTCCAGCGTGGAAGTGTTGGAAGCCAGAATCGCGCCGGGCTTCATCACCTCGTCCAGCGCCTCGAACACCTTCTGCTTGACGCCCATTTCCTCGAACACGGCCTCGATCACCAGGTCGGCGTCCTTCAGGTCTTTGTACTCGAGCGTGGTGGTCAGCAGGCCCATGGTCTGCTCGTACTTCTCACTCTTGAGCTTGCCCTTCTTGACCTGCGCCTCGTAGTTCTTGCGGACGGTCGCGATGCCGCGGTCCAGCGCCTCCTGCTTCATCTCGAGCATCTTCACCGGAATGCCGGCGGACAGGAAATTCATGGTGATGCCGCCGCCCATGGTGCCGGCGCCGATCACCGCGACCGACTTGATCTCGCGCTTGGGCGTGTCTTCCGGCACGTCGGGAATCTTGGAGGCGGCACGTTCGGCCATGAACAGGTGGCGCAGCGCACGGCTTTCCGGCGTGAACATCAGATTGGTGAAGATCTCGCGCTCGAACGCCATGCCGTCGTCGAACTTCTTCTGCGTCGATGCTTCGACCGCGTCGACGCATTTCTCCGGCGCCGGCAGGCCCTTGGCCATGCCTTTGACCATGTTGCGGGCGAACTGGAAATACGCGTCGCCCAGCGGATGCTTGGACGGCAGGTTGCGCACCAGCGGCAGCGGACGCGCGCCGGCGATGGAGCGGGCGTAGGCCAGCGCTTCTTCGGCCAGCGACTCGGGCGACGACGCCATCTTGTCGAACAGTTTCTGGCCGGGCTGCTGCGCCAGCAATTCGCTCTTTACCGGCTCGCCGCTGACGATCATGTTGAGCGCGGTCTCGACGCCCAGCACGCGCGGCAGCCGCTGCGTGCCGCCTGCGCCGGGGATGAGGCCGAGCTTGACTTCAGGCAGCGCGACTTGCGTGCCGGGCGCGGCGATGCGGTAGTGGCAGCCGAGCGCGAGCTCCAGCCCGCCGCCCATGGCCACCGAATGAATCGCGGCGACAACCGGCTTGGGCGATGCTTCCAGCAGCAGGATCACCGACAGCAGGTTGGGTTCGGCCGTGGCTTTCGGCGAACCGAACTCCTTGATGTCGGCGCCGCCGGAGAACGCCTTGCCGGCGCCGGTGACGACGATGGCTTTGACGGACGCGTCGGCGTTGGCCTGTTCCACGCCGCTGGTCAGGGCGACGCGGGTTGCATAGCCTAGCCCGTTGACGGGCGGGTTGTTCATCGTGATCACGGCCACGTCGCCGTGAACCTTGTATTCAGCCGTCATTGGGTCTCTCCTAAGAAAAAGAACGGTCGTTCGTTTTTGATTGTAGAACGCTTATGTTGCGCCGCCGCGGAGGGTTTGTCACGGGGGGGACAAA
>JAQGMS010000490.1 GCA_028292245.1 Ramlibacter sp.
CGAAATGTCACTGCCGATCCCGCCATCTGACCGGATTCCGTTGCACAGAAAGCCGAAAACGGGGCGATTGGTGCCGAATTATTGGAAGATGAAACCTGAGAAATACTCGGCAAATAGGATGATTGGGGCGTCGAGTGGTCGAGCAGGCGGAAACATGGGACCAGGGCGCATTGCCCGGACGGTTCTTTGCGGGCGTTTTCGGGACATTGGCCAACGCTGTCATCATCACCGACTTGAAGGGTCGCGTCCGGTATTGGAATCCGGCCGCCGAGGAGCTCTACGGATACCCCGCCGCACAGGCCCTCGGGCGTACGGTCGGGGACCTCATCGTGCCGCCGCCCGGACGTGCCCAGGCCGCCGAGCGAGCCGCGGCGCTGGCGGACGTGCAGTACGCCGGCGACTGGGAAGTCCAGGACCGGGCCGGCCGTGTCTTTACCGTGCATGTCACGTCGACCGTGATGCTCGACGACGGCCGACCCACCGGAATGCTCGGGGTCTCGTACGACGTGAGCGCCCGTCGGCAGGCCGAGTGCCACGCCCGCCAACTGGCCGCCATCGTCGAAGGCTCCGGAGACGCGATCATCCAGACCGAAGTGGACGGGCTGATCCGCAGCGCGAACGCGGCCGTCGGCACCATCTTCGGGTACGACCCGGCGGGTCTCGTCGGCCGCGACATCGCGCTGTTGATCCCAACCGGTGAGCGCGCCCACATCGAGGCCGCGATGGCGTGCGTGCGGGCCGGCGGTTCGCCGGGCGTGCTGCTCACCAGGAGCGCCCGCGTCGATGGCACGATGATCGACGTCGCGCTGTGCCTGTCCGCGGTGCGTGACGATGCCGGGGACATCGTCGGGATGAGCGGGATCACCCGGGACGTGACGGCAGAGACCCGGATCCGGGCAGCCCTGGTGGCCAGCGAGCACCGGTTCCGGGCGCGGTTCGAGCAGACCCAGGTCCCCCAGGCGATGCTGGCCCTGGACGGCACGCTGGTGGCGGTGAACGACGCTCTGTGCCTGCTCCTCGGCCGCGACCGGGCCGAGCTCGAAGGGCTCGAGGTTCGGCAGCTGCGCCATCCCAGAGATGTCCACCCGGTGCCCGATCCGCTTGCTGCGGTGCTCGTCGGAACGGTCGACGCGGACACGTGGGAGCGGACCCTGGTTGGACCCGGCGGCACCGCCATACCCGCGATGATCAACGTCGCGTTGCTTCGCGAGACCGACGGCGTGCCGTACGGGGTCGGAGTCTTTGTCCAGGATCTGTCTGAGCTGCGCCGGGCCGAACGCGCGCTGACCCGGCGCGAGGCGCTGTTCGAGGCGCTGGAGCGGCAGGCCAACGACTGGACGATGGTGATCGACGCGAACGCGGTCCTGTTGTACGTCTCCCCAGGGGTGCTCGGTGCACTCGGCTATGTCCCGGAGTCGGTCATCGGGCGCAGCGGGTGGGATTTCGTCCACCCCGACAACCTGCCCGAGGTCCAGCGCTCGGTCGGCCGGGTGGCCGGCAGTCCCGGCGCCAGCGAGACCATCGTGTTCCGCGGCCCGGACGTCACCGGGGCATGGCGGTGGGTGGAGAACGTCTTCACCAACTGCCTTGACGACCCGGACATCGCCGGCATCGTCTGCACCGGCCGCGACGTCACCGCCCGGGTCGAGGCGCAGGAGGAACTGCGCCGGCGGGCGCTGCGCGACGAGCTCACTGGCCTGGCCAACCGACCCCTGCTCAGCGACCGGATCGAACAGGCGCTCGCCCGCTCGGCCCGCACCGGCAACAGCCCGGTCGCGGTCATCTTCGCCGACCTCGACCAGTTCAAGCTCATCAACGACTCCTGGGGACACACGGCCGGCGACCGGCTCCTCGTGCAGGTCGCCCGACGGTTGACCGACGCGGCGCGGGACGCCGACACGGTCGCGCGGTTCGGTGGCGACGAGTTCGTCATCGTCTGCGAGGGCACCGACCAGCCGTCCGCGCACGCCGTCGCGCAGCGGCTGCAGCAGGCACTCGCCGACCCGTTCGACCTCGACGGCCGACGCGCCTACGTCCAGGCCAGCATGGGCATCGCCGTCTCGCCGCCACACTCCGCGCCGGACCTGCTCCGCTTCGCCGACGCGGCCATGTACGCGGCCAAGTCCGGTGGCCGCGGCCGGGTGCAGGTCTTCGACGTGACGCTCGCCGAGGACGCCGCCGACCGGCTGACGCTCGGCAACGATCTGCGCGACGCGCTGGCCCGCGACGAGTTGGCACTGCATTTCCAACCGGTGGTGGAGCTTGCGACCGGGTTGCTGGTCGGCCTGGAAGCCCTCGCACGGTGGACGCACCCCATTCGCGGACCGGTGTCCCCGCAGCGGTTCGTCGAGGTCGCCGAGACCGGCGGCTTCGCGTCCACCCTGAACCGGTGGGCGCTGCACCGCGCCCGCCGCGATGCCGGCCTGCTCCGCAGCCTCATACCCACCCTGCCCCGGATCGCCGTGAACATCTCCGTCCGGCACCTCATGGACGCCGATCTCGAAACCGACGTCCTGTCCGCGGTGTCCGGCGATGAACTGCGCCCCCACGAACTGGTACTGGAGATCACCGAGAGCGCCCTGATGGACAACCCCGACCAGACCCGCAAACTACTCGAACGGCTGCGGGCACGCGGCATCGAGACCGCGATCGACGACTTCGGCACCGGATACAGCTCACTCGCACACCTCAATCGGCTACCGGTCGCCACGTTGAAGATCGACCGCAGCTTCATCCGCAACATCACCGTCGACGCCGACTCGCTGGCGATCACCGCCTCGGTCATCGAACTGGCCCGCTCGATGCGGCTGGCCACGATCGCCGAAGGCGTGGAAACCATCGAACAACTCACCCTGCTGCAGAACCTCGGATGCTGGGCAGCCCAGGGATACCTCTGGAGCCCGGCACTCGCACCGGAAGCGCTCGCCCACTTGATCAACCGCCTGCCGGACCAGCGCTTCGAAGTCAGGCTAGCCGAAACCAGCAGTTGATTCACCGGCCACGCGCTCTGGGACTTCGCCCAGACGCCGGTCGAGAAGCATCCGCTGATGCTGCATTTCCCCTACTTCGACATCTACCGCAAGCAGTGGTCAAGCAGGCGGACCTGGTGCTCGCGATGCAGTTGTGCCCGGAGGCGTTCACGGCGCAACAGAAGGCACGGAACTTCGCCTACTACGAGCGCATCACCGTGCCGGACTCGTCCCTGTCGGCGGCGACCCAGGCGGTGCTGGCGGCAGAAACAGGGCACCTCGCGCTGGCCTACGACTACCTCTGCGAAACAGCCCTGCTGGACCTGGGCGATCTGGCGGTAACACCGAGCACGGCCTGCACATCGCAGCGCTGGCCGGCGCCTGGTCCGGGGTGGTCGCGGGTTTCGGCGGTCAGCGTCATACCGAGTCCGGCCTGGTGCTCGCCCCTCGGCTGCCCGAGGCGTTGTCGAGGATCGCGTTCAGGCTCCGGTGGCATGGTCGTCGGCTGCTTGTGGAGATCACCGCCGCGCAGGTGCAATACCGTCTGCTGGCCGGCGAAAAACTCGAGCTCATCGCCGAACAGTAGGACCAGACGATCAGATAGGCGACCGCGATCCGCACCGGGACCGTGTCGGCCGAGGCGGCCCTACGCCGTTGCACCCGCGCCGTTTTGCGCCCGCCTATCAGGTCATGCGGGAAGCCAGTCGGGCCATGGAGACGTTCGCCGTCTGCGAGTTGCCGTCCGATGGGGGATCGACGTCCGCGGCGAGGTGGTTGGGATGTTGTTGAGCCGTACCGGGTTAGCATCTGGGCGTGCTCGAAGTTGCGGCGTGCCCTCGGTGACGCCGCAGTGGTGTCGGGCGGGCCGTCCGGCTACTCGTTGGAGGTGGAAACGAGCGCGGTCGACGCCATCGAGGTTCTTCGGGTCGCGGACGCCGCCAAGGGGTTGCTCAACGCCGGCGATGCGCGGTCGGCGCTACGGGTGTGCGATCGCGCGCCGGCGATGTTCCGGGGCGACACGGTGTTGAGTGA
>JAQGMS010000518.1 GCA_028292245.1 Ramlibacter sp.
TCGACGCACTCCAGACGATCTTCCACCAGATGCTGGCCCAGCACGAGTACACGCTGGAGCCGGGTGCGGACCAGATGCTGCGCCGCATCCTCACCGGGCTCCACGCGGGCGAGGACTCCGGCAACGCGCGGTTCGCCCGCACGCTGTTCGAACAGGCGCTCAACCGCCAGGCGCTACGGCTGTCGCTCGACGAGGAACAAAGTCTCGACGCGCTCGATCGTGAGGCCGTCATGACGCTCACCGCGGACGACATCGTCCAGGCCGCGCTGGCCCTGGGCGAGGAGCCGGAGCCGGAACCTACGCCGGAACCGGAGAAGCCACGCTGGTGGCGCTGGCTGGTCTGACCGGATCCGCGGCGGCTGTCAGGCGAATGCCCGTCACGGCCCCGAGCGGGAAAAGCACAACTATTCCACTGTCGTGCCGGTCTTGGTTCGCCCACCGGACGTCACCGAAAACACCGGCCAGCGCCTCAGGGTTGGCCTGCTGAATCCGCTGCAGCGCGCCGTCCAGCTTCGCACCGGTCTGCTGGGATGTCTCGATGACGTCCGACCAGTGGCAGCCGACCGGGATGACGAACGTGTGGTGTCCGCCTCAATCTCCTCCGACAGCGCGTCACCGAAGTCTGCCAACAGCCTGGGCGTGTTCGTGGTGCCAGCTATCGCTGATCCACTTGAAGAACATGACAGGGAAGACGTACGCCTTGAAATCGCCGGGGTCGACCGGTCCGCGGAGCGCGTTGGCGGCGGACCAGAGAGTTGATTCGAGCTGCCTCTGGGACAGTGCACTTGGAGCCACACGTTAGCCGTTCGGGCTTTACGTTATTGACCCGAAGGCGTCATTCGACGTCCTCAGCGCCGTCACCACGGAGGAAGTCCAAGCACCTTCCGGCACGTACCTCCGGCAGAGTGTGCGGACGAATAACGCGGCGCCCGTCGTATCAGGGAACCTGAAGCCCATCTCTACCTTTGGGCTGGTGCCGGCGGTTTGGGAAGTGGCGACCATAGCCCACCTGACGAATCCATTCAGTCGCAGTGGGGCGCGGAATATGCCGGGCTGCAGACGTTCCTCAGCCAGGAACTGGCCTACGGGCTGAACGCCGCCATGGCCGACTTCGTACTCAATGGCGGCCAGAGCGAGAACGGGAACGCGCAGGCCGGCATCCTGAACACCGCCGGCGTGTCCACAGTGGCATTCGCAACTAACAAGCTGCTGACCCTGCGCAAGGCCCTCGGGCAGCTGGAGGCCGCCGGGGTGACCGCTACCGGCATCCTGATGAACCCCCCGGCCTGGGGGACTGGGAGGCCGTGGAGACGCCCATGGACTCCACAGGGCGGTTCCTGCTGCCGCAGACGCCCGGCCAGAACGCCGCCCGGACGCTGTGGAATACGCCGGTCACGCTTTCGTCCGGCGTCCCTGCCAAGACGGCCGTCGTGGGCGACCTGCGGACAGTTGTGGTCCCGTTCCGCTCCGGCATGCAGCTCACCTGGAGCGAGGAGACCGTGAACGCCGGAACGCAGGCATCGCCGGTCTCGAACGACAGCTTCCGCAAGAACCAGTTGGTGTTCCGCGCCGAGGTCCGCATGGGCATCTCAGTACTTTCCGCCCCGTCGCTGCGCAAGGCGACGCTGGCCTAAAGCCTCCGTGCCGGCCGTGTTATTCGATGGGCGCAGCCGGCACGGAACTGCTACTCCCCTTGCAGGTGTGCGAGCATTTCCGGCGTCGTTAATAGGACGTGCGGAGACGATTTCGTCTGTATGACGATGCCTTCCAGTTTTTGGCCGCTGTCCAGCAGCTGGGCGACCCATTTGGCACGCTGCTTGTTTATGTACCCGATCTTGGTCGCAGGGCGACCCACTGTGATTGCGACTGCATTGGCGTCGTGCTCGTTTTCAGCTTCGCGAAGCAGTCCCACTCGCTGGCCGTTGCGGAATCTACGGGGCCGATCTTCATCTTCGTAGTAGCCCATGCCAACCACGCGGAATGCAAAGATCTGAAAATGCCTGAGTCCCAAATACTTGTAATCCACCAGCTTCCCGGTGGGCAGGCTCAGGTCGAGGCCGCTGTCTGAATTGACTAGCCTGAGTGGAGGCAGTCCGTCGGCGCTTGGCGTTAGCAAAGATTTCGCTTCGCTATCCGGAATGTATCCGGCCCTGTAACCCTTCACACTCTGCCCGGCCGCCGTTGCCCGCACTCGCTCCATCTCTCGTAGGTACGAGATTTCGCAGCTCGCTGTTCCGCGGGGGGCCGTTCCGCGGCTTCGTCAGATGCGGATGCCGTTGACGGCGCCGGATTCTCACTGGTCTCTATGCGTGTGAAGGCTGACTTGAATCGCTCCCACATCCCCATGTGCCGACTATAGCGCCCGAGGGGGGCCGGCGATGCTCAAGAGCGCTTAATTCTCACTTGGCTCAGTGGCCGTGAGCAGCGGGGTCTGAAGGGCGATCGTGCATTGGCACTTCTAGTCTTGGGGGCACTCGCCACCATCCGTAAAGTCAAAGCCGTCCGAGAGGTTTGCACGCCCCTGTATCCCCAATTTGGAGAAGATCTGATAGATATGCCCTTCGACCGTGCGGATCGAGATTTCCATTTGCCCCGCAATTTCGCGGTTGTTCAGACCAGCCTGAGCTAGTCGAGCGATCTCCTTCTCCCTAGGCGTCAGTCGCTGCTCGGGGCGTGCGCGTTCCATCACGAGATCCAGTGGTTCACCTCCGACACGTTCAAGCAGTTGATCCACGAGGACGGCTCGTTTTGCGGCTGAAGCGCTCTGCTGCAGGTGCTGAGCTGCGTTCTCGCCCAAGATATGAACGTATGGCGACGCGCTACCCGAGCGCGGTGGACGGTGCTCCAAGCTCTGTTTCTTCTGAATATCCAACACAGTCTCCAAAATCTCCGAGACCATGCCAGCCTGCGACTTCCTGGCCGGTCGAGGCACCTCTTTCAGGGTCTGCATCTTTTGCACTTCGTCGGCAAGCTTGGGCCAGAAGACATCGAAGAGCTCACGCAGGTCTTCACCGTCTAGGTTCGCAGAGAGTTCAGCGTTCATCGTCAAAATGAGCTTCCACATGTCCTCCTCCGCGAAGCGGACAGCGTTGAATAGCCCCAGTGGCCCCCTATGAAGATCCCCGCGTTCCTCAAACCCAATCAGCAAGGGTACGACCTTCCGATCCGTCTCGTTCAGCGCGATGGAAAGGGCACCCGCCTCAAAGTTGATCCATTCGGAGCCCTGGTTTTCCTGCGTTACGCAAATAATGCCAAATTGCGATTCTCGAAGCTCTGCCGAGATCTTTTCGGACCACCGCGTGCCGGGTTCGATGTCCACGTCGCTCATCCACGGTTCCGTGGCCTGTAACAGTTTCTTGAGCCAGGCTTTCAGAAGTAGAGCGACCTGCTTGCTTTCCTCGCCAGACCAACTGATAAAAATCTTCATGGGTTCCCTCGGTCAGATTTGAATATAGGAGTCAACACGTCACAAAGAAGCACCCCCGGAGGGTGACGAAGGCAGCGGATTGGGCCGAACACCTCTGCATGTCCCAAGAGGGCGCTGGGACCCACTCGTCCGCGATCGTCACACCATGAGCGAAGCTCACGAAGCGAGCCCTGCACGAACTACCGTGCAGGGCCCGCTTCAGTGGCAGTTACTTGGAGGAATGCGAACTAGGCCAGTCTTCGCCAGATTTCCAGTTCCGTATCGCCAGCTGGTGATTCAACCGCCAGCTAGCTTCCGATCTCACAGTTATCCATCTGCGCTCAGCTGGATCACGCGGTTTGGCCAACTACCGTGGAACGTGGCCATCTAAGTTGGGAAATGGCCAACTTCTGTGGAACCTCACAATTAGATTGACATCTCACAAAGAATGTGAGACTCATGGTTACCTGGCGAAAAGCGCCAGATGCGGACCACCGTGATTCTGCGGTTTTGGTGAACTACTGCCCAGGTCAGCTCACTGACCTAGTTGGCGAGCCTAGTCGGCGCTTCCGTTTCCGCAGTGGGGGCAGGCGGTCCTACCGTCGGGCTCCCCTTCAACCGGGGTACTGGGAAGTGCTTCCTGGCAGCTCTCACAGGTGTTCTTGAGAGCCCTTTTCGCCAATGCGGTCTGTATGTCGAGAACCAGCGGGGGAACGACGACTGCGGCAAGAGCGGTGACGGCGACGATGTTCCCGATCAACTCAAGCTTGGCGTTTCCGCCCTGGATTCCGCGCCCGCCGTTGCGCAGCGGACCGTTCCCCCACCCAGGCCCTTGCCGCATTCTCAGCGGCGATGCCCCAGTGCTTGGCGATCTTCACGCCGGACCCGTCGACGGCAAGCTTCTTGGCGCCCAGCAGGAGCGTGCTCTGGGTTGCCTCGTTCAGCTTGCCTGCCCCTTCCATCAGGTGATGTGCCATGGGAAGGACAAGCCCAAGAGTGAGGCTTTTGCTTTCGTTCTCGCCGGGACACTGACTGTTCACGCTCTACCTTTTTCTGTACGTCCGCAACGCGGACTGCACCGGTGCTGTCGATTTCCGCCGGAACCGCTGTTGGTCCCGATGATACCCACAGATTCACTTTAGTTTCGAACTCGCTGACTATAAGGTCAGGATTAAGTAGTCCGGCGGCCGAAGACTCGGGAACGGCTGCCATCATGGCTAGGTCCAGGTATCCGATCTTGGTCTCGTCCTGGAAGTTGACGGACAGCCGGCGGGGCTCCGTCAGCTTTCCGGGGTTGTAGACGAACGCGGGCGCCTCGTCGGGTGTGGGCTGTGGTTCCGGCGGCTCAGCAACTGCGACCGACGAAGTTATCACCGGCTCAGCCGGTGCCGTCGGTGTCAACCAGGCCATCACGTCCATGGCGTGCTCTTTCTTCATGGCGCTTCAAGGGTGGCCCGTGCCGCGGTCCTTCCATCCCCGCAATCATCGTCTCGGGCCTTTCACAACGGGTGCGTCAAAGCCCCACGGCACTGCTGCCCTGCACGCATCATCATCACCGTTTCACCCAACGTAGTGAATGTAAGCAGACCTAATTGGCGAGCCCTTTGTTGTCTCAACTTGGGTTGCGCATCGTAACTTGGGTGCGTATTATACACATGATTGTCCAAGGTATATATAGAATGTGACTTTTCTTAACCAAAAAGTTGCGCTACGCTCACCATCAGCCAACGCGTCGATCGCGACAGGAAAGCGCCGTGGCAGGCCTTCCAATGATGGAGAACAGTGGAAAAGTACTGCAGTGTAGAGGGCTGTGGCCCGGCAGAAGTTCTAAACCGGGGCATGTGTCGCAAGCACTACCAACGCTTCATGAAGAACGGCCATGTGGAACTGGCCGGGAGGAAGCGACGTTCAGCCCCCGAGATCAGTCTTCACCAATCCTTTCCCGCGCTGGCCAACGAGTGGCATCCCACGTTAAACGGGGACCTCACACCTGACGCAGTGTCAGCGGGATCGTCGCAGAAAGTCTGGTGGCTTGGCGTCTGCGGTCATCCTTGGGAAGCGACCATCCATAGCCGCACTACCGGCTGCGGGTGCCCGTATTGCGGGAACCGCAAAGTTGGCTACGGCAACGATTTGGCGAGCCAGTTCCCGCAGGTCGCGGCCACCTGGCACCCCTATTTGAACGGCGACCGGACCCCCGATCAGGTCGCGCCTCGCTCCAATTCGAAAGCATGGTGGCTGGGTGCATGTGACCATCCATGGGAAGCTGTGGTGGCGAACCGCACCAACAAGATCCGCTCCGGGTGCCCCTACTGCGCGAACCAGAAGGTCGGCTACGGCAACGATCTCGCCACGCGCTTTCCCGACCTGGCCAAGGAGTGGCATCCGACGAGGAACGGTGACGTCACACCCGGCCAGGTGACGTCGGGGGCCAGAAGCAACGTGTGGTGGCTGTGCAGCAGCGGCCACGAGTGGCGGGCGATGGTGTTCAAGCGGTCCGGCGGTGCCGCCTGCGAGAAATGCAAGCTGGTGGGCCTGTCCGAGCTCGAGATCGGCTTGTACGCAGAACTCAAGGCTGTCCTCGGCGAGCACCTGGCTCCGGTCAAGCATGACTGGAGGATCGCAACAGCCGGCGGGGTGAAGATTCGGGTGGATGTCATTGTCGGCACCATCGCAATCGAATTCGACGGCTCGTACTGGCACGAAGGCAAGGAAGACAGGGACCGGGAGAAGACCGACCAGCTACAGGAGCTTGGATACCGGGTCATCCGAGTGCGCGAGCACCCGCTGGAGACTCTTTCCCCTCAGGACGCGCTGGTGCGGCGCGCGCCTACGGGCTACGAGGTCGCGACGGCAGCCCTCGAAAAGATGCTGACAGATCGTCTTATCGAGGACGAGGCGGCAGAGTCCGCACGGCGATACATCCTCAACGGAGTCGCCGTCGCTGAAACCGAAGCACGACGGATCATTACTGCCCTACGGCTCCGAGAGTACGGGGAGCGGTCGCTGGCCGGGAAGTTCCCTGCGGTGGCGGGCGAGTGGCACCCGCAGTTCAACGGAGACTTAACGCCAGCCCAGGTGATGGCGCACTCAGGGAAACCGGCATGGTGGCTGTGCCCCGCCGGCCACGCATACCTGACGCCCATTGTGCAAAGAACGACTGACGGAACGGGATGCGGGCAGTGCTCCGGGCGCTACGTCACCCCGGCGACGTCGCTTGCCGTCATACGCCCCGACTTGGCCGGCCAATGGCACCCCACACTGAACGGTCAGCTGACGCCGGAGGACGTGTTGCCACACTCGGGCCAGACCGTCTGGTGGCTGTGCGACGAGGGGCACGCCACCCAGGACAAGCTGAAAGACCGGGCCAAGGGGATGGTCTGCCAGGAATGCCCGAAGTCACGCCGCCGGGCAGAAGCATCGCTCGCGGCGCGCTTCCCGGAATTGGCGTCGCAGTGGCACCCAACCTTGAACGGCGAACTGACACCCCACGACGTGCGCCCCTATCTGAACCAACTGGTGTGGTGGCTATGTCCTAACGGCCACTCCACGCAGGACACGCTGAACGCCCGGTCGCGGGGAAGGGTATGTCAGGGCTGCCCTGGAGCGCGCCCACGCAAATCAAAACGGAGCTAGACTGTGCAGTCGAACCGTTCCGGAGGGATCGGCGCGCACCAAGACCTGCTGGATGGAGTAATGCTGGCGCCCCCTTCAGGGCCGGCGGCTCGTTTCCAGAGCTGTCAAGCTTTCGTGACAGCTCCCAGATTACTCAAGGCTCGGGAATCGCGCTCATACGATCGTCCACCCAGTCCTCGACAGCCCATAGCTCCCGAAGGCCGTTATCCAGCATCTCGGCCAGGACCGGAAAATCGATGCGCGCCGTCTCCGTAGGCTGATTGACCGTCGAGTACCTAAAACTCGTGCCAGGTTTATCCGTAAGGTGCCATGTCTCGATCAACGCCGCGAGATCTGTGGGGAACTCCTCACCAAGATCAAGGGCATCATAGTGTTCCCGCAGTTCTCTGGACAGCTTATGAAAGTTATGGCCGTGGACATTGCGGATGCGGTCCTGGACTGCTGAGGATTCAAGATCTGGGTTTCCTCCGTCGACCCACTTCCGCCGCCAACGGGCAAAATCAGCCAGACAGGACTTCAGAGCCAGCTCGTATGCCTGTCGGTACAGCGTAAGAAATGGGAGGAGGATCATGTCATCCTGCGGCTTGCCGCCAAAGGTACCCGCCAATCGCTTGGCGGCAAAGGCATAGTGTGCGGCGAAGTTGCGATCGGTCTCGTAAGGAGCCTTTACGACAAGGTCTGCGTAGTTCGTCGAGTCGGTCGCGGCGACAGCTTCCAATAGCTTCCACTTGATCGGATTCTGTACTGGTGGCGGGATGCTGGGAATAATGTTCATGGACCGACCTTAGCAATGCCTCGGAGTCACACTCCTTCCACGCCCCACGGGAGAACCAGTGTTTTGGAATCTTGGCATTGGGCGGCGCCGGCGAGTTGCGTGGGTCACAAGCGAGTCCCAGTAATTTACGGCCATCCCCAATCTATGACGCCTCGGCCTCGGGTTCCGGCTCGTCGCCATGTCGATGACCGTCATCTTCGTGACGCAACCGGCTGCTCGGGGCTCTGACCTTGTCAGGCTACCTCGGAATGTCCCCTGGCCGGGACCGTCTGGGAGGCGCTATACCGTTTAGGCTGTGTCCTAGTCCGCTGCCGCATGTACCCACGCATCAGTTTCAGTGACTACGCCTCACACGTCGCACAAATACCCGCGGGCGTGAGGACCATATAGCAGGCGGGGCGGACACCCGGAGGCACTCCGGCCTTTCTGGGCATCTGGACGCCAAGGCGCTCGGCTAGTAGCTTCGCTTCGGGGATGGCTTGGTTAAAGGGTCCGTGGTCGACTCTGAACCGTCTGCCTTCAGATGACTGGATTGCTGCAAGAATCACGTTCAACGCGTGCGTGGATCGGTAATGGACCCAGCGGTCTCGGTCGTCGATGTCGATGCAGTACAAGTCAGGATCGGACCACAACGCGATGGCCGATTTTCCCGTCGTCTGTGACAGCGATACCACCCCGAGGGGGACTTTAGACGCAGCCAATATTTTCAATGCGCCCTGGAGTGGGTCCCTCGACCTGACCGAGATCTGCAGGCTATTCGGCCCCAGCACTTCTGCGTCGTATCCATGGCCCTCCGCCGCCAGCATGGCGGCGTCCAGCAGAGGGTGTTCGGAGAAGGTCTGGAGCTCATCATAGACATCAGCGGTTTCCAGGGGTCGGCCGCCGGGCGCGGAAAGGCATTGGGTGTATTCGGCCACAAGTGGAAGCGGGACAGCACCCAGATCGAGGTCTCTGCACCTATCATGCAGCCTTTTAGCCTCGTGGGTGGCCGGCGAGGTTGCCGTGTTATCGACTCTGCGCCGCACGCAGGTCAGAGCGACGGCGGCCAGTGCTTTCGCCTCGTCGCCCATGCCGGAAGTATGCGCCTGGTCCAGAGCCTTGCTCAGGAACGAGGTGACGAGCCCTATGGGTTCGGGGTCGTTTTCTTTCCAGTCCCCCGCGCAGTAGAAACACAGCGCGAGGCGCGCGAGGCCGAGGTAGGAGACTGTGCTGAGTCGGCCGGGCATCGTGGCAAACGCCCTGACCCGGTCGCGCCTGGCTTTCTTGATCCTGTCCGGGTCGGCTACATGCATCAATGGCTCAACGGGCTCGGGGTCGTCAGTGGGCGGTGCGATCTGGTCATCACCGTACACGGCGGCATCGGCGTCGAGGTCACCGGTTTCGCTCGAATCGAAGTTCTCCCACCCGGTTGACTGCACCGGTGTTGGGAGGCCGAGGGCGAAGCCCGAAAAGACGGGGCCGTGAAGGTGCTGCGCAGTTTGCTCAAGTTCCCACAGCCACGCGGCTGGATCCTCTTCAAATTCGGCGTTGCGTGCTGCTCCCGATGCTGTGGAGGTGCCACTGCTGCGGGTGGACGGGGTCTTGAGCGCGGTGACATCTTCGTGGATTTTTGTGAGCTGGCTTGCGAATGCGTCTAGATAGCGGAGATCGACTCCTAGAAGATCGTCGCGCGACTTGATCCGCGGGCCACCGGCTGCGCGCCCCGCGGCCGGTCGCGTTCTGAGCCGTTCCGGCACGGAAGCAGGCACAGCCGGGCCTCGAGCCAGGATCGTTTCGTCGTCACCTGCCCAGTTGAGTCTCAGCAGCGCACTGTCTCCCAGCTGGTCTGCCGGAAATGAAGCAGTGCTGTGCCCGGCGACCATCGTGCCGAGACGATTCCAAGAGTCATTGAGCGGGTTATTGGTGTATTCGAGCTCGACGGCGAACGGGACCGGATACGCTAGCTCGATTTTTAGTTCATTGCCGACGAGCACCGCGCTAAGCAGCTGGGGCACAGCGAGCCCGGTTGTCTCTGGAGCTAGAGTCCCTATTCGTAGCGCCGGAATATCTGTAATGCTCTCCAGCTGAACACGATGGTTCGGGTCAAGCCCGGGCTCGGGCCATAACGGTTCGTCAACATTTGTAAGGATCCCAAGCTCCACGTTTCCACCGCGGCTTACGGTGTTGAGCATGGCTGCGGCCGACAGATTCGCACTTCCTGTCAGCACCTGGCGGTATGGTCCCCGACGCCATTCCACCAATTTCGCATGGCGGTACCGACGTGAAGTGTCGGCGACTATGGTCAGGCCTGTCTGGCGCCTCAGGACACTGGCCAGAGCCTGGGGTTCGACCACGGTCAATCCGGGTTGGACAACAAGGGTGAGCTTTGGGGTCGGGAAGTGCTCTACCAGGGCCCTGACCGCGCGCGCGTGTTCGTCAATGAAGGGCGCGTACAACGTCAACTCATCGACCGGTCCACCTGGCAGCTGTGACAGGAAAGATCGGTCGAGGTTGGTGATCAGTTGCGCTCCGTCATCAATGGGAGTGAAGCGTTCCAGCGTGCCGCGCAGCCGGGCAGCGACCCTGTTTAGTGCGGCAGCATGGTCCGACGCGAGACGCACACTGTCAGGCAGTAGTTCAAGCCACTCAGCTAAGTCGAAAAGGGCTTGCGGTGCCTGCCCGTCCTCGGCGCGAAGCACATTCCACAATTCCGAGTTGTGCTGCCACCCTCCCATCGTCAGATTCCCTGACCCAATCAGCGCTAACACCCGGTCCTCTCCCACAAG
>JAQGMS010000224.1 GCA_028292245.1 Ramlibacter sp.
AAGGCCGACGACAAGATGGACCAGATCGTGCTGGAGAAGAAGGACTGCACGTACTCCTACTTCGCCGACCCGATGTACGTCTGGATGGACGGCGAGTACAACCAGTACGAAGTCGAGAAGGAGAACATGGGCGACGCGCTGAACTACCTCGAGGAAGGCATGCCCGCCGAAGTGGTGTTCTACGAAGGCAAGGCGATTTCGGTGGAACTGCCCACCAGCGTCGAGCGCGAGATCACCTGGACCGAGCCGGCCGTCAAGGGCGACACCTCGGGCAAGGTGCTCAAGCCCGCCAAGCTGGCCACCGGCTTCGAGATCGGCGTGCCGATCTTCGTGGCCCAGGGCGACAAGGTCGAAGTCGACACCCGCACCGGCGAATACCGCAGGCGCGTCTGAGCGGCCCTCCCCCTGCCCCGCTACGATCAGGCTCCGCAAGGGGCCTTTTTCTTTTCGCCAACGCATGGACTTCGACTTCAGCCGGATTGCCGTCCCGTTTCGCATGCAGCCCGGGCTGGGCCGCGTCGACGCGGACGCGCTGCGCCTGACGCCGCTGGATCCGGCGGGCCCTCTCTACGCCGAAAAGCGCGCCGTGCTCGAAGCCGGCGCATCGAGGCAAGCCTTGCCGGGATTCGATCCCCAGCCCGCGCTGGATGCCATCGCCGCGCGCGGCCCGCAGCCGCCGCGCGCGCCCGTCGTCCCGGTGGAACTGGCATTCGAGGAAGACTTCGCGGTGCTGGACGGCGCGACGGGTACCTTGCCATGGCTGTGCGTCTGCGTGCCCTCGCACTGGGCACCGGAAGAAAAGTTGGGCCTGGGCTTCGCCGCGCTGCACCGCCCGGTCGCCGACAACGCCGCCCTGGTGGCCGCATCGCAGCAGCTGGTGGCGCTGGCGACCGGCGGTGACTGCTGGGAGCGCTTTGTCTGGACCGTGAGCGCCTCCGGGCGTTACGACCAGCACCCACGCCGTCATGCTCGTGAGTCCTGGCCAGCCGCGGAAGATGCACACGCCTTTGCAGCCCGATGCTGGTTGCGCGCCGAACGCCAGACGTTTTTCCCGGTGGGCCAGGGCACACGCCAGGCGGTGTTCGCGATCCGCGTGATGCTGCAGCCGCTGCAGGACGCCGTGCGGACGCCCGAGCAGGCGCAGCGACTGCACGACTCGCTGGCGTCGATGTCACAGGCGGTCCTCGACTACAAGAATCTCTCGGCCGCGCGCGAGCCCTTGCTGCGCTGGCTGAAGTCGCTCTGTTGATGGAACTCGCCGCCCGCATCGCCCAGGTCATCATCCCGGTGTTCTTCATCGTGGCGGTGGGCTTCTTCTACGGCCGGCGCGCCGCGCCCGACCTGACATCCTTCAACCGCATCGTGCTGGACGTGCTGGCACCGGCGCTGGTGTACTCGGCGCTGGCAGCCAAGGAGTTTCGCCTCGGCGACCATGCAGTGCTGCTGCTCGGCGGCGCCTTGCTGATCCTGGCGAGCGGCGCGATCGGATGGCTGCTGGCCCGGGCCACGCACACGCAACCCCGCACACTGGTGCCGGTGGTGATGTTCAACAATTGCGGGAACATGGGTTTGCCGCTGGCCCTGCTCGCGTTCGGTCCGGAAAACTTCGGCGCCGCCGTGGCCCTGTTCTCGATCAGCAACCTGATCCACTTTTCGCTCGGCGCACGGATCACCAGCGCCCATGCGCGCACGCGCGACCTGCTGCTCAGCCCATTGATGATCGCCACCGCCCTCGGCTTCGCCAGTGCCGCCAGCGGCGTGAGGCCGCCCGACGCGCTGTTCACCGGCCTCAAGATCATGGGCGAAGCGATGCTGCCGCTGATGCTGTTTGCGCTGGGGGTCCGGCTCACTGCGTTGCGGCGTCAGGACGTGCCGCGTGGCCTGCTGGGCGCGTTTGCCCGCCCCGCCGTCGGCCTGGCCATCGCGCTGCCGCTGGCATGGGCGCTGGGGCTGGCGGGCGCGTCGAGGGGCCAGCTGATCCTGTTCGGCTCGTTGCCGCCGGCCGTGATGCAGTTCCTGCTGGCCGAGCGTTACCGCCAGGAACCCGAGAAAGTGGCGGCGATGATCCTGCTGGGCAACGCCCTCGCGGTGCTGTTCGTGCCGCTGGCGCTCGCGCTCTCGCTCCAGCAGCGTCAGTAGACGCGGCGCAGCGAAAGCGCCACCAGGATCAGCACCACGAGGACCACCACCACCACGGCCAGTCCGCCACCGGCCATCCACAGCAACTTGCCGTCGGCTGACTTCGCCGGTTCCGAGCGGGCCGCGGGTTCCGGCCAGGGCGTCGCGCCGGGCATCCAATCGACCAGTTCACCGGCCGATTCGTGGGTGAACAGTTCCAGCGTCAACCGTTGCAGCGGCTTGCCCGGCGCAGCCCCGGTGCGCAGCCACAGATCGACCAGCGAGCCTTGGACCCGGGCGTGGACCACGTCCTTGAGAACCAGCTTGACGCGGTCCTCCTTCCAGCCCAGGCCCTTGCGAAAACGCCCGGCGATGCGCAGCACCCCGCCCTGCACGCGCGCCTCCACTTCATCCTTGAATCGGGGGACGTCGAGCCCCTTTCCACGGACTTCGACCAGCGCGGCAGTGAACGTTGCCTGCACCACCGAAAAACTGCCGCTGCGGTCGGGACTGAAGGAAGGAGCGGGATGCTGGCCGATCAGCTCGGCCACGGTCAATTCCGAGCCGTCCACGCCGACCAGCACGTGGTCGCTCGTCAGCGCGTTCTTGATGCGCATCCCCACGATGGTCCGGCGGTCGTAGGGGCCCACCTTGCGGCCCGCAAGCAGCACGTGATAGATCGTCTGGTCCACCTGCAGTCCCCACAAAGTATTCTTCGGGCGCAAGGATAACGGAGAACTTCCGGGATTGGACGCAGAATCACCCCATGGCTTCATCCACTCGAAACATCCACGCTCAACGCCTGGCCGACGCCTGGGCGACCCTGCAGGCGCACTCCGCCGACGGCCTGCCGCTGGACCCCGACGCCGGCCGGCTGGCCTTCGCCGATCCCGAATTCCTGCTGCGCCGCGAAACACGCGGCATCCGGTTCCAGCTCGAACTGCTCAAGCCCGACCTGGGGCAACAGGCCATGGGCATCGAGAACACCATCGTGGTGTTCGGCAGCGCGCGCTTCCGCAGCGAGGAGGAATCAGCCGCAATGGTCGCCGCCGCGCAGGCCGCGGGCGACGAAGCGCAGATCCGGCGCGCCAAGGCGTTGGCGCGCAACGCCCCCTACTATGAAAAGGCGCGGGCGTTCGGCAAGCTCGTTGCGCACTACAGCGCCGGCAAGGAGCCGCAAGACATGCTGTTCATCTGCACCGGCGGCGGGCCGGGCATCATGCAGGCGGCCAACCGAGGTGCCTACGAGGCCGACGGCATCAGCGTCGGCCTGTCGATCGCGCTGCCGATGGAAGAAAGCGCCAACCCCTACGTCACGCCGGCGCTGTCGTTCAAGTTCCACTACTTCGCGCTGCGCAAGATGCACTTCATGATGCGCGCCAAGGCGCTGGTCGCCTTTCCCGGTGGCTTCGGCACGCTGGACGAGCTGTTCGAGGTGATCACCCTGGTGCAGACGCGCAAGGCCAAGCAGGTGCCGATCGTGCTGTTCGGCACCGACTACTGGAAGCGGCTGATCAACTTCGACGTGCTGATCGACGAGGGCGTGATTTCCCCGGCCGACCTCGACCTGTTCCAGTACGCCGACGATCCGGACACTGCCTGGCAGATCATCAAGACGTTCTACCGCCTCTGAGCCCGAACGCCAGCCGCGTGCCGGCGCCGACCAGGGCGCCGACCGCCCAGAAGACGCCGGCGATGCCGACGAAAGTGCCCGCTACGCCGAACAGCATGGGCATGCCCACGCTGGACGCGTTGATCGCCATCATCCGCAAGGCCACCGCCTCGCCGTGCCTGGCTTCGGGCGTGATCTGGTGCAAGGTGCTCATGATCATCGGCTGCACCGATCCGAGTGCCACGCCCAATAGAATCGAGCACAGTCCCATGGCCAGCGGCGAGTGCAGGAACGGGTAGACGGCGAACAGCACCGCCGTGGCCGTCATGGCCCACGCGATCAGCACCCATTCCTTCAGGTGAGCCGCCAGCATCGGCAAGGCCACGCGCACCAGCGCGGCCGCTACCGCGAAGCCGCCCAGGATCGTGCCGATCGCCGAAGCCGAGAGCCCGCGCTCATGGCCCAGCACCGGCACCACGAAGGTGTGGACGTCCCAGCAAGAGGACAGCAGCCAGTTGACCATGAGCAAGCGGCGGAACATCGGCTCGCGCACCAGGTTCCAGGCCGGACCGTGGTGCTCGCCTTCGGCACGGATCACGGGCGGCAGTTCCTTGGTCGTGCGCACCCACAACCAGGAAAGCACGGGGAAGAAGGCGAGCAGCAGGAACGCCAGCCGGAAGCCGCCGTGATCGATCACCAGGCCGGCGCAGAACGGACCCAGGAAGTTGGACACCGCCGGGCCGATCGCCAGCCACGAGAACACTTGCTTGAGCTGTGTCGGGTTCTCTGCCGCGCGACCGACGTGGCGCTGCATGGCGATGGAAGCCGAGCCGGTCGCACCGCCCGTCAGCAGCGCGCTCAAACACAGCACCGGAAACACCGGGAAGGCAACGGCCAGTCCGGCGCCGAGCGTCGCGGCGATCACCGACAAGCCCATCGGCCGCTTCAGTCCATGCCGGTCGGCAAAGCGGCCGGATGGGAGCGCCAGGAAAACCTGCGTGAGCGCGAACAGCGCCAGCAGCACGCCGACCGCCGCCTCGCTGTAGCCCTGGCGCAGCGCCAGCAGCGGCGCCGCCATGCGCGTGCCGGCCATGCAAGCGTGCAGAAAGACCTGACCGGCAATGAGGCGTGCCAGCTCGCGGTTGAGGCCCTGGCTCATGAATCGGCTTCGTCGCCTTCCGTGGCCGCCGGGAGCAGCGCCTGGGCCTGCGCCTCGGGCAAGGCTTCCACCACCTTGAG
>JAQGMS010000233.1 GCA_028292245.1 Ramlibacter sp.
ACCAGCGCATCGGCCTCCACCAGGTTGGCGACCAGCGCGCCCAGGGTGTCGTTGTCGCCGAACTTGATCTCGTCGTTGACGACGGTGTCGTTTTCGTTGATGACGGGCACCACGTTGAGTTGCAGCAGCGTGAGCAGGGTCGAGCGGGCGTTGAGGTAACGCTCCCGGTCCGCCAGGTCGGCATGCGTCAGCAGGACCTGGGCCGAGCCCATGCCGTTCTCGCGCAGCTTGGTCTCGTACATCTGGGCCAGGCCCATCTGGCCTACGGCGGCTGCTGCCTGCAGCTCGTTGATCTCATGGGGGCGGGTGGTCCAGCCCAGCCGCTTCATGCCCTCGGCGATCGCGCCGCTGGAAACCATGATCACTTCGCGCCCCTCGCGGGCCAACGTGGCCAGCTGGCGGCACCATTCGCCGATCGCAGCTTCGTCCAGGCCCCGGCCCTCGTTGGTGACGAGGCTGGAGCCCACCTTGACCACGATGCGGCGCGCCAGCCGCAGCACGCTGGAGTCCGGCACGCTGGAGTCCGGCACGCGGGAAGCGTCATTGACCGTCATGCCCGCCTCACTCGGCACGGTCGGCGGCAAAGCGCGGATCGACATAGACCGGCGGCTGCTCGGCCACTTGCTGCGCCTTGATGTGCTGGTAGGCGGCCTTGACCAGTTCCTGGCAACCCTCGTGGGTAAGCGCCGAGACCTGGAAGACCGGGCCCTTGAACTTGAAGCGCTTGACGAAGTCCTTCACGCGGGCTTCGCGCTCGTCCACGTCGACCATGTCCAATTTGTTGAGGACCAGCCAGCGCGGCTTTTCGTACAGTGCGGGATCGTACTTCTTGAGTTCGGAGACGATCGCCTTCGCTTGCGCAACCGGATCGGCGCCGTCGAACGGTGCGAGGTCGACCACGTGGAGCAGCAGCCGCGTGCGCTGCAGGTGCCGCAGGAACTGGTGGCCCAGCCCGGCGCCCTCCGAGGCGCCCTCGATCAGGCCGGGCAGGTCGGCGACGACGAAGCTCTGCTCCGGGCCGACACGCACGACGCCCAGGTTCGGGTGCAAGGTGGTGAAGGGATAGTCGGCGATCCGCGGCCGTGCATTGGAAACCGCCGAAATGAGGGTGGACTTGCCGGCGTTGGGCATGCCCAGCAGGCCGACGTCGGCCAGCACCTTGAGTTCGAGCTTCAGCTGCTTTTTCTCACCCGGCCAACCCGGCGTCTTCTGGCGCGGGGCACGGTTGATCGCGCTCTTGAATCGCATGTTGCCGAAGCCACCGTCGCCGCCCTTGGCGATGGTGATCATCTCGCCCGGCTTGAGCAGTTCGTACAGCACTTCGCCGGTCTCGGCGTCGGTGATGATGGTGCCCACCGGCATCTTGAGCACGATGTCGTCGCCCGCCGCGCCGAACATGTCGGAGCCCATGCCGTGCTCGCCGCGTTTGGCGTCATGGCGCCGTGAGAAACGGAAATCGACCAGCGTGTTGAGGTTCGGGTCGGCCACTGCGAAGACATGGCCGCCGCGGCCGCCGTCGCCGCCGTTGGGGCCGCCGAACTCCTTGTACTTCTCGTGGCGGAACGAGACGCAGCCGTTCCCGCCATCGCCCGCGGAGATGTCGATAAAGGCTTCGTCGACGAATTTCATGGTCTATGGATTCTAGTAAGCACCAACAAAAAGGCCCTGCGCATGGAACGCAGGGCCTTCTTGCGGGAAAGCCTGATGACTTACGCCGGAACCACGCTCACTGTCTGCTTGTTCAGCGAACCCTTCACGGCGAACGACACGTGGCCGTCGACCAGGGCGAACAGGGTATGGTCCTTGCCCAGGCCGACATTGGTGCCGGGATGGAACTTGGTGCCGCGCTGGCGCACGATGATGGAGCCGGCGCTGATCAGTTCACCGCCGAAAGCCTTCACGCCGAGCATCTTGGGCTGGGAATCCCGGCCGTTTCGCGTAGAGCCGCCGCCTTTTTTCTGTGCCATTTCTGCTGCTCCTGGTTAGCCGGCGATGACGCCGATTTCCAGTTCGGTGAACTGCTGGCGATGCCCTTGGCGCTTTTGAGAGTGCTTGCGACGGCGCATCTTGAAGATGCGAACCTTGTCGTGCTTGCCGTGTGCCACGACGGTGGCTGTCACGGTTGCGCCGGACACCAGGGGTGTGCCGACCTTGATCTCGCTGCCGTTTCCGACGGCTAGAACCTGGTCGATCACGATTTCCTGGCCTACGTCCGCAGCAATCTGTTCTACTTTAATTTTTTCGCCGGAAGCAACGCGATACTGCTTGCCGCCGGTTTTTATGACCGCGTACATGTTGACCTCTTGATATCGAGACGCGAGCGCCTCTTCAAAGAAAGCTCCACGGACGGATTTCCGCAGAGCCCAACACTATAGCATAGTTTGCGGTTACTCACAATAGCGGACCCGGTCACCCCGGAAGCTGAGTACCTGATTCCTATAATCGGGCCAAACCCTCACGGCCCGCCTTGACTGCCTCTTCTTCCAGCACCGCCTCCGTGCTTTCCCTCGTCGCCGACGACATGCGCGAAGTCGACTCGGTCATCGCACGCCGGCTCGACTCAGGCGTGCCGCTGGTGGCGGAAGTATCGCGTTACATCATTTCAGCCGGTGGCAAGCGCTTGCGGCCCGCGCTTCTCCTGCTGGTCTGCGGGGCGCTGGGCTACCACGGCGCGCAACGGTTCAACCTGGCAGCGGTGGTGGAATTCATCCACACCGCCACGCTCCTGCACGACGACGTGGTCGACGAATCGACGCTGCGGCGCGGCCGCGCCACGGCGAACGAGAGTTTCGGCAACCCGGCGAGCGTGCTGGTGGGCGATTTTCTGTATTCGCGCGCCTTCCAGATGATGCTGGACGCCGGACAGATGCGGATCATGGAAATCCTGGCCGACGCAACCAATGTGATCGCCGAAGGCGAAGTGCTGCAGCTGATGAACATGCACGATGCGTCGCTGGATGAAGCGGCCTATCTGAGGGTCATCCGCTCCAAGACGGCCAAGTTGTTCGAGGCCAGCGCCCGGTTGGGCGCCGTTCTCGCCCAGGCCGGTCCCCAGGTCGAGCAGGCCTGCGCCGACTACGGGCAGGCGCTCGGCACCGCCTTCCAGGTGATCGACGACGTGCTGGACTACGACGGCGATGCGGGCGAGATGGGCAAGAACCTGGGCGACGACCTGCGCGAAGGCAAGGCCACGCTGCCATTGATCGCGGCCATGGCGCGGGGCACGAACCAGCAGCGTCAGATCATTCGCGGCGCGATCGAGACCGGCGGCGCCGGCGAACTCGAGCGCATCGTGGCCATCGTGCGCGAGACCGGCGCCTTGGAGGTTACGCGCGATGCCGCGGCGGCTGAAGCGCGCCGCGCGATGCAGGCAGCCGGCCAGCTGCCACCCAATCCCTACACACAGGGTTTGCTACAATTGGCGGCTCAACTGCTGCAGCGTCGCAACTGATTTTCGGACTCGCGGCGTGCACGGCGGCAATCGGGGTGTAGCTTAGCCTGGTAGAGCGCTACGTTCGGGACGTAGAGGCCGGAGGTTCGAATCCTCTCACCCCGACCATCAACAATGACGGAAAAATCACCACTCGCACCCCCCGAAATCTACTGGGTGATCGGCGATGGCACCGACGTGGGCAAGACCACCATCGCTTCGGCGCTGGTCCGGGTCCTGAACCGCGGCGGCACGCCGACGGTAGGCTTCAAACCCTATGCCGCCGCGCTGTTGCGCAATCTCGTCGACCTCATGGTGAGCAAGTACCCCAGCTCGGCCTGCAAGCTGTATGGTGCCGACGCCTTGGCACTGGCCGAAGCGTCGCCGCTGACGACGGCCGATCACGTCGATCTGGTGAGCCCGGTCCAGTACCTCTGTCATCCGGACTGGCCGAGCACATTGATGGTGAGAACGGGCTCTTCCTGTCTTGGAAACACGGAATACTTTGCGAGCGATTCGATGCTCTCGTTGGCAAAACGAGGGGACATACAGGCGCTGATCGAGAGGTCTGGATTGCCTCTCGACCAATCCGTCCGCGTCGCGAAAATCGAATACCAGCGGGCCAGCGCCCTTGCGCAGAAGAAGGTTCAGCAGGCGTTTGGTCGTCTGGTCGAGATGGGGCCTGCGACTGTGGTTTGCGAAGGTGCGGCAATGTTCCTGCCGTCATGGGCAGGCTGCCCCGAAGCGAACAGCGTCTTCTTCCTCTCCGCCGGAATGGTGCACCTCTTTCCCAATCTGAACCTTCCAGGCGCAGCAACGGCACAGGGCGTCGCCGCCGCAATGAAGGGCGCTTCCGCCAGAGTCACGGCGCCGCTCTACATGGCCGAATCTCGATTTCGAGACAAGGTCGCGGAGCAGATCGTCACCAAGCTCCTCGAGAAATCGGGCCGTCCCATCGCAGGCCCCGGAAGAACCTGAAATACCGCCTCACGGTGCGGCCCTGGGGTTTTCACGCATAGCGGCCGTTTTGCAGTTGCGTGA
Organism: Ramlibacter sp.; assembly: GCA_028292245.1. Taxonomy (GTDB): domain Bacteria; phylum Pseudomonadota; class Gammaproteobacteria; order Burkholderiales; family Burkholderiaceae_C; genus Ramlibacter. Next base: position 4,472 of record JAQGMS010000233.1, read on the forward strand.
CATCCTGCCAACTGTCGCCCGGCCGTTACCACGCCAGCGATTTACAGCGCTTGGGCAATCAGCGATGATCAATGCTGCTGGGCTGCCTCTGACAGGTCGTCAGGCGCCGCAGCTGCTAACTTATTGCTTATGGCCGCCGTCGATCCCGTCATATCCGTAACCGAAGCCACGGCAATGGCCTTGCCGGGATTGGCGCGGGCGCTGATTTCGGCCGGCAAGCTCGGACAGAAGTCGGCGGAAGAAATTTCCCGCAAGGCGCAGGCCAACCGCAACAGCTTCATCGCCGAGCTGACCGGGTCGGGCGCCGTTTCCGCTTCCGACTTGGCGCACACCATGTCCTCGGCTTTCGGCGCCCCGCTGCTGGACTTGGAAGCCATCGACTTGGCACGGCTGCCCAAGAACCTGCTGGACAGCAAGATCTGCGTTGCCTATCGGGTGGTGGTTCTCAGCAAGCGGAACAACCGCCTCATCGTCGCCACCGCCGACCCTTCCGACCAGCAGGCGGCCGAAAAGATCAAGTTCGCCACCCAGATGGGCGTCGACTGGATCATCGCGGAGTACGACAAGCTCACCAAGATGGTGGAAGTCAGTGCCACCACCACGACCGAGACGATGGACAACATCATCGGCGAGGACTTCGAGTTCGACGAAGCGACGATGGAGGCGTCGACCGAGGAGGACGACGATGCCGCCACCTCCGAGGTCGAGGACGCCCCGGTCGTCAAGTTCCTGCACAAGATGCTGCTCGACGCATTCACCATGCGGGCGTCCGACCTGCATTTCGAGCCGTACGAACACAACTACCGGGTGCGGTTCCGGGTCGACGGCGAGCTGCGCGAGATCGCGTCCCCGCCGATCGCCATCAAGGACAAGCTGGCCTCGCGCATCAAGGTCATCTCGCGCATGGACATCTCGGAAAAGCGGGTGCCCCAGGACGGGAAAATGAAGCTGAAGATCGGCCCGGACCGGGTGATCGACTTCCGCGTCAGCACCTTGCCCACGCTGTTCGGCGAGAAGATCGTGATCCGTATCCTGGACCCGAGCAGCGCCCGGCTGGGCGTCGATGCGCTGGGCTACGAGCCCGAGGAAAAAAAGCGGCTGCTGGATGCGGTGCAGCGGCCCTACGGCATGGTGCTGGTCACCGGCCCCACCGGTTCCGGCAAGACGGTTTCGCTTTATACGTGCCTGAATCTCCTGAACAAGCCGGGCGTGAACATCTCCACCGCGGAAGATCCGTCCGAAATCAACATGCCGGGCGTGAACCAGGTCAACGTCAACGACAAGGCCGGGCTCACGTTCGCCGCTGCCCTCAAGTCCTTCCTGCGCCAGGATCCGGACGTGATCATGGTGGGCGAAATCCGCGACCTGGAAACCGCCGACTTCGCGATCAAGGCGGCCCAGACCGGCCACCTGGTGCTCTCCACGCTGCACACCATCGATGCTCCGACCACGCTCACCCGCATG
>JAQGMS010000351.1 GCA_028292245.1 Ramlibacter sp.
CCGCGGACGCGGTCGACTTCACCCCGCTGCCCCCGGCCGACTGCCCCCGGGTGTCCTGACCTTCGATCCGGCCACTGGAGGCCTCCATGAACTACAGGTTCGCCGGGCTTCTGATCGTCCCGGTCGCGGCGGCGCTGCTCCTCGGGATCGAGCACGCCGGTACCCGGGACGGCGACCCGGCGCCCGCCTGCACCACCGCGACGCTGCGGGGTGGGTTCGGGATGACCGCCACCGGTTCCTTCGCCGGGGTCGACCTCGGCGCGATCCAGGCGGTGGTCTTCGACGGCGCCGGCAAGGTGACCGGCCACGGGACCGCGGTCCTGCTCAAGCCGTCCGTGGTCATTCCGTTCGAGCTCCAGGAGGGGACGTACACGGTGAACGCGGACTGCACCGGAACCATGCACTGGTTCGGCCACCACCCGACCATCGCTCCCGTCGACCACCTCCACAACGCCGACCTGGTCGTGAGTGACGGCGGCAAGCAGCTCTCGTTGATCTACACGTCCACCCAGTTCCCGGGCGGAACGCCTCCTGTGCCGGTCGAGAGCTTCACCTTCTGGGGACACCACATGTGAGCCGGCGCGGGACGTAGTCGAGACATCCGCTTCAGCTCAGACGAGGAAAGGCGTCCGCACATGGGCAAGCTGGACGGCAAGGTCGCGATCATCACCGGTGGCGGCACCGGCATCGGAGCGGCCACGGCGAAGCTCTTCGTCGAGCAGGGCGCGTCCGTCCTGCTCGTCGGACGCCGCGAGGACAAGCTGATCGAGACGGCTAAGGAGATCGGCGGCGACCGGGTCTCCTACGCCGTGGCCGATACGTCCCAGGTCGAGGACTCCCGGCGCTACATCGCCGCGGCGGTCACTCGCTACAGCGGCATTGACATCCTGGTGAGCAACGCCGGAATCGAGGGTCCGATCAAGCTGACGGGCGATCACTCTGTCGAGGACTTCGACGAGGTCATCGCCGTCAACGTCCGCGGCGTGTGGCTGTCCTACAAGTACGCGCTGCCCGAACTGACCAGACGGGGTGGCGGTTCCGTCGTCCTCATGTCCTCGGTCGGCGGGCTTGTCGGCTTTCCCACCATGTCCCCGTACGTCGCGAGCAAGCACGCGGTGATCGGGCTCGCCAAGTCCTTCGCCCAGGAGTGCGCGGGATTCAACATCCGCGTGAACGCGGTCTGCCCCGGCTTTATCGACACGGACATGTTCGACGCGCTCACGACCAAGTTCGCGCCGGTCGCCGGGGCAAGCGAGGAGGCGCTGACAGGCGTCTTCGAAGCCCGGGTACCGCTGAAGCGCAAGGGCACGAGCGAGGAGATCGCCCAGCTCAACCTCTTCCTTGCCTCCGCCGACAGCAGCTACGTCACCGGATCCGCCTACGTCATCGACGGGGGCATCACTGCCGGCGTCCTCTGATCTGGGCAGGTTGGGCGGACGCCGAGATAGTGATGGTTCGTCAGACCGATGTCAGGGCGGCAGCGGCGAGGTCGGCGTGCCGAGGCATGCGGAGGTGTCGATAGCCGGCCAACGCCTCGCCGAGGAGTATGCGGGCGCGGTCGGCGTCGCCGTGGGCAGCGCGTTGGGTGAGCATCGCGGCGTACGAGCGGCGGGTCTCGAGGCGCTCGACCTGGTGGGGCAGGGAGTCCGCCTGGGCCAGGGCCGTCTGGAAGTGCCGCTGTGCATGATCCCACTGCCCGCCGCATGCGGCGGCGCTGCCGGCGACACGCTCGAGAAGACGGCCATCGAGATAGCTGGCCGTCACGGCACCGGTGGCGCGCGCTTCCAGGACAAGGGGGTAGAAGGCGGCGGCGGAGTCGCGTTCGAGGAGAACGGCCAGGGCGTCGACGGTCCCCGAGAGAAAAGCCCACGCGCCCAGCGGGTTGGGTTGGCCGGGACGGGGGAGCTCGCCGCGCATGCTTTCGAGGTAGGCCAGTGCCTCGTCCCGGCGGCCGGCGACGGCGAGGAAGTGGAGCCGCGCGCCCCAGGTGAAGCCGCCGTAGCTTGGCGCCTGCGCGAGGGACGCGCCGCGCTCGAACAAGGGCGCTGCGGAGTCCCAGTCGCCGCCCAGAAAACGGGCGAGTCCGAGCCAGCCGTACGAGTGACCGGTCCAGGGCGTCCAGCCCATGCGGGTGGCGTAGTCCAGGTCCCACCGTCCGAGCGCGTCGAGGGCCTCGAGGTCCCCCGTCTGGAAGAACTCACGCGCGCGCCGTATCCGCTCGTGGCCGAAGACGGCGAGTTGGTTGCCGATCCGCTCGCAGAGCCGGACGGTGTCCTTGCCGAGCTCCGTCGCCTCGGCGAAGCGGCCGAGGTGGACGAGGTTGGCATGGTCGAAGCACAGGGCGGCCGTCGTGCCCCAGGTGTCGCCGGTGGACCGGAGCAGCGGGAGCGCGATCTGCCCGGCGTCGTGGCCTCGCTCGGAGCGCATCGAACCGAAGAAGCCGAAGCAGATCTCGCCCTGGACGAATCCGCGGAGACGGTCGTCGTCCAAGACCTCCACGATCCGCAGGGCTTCGTCGAAGAGCGTGTCGCCGGTCGCCGGGTCGATGAACTGGAGCAGGCTTCCGGAACAAGCCAGGAGCCGG
>JAQGMS010000240.1 GCA_028292245.1 Ramlibacter sp.
GGGGGTGCCGGCGCCGGGCCCGGAGCCGGGGCGACGCCTCCGTCGATGGCGATATTGACCGCTCCTTGCACCATCGCGGCGGTGGCGAGGTCATCCGCCTCGCGATGCGGCAACGCGGCGGCCGCGGCCAGCGGACCGGTACGGTTGGCACTTGCCGCGGCAACCGCGCCGGGCGCATCCGAGCCACCAGCGAACGTAGCCGCATTCAAGGGCTTGATTTCCGGATGCGCCAGCTGCGGCTGGAACTCGACGAACAGCCGGCCCATGTCCGCCGCCAGCAGGCGTGCCGAAGAGGAACCGCAGGGACCCAGCGCCTGCGCCTGGCATCCTTCGTCAAAGGGAGCCATGACGATGGCGCCCTGGCTGACCGCGGCGGTGGTGCCGGCGGCGCCCGATCGCACCACGAAATCGGTGCCGCGCACGCCGATGGCGACCAGCGGGGTGTTCAGCCGGAAACGTTCACGCGCACCTTCGGCCGCGGCCCCGGAGATCGCCCGGGCCACGCCGTATTCGAGCTTGAAGCGGACCACCGAAAGCGCCACATGCTGCGCGTCGTACTTGTAATCTTCCACCCACAGGCGGCTGCCCGGGCGCACGCTGACCAGCGCGCCGTCGACGAACCGCACGTGGATGTGGCCACCCTCGGCAGTGTCCAGGCGGTCGCCCGGCATGATGCGGCTGCCCCGCTGCACCGTTTCGGGCACGCCCTGGGCGGAGGTCTTCATCACGGGGCCCACGCTCATCGTCACCTCGCCCACGAAACGTTGGGCAGCGGGGACGCCATCCGCGCGAGCCATGCCCGCCGGCAGGCCGGCGACGGCGCAGGCCACTGCGGAAAAGAGCGCACGGGTGCGGTTGGTGGGAGTCATGAAGGCCGTCCTGGGCGGAATATCCGATATATGCGGTTGAGCCTAATTTACCAAGTCGGCAACGCCAGCGCTGTGAGCCGGGTCACATTTCGCTACGAGATGGGGCGGCGCCCAGCCCACTGCTTATGATTGCCCACTTTTAATCAACTTCCTGCCGCGCGCCAGCTTTTCGCATCCTTCCCGCCCATGCCTGTGCCCATCCTTGTCCTCAGCCAGCTGCCGCTTCTGGCCGGGCTGCCACAGGTGACACTTGCCCATCTGGCGCAGCACGCCGCGGAACGCAGCTTCGCAAAGCGCGAAGTGGTCCTGCAAAAGGGCAGTGAAGGCACTTCCCTGTGTTTCCTGCTGGAAGGCCGGCTGCAGGGGGTCGATTTTACGGTCGATGGCAGGGAAGTAGGCCTTTACTTTGTCAATCCAGGGGACTATTTCGGCGATATCGCAGTCATCGACGGCGAACCGCATCCGGTTTATGTGACGGCCGTTTCCCGCTCGCGTGTGGTTTTCGTGCCGAAGGACTTGATCCGCCCTATCCTCTTTGCCCACGCCAAGCTGGCTGAAGTGCTTTGCACCAGCCTGTCGCAGCGACTGCGGCAGCTGTCCGGGCAGCGCCGGATCCTGGGCATGGTGAACCCGGTGCAGCGTGTCTGCGCCCAATTGGAGCTCTTGCTGGTGGTGGCCAAGGACGGCAGCGACTGGGTGCGCAACGCCCCCACCCACCAGGAACTGGCCATCATGATCAACGCCAGCCGCGAAACCGTGACGCGCGTCTTCCAATTGCTGCAAAGCCGCGGCGTGGTGGAGCGCAACGGCAACGACCTGCGAGTCGACAACGCCGCGTTCCTGCGCGATGTCGCCGCGGGCCGCAAGCCGGCCGACCCGCCGCTCACGCCCTAGGCACAATCCACGCGATGTTGAACCGACTGCTGCACCTTGGCCACCCGCTGTTTCTCGCGCGCCACCGCTACCTGGTCGCGCAACTGGTGCGGCGCGACATCATGGCGCGCTACCAGGGCTCGGTGCTGGGGGTCGGCTGGGGGCTGCTTTCGCCGTTGCTGATCCTGGCCGCCTACACCTTCGTCTTCCGCACAGTGTTCAAGGCGCGCTGGCCCGGCGGCGGCGATTCGACCAGTGAATTCGTGCTCCAGCTGTTTGCCGGGCTGCTGGTCTTCAACCTGTTTTCCGAAGTGCTGACACGCGCGCCGCGCATCGTGCTGGAGCAGCCGAACCTGGTCAAGCGGGTCGTCTTTCCGCTCGAAGTGCTGGCCTGGGTGACGGTTGGCGCCGTGATGTTCCATGCCGTGCTGGCGCTGGCCATCCTGCTGGGAGCGGCCGCGGGCCTCGGAACCGGCCTGACGCCCTGGGTGTTCGCCGTGCCCTTGGTACTGGCATGCACTGTGCCGTTCCTGCTCGGTTTCAGCTGGCTGCTCTCGGCGCTGGGGGTGTTTTTGCGCGACATCACCCACGTGATCGGGCCGGCCATGAGCATGCTGCTGTTCGCCTCGCCCGTGTTGTATCCGACGCAGGCGTTGCCGCCGCTGCTCGGGCAACTGCTGTGGCTCAACCCGTTGACCTTGCCGATCGAAAACCTGCGCCGGCTGATCCTGCATGGCCAGCCGCCCGAGTGGGCGGCGCTGGCGATCTACACCGCTATCGGGCTGGTCTTCGCGTTCCTGTCGCACCGGCTGTTCGAGCGCGTCCGGCCGGCCTTTGCCGATGAAGTCTGAGGCCCTCGCGGTTGCGGCCGCAGCTGTGGCACCGGGCGACATCATCGAGGCGTTGCGGGAGCGAGTCGATGGCTCACTCACCGGGGAAGCAGTGGACCTGCGCGAACTGCAGCAAGCGGACCCGTTCGGGCCGGGCGCGTTCGCCGCGCTGGCCGGCCGCTTCGGCTTGTCGGACCAGGGCCAGGGCATCTGGCTGCTGGGCCGGAAGCCGCGCTGGGAGCCCGGCTGGATCGGACCGGAGCACGAAGCGCAGTGCTTCGACCTGTTCGAGAAAGCCTTCGGCTACCGCATCGACCCTCGCTTGTGGCGCTGGAAATACCGCGACGCGCCGCAACCGGGCATGGGCGTGTGGCGCGACGGCGAACTGGTCGCTTTCTACGGCGCGATGCCGCGTCCCGTTCTTTTCCTGGGCAGGCCCGCCTCCACCGTGCAGATCGGCGACGTGATGGTCGATCCAGCCGAACGCGGCGTGATGACCCGCTCGGGACCGTTCCGGATCGCGGCCTCCACTTTCATCGACCGCAGCGTGGGCTACGAGCGCCCGCACCTCTTCGGTTTCGGCTTCCCGACGGCCAAGGCGCTGCAGGTCGCGCAGAAACTGGGCCTGTACGAACACGTCGACCAAATGACCGAGTTGTCCTGGCAGGCGGCAGCCAACTGGCCGGCCAGGCTGTTGCGTTGCACGCCCGTCACGGCGCGCGATCGCGCCACGATCGACGGCCTGTGGCAGGCGATGGCCGCGGACTTTCGCGAAAGCATCCTGGGCGTGCGCGATGCGCACTTCGTCGAGCAGCGTTACCAGCGCCATCCCACGGTGAGCTACCACTGCCTGCTGGTGCGCAGCATGTTTACTGGAGCGCCGCGCGGCGTGATCGTGCTGCGCCGGCTGGACGAAACGGCGTTCGAACTGATGGACCTGGTCGGCCCGCGCAACAGCTTCGCTGCGTTGGTAGCGGCCGCAAGGCATTGGGCCGCGCGCAACGGCGCGACCCGGCTAAGGGCCTGGGTCACCACCAGCCACGCAGAATTGCTGGCCGCGACATCGCCGACGCAAACACCGCTGGATCTTGTCGTCCCGGCCAACGTGTGGAGCCCGGGCCCATCGGCTGGCGAACTGCGCGGGCGCTGGTGGCTGATGTCCGGCGACACGGACTTTCGTTAGGCCTGGCCGCATCATGCGAATCCTGATGGTGACCCGCGAGACCGCCGAGGACCGGCGCTACGGGATCGGCAAGAGCCTCGCGCCGTTGTTCGAACCGTTGCGCGCGCTGGGAGCCGAGGTGCGCTATTTCTGCCAGGAGGACATGCCCGTGGCAGCCGCGAGCGCGCGCGCGAAACAGCTGGAACGGCTGGCTCGCTGGCCGGGGTTCCGGGGCCGTCCGCACCGTTTGAATCTGGCCCAAGCCTGGGTCGAGCGGCTGCAAGTGGGCTTGGCGGCGGCCCGCGTCGCGGCGCGGGAAGGCTACACCCATGTGCATGCGCACGACCCGTGGTTGGCTTGCGGCGTCGCGCTGGGCCTGCTTTTTCAAGGCACGCGGAAGGTCCGGTGGGGTTTGACGCAGCACGGCTTCGGCTCGTACAGCCACGCCACGCATGAAGACGGCCTCGAACAGGGCCCCTCGGCGCAAGCGTGGATGCGGCGTATCGAGCGCGCCATCACCGCACGCGCGCGCTGGCTCATATCGCCTACCGCTGCCGCACTGGCCCAGACCGCACGCGACCTCGGCCTGACCGGCATCCCGGCGAACTGGCATCACGTGCCGCATGCCCGGCCCGACCTCGGCGCCGCCGACGCCGCGCGCCGGCAGGACGCACGCCAGGCGCTGGGCTACGGCGACTCCGACCTTGTCGTGCTCGCCGTCGGCCGGCTGGTGCCGCTCAAGCGTTTCGACCGCGTGGTGCGCGCCTGCGCTGAACAAGCCGATTCGCGGCTGCGCCTGCTGCTGCTTGGAGCCGGCGACACGACCGGCTTGCGCAACCTGGCGCGGGAGCTGCGCTTCGAGACCCAGCTCCGGATCGAGGTAGCAGAGGACGTGGCGCCCTATTTCCACGCCGCCGATATCTATATCAGCGCTTCCAGCACCGAATCGTTCGGCATGGCCAACCTCGAGGCGCTGTGCGCCGGGGTGCCGGCCATTTGCAGCTGTGTGGGCGGCGTGCCGGAAGTGGTCGCGGACGGTGGCTGGCTGGTGCCCAACGAGGTCCCCGTGCTCACGCGTGCGCTGGG
>JAQGMS010000523.1 GCA_028292245.1 Ramlibacter sp.
TGAAGAGTTCGTCATCGTTCCGAACAAGGAACGCATTCTCAGCTGAATCGCATCCCTGCGCCGGGACCAAGGGACTATCACATGAGACTCACCGTAAAAGCAAAGCTCGCCGGCGCCTTCGGCGTCGTCATCCTGTTGTCCATGGTTGCTGGTGGCGTGGCTTACTTGAAGCTCACCGAAATGGTCGCGGTAGCCGAAAGCCTTGTTTCAAGAGCCGGCCGCATGGAAAAGGCCACGGAGCTTGAGAAGGGGATTCTGTTCCAGGTCCGAGCGGAGAAAAATGCCATCATTGCGACCTCCGACGCCGATATTGAGCGGTTCACCATCGAGATCGGAAAACTTCGGGCGTCGGTAGGAAAGACGAAGGACGAGATTCACGTCACGACGGAAGCGGGCAGGAAGTTGATCGATCGTTTCGCCACGGTCTACGGCAATATGAACACGGTCCAGGATGAGACCGTCAGGATGGCGAAGCTCGACAAGGTGAAAGCCGCCGAGCGTTCGATGAACGAAGGCCTCAAAGCCGTGGGCGATGCGGTGGAGGCTGCAAGCGACTATGTGACCTACGCCAAGCAGACCATGGCAGCGCAGGCAGCGCAGGCAAAGGAGGACGGCAATCGCGCGGAAATGCTGCTGCTCATCCTGATCATTGCTTCGACTGTGATGGGCATTGCAGCCGCGACCTGGATCGCGCTCAATATCAGCCGCGGTCTCGGCCGCGCGGTCGACCTCGCCGACGCTGTTGCGCTTGGCGATCTCAGCAAGAAGATCGAAGTCTCGAGCAACGACGAAATCGGCGACCTCGTGAAGTCGCTCAACAGCATGACCGTCAACCTGAACGCCACCGCGAAGCTTGCCGATACGATCGCGAATGGCGATCTCACGGTCGATGCGAAGCCGCTGTCGGACAAGGATACGCTGGGACTGGCGCTGGAGCGCATGGTCCAGAAGCTTCGCGCCGTCGTCAGCGATACCCTGACGGCCTCGCAGAACATGTCGGCGGGCAGCCAGGAACTGTCGGCCAGCGCCGAGCAGCTTTCGCAGGGCGCGACCGAGCAGGCGTCTGCCTCGGAAGAAGCCTCCGCCTCGATGGAAGAGATGGCGGCCAACGTCAAACAGAACGCCGAAAACGCCTCCCAGACCGAGAAGATCGCGCATCAATCCGCCCAGGACGCGGAAGCCAGCGGCAGCGCCGTGAGCCGGGCGGTCGAGGCGATGCAGACCATCGCCGGCAAGATCACCATCGTGCAGGAAATTGCACGCCAGACCGATCTCCTGGCGCTCAATGCGGCAGTCGAAGCGGCACGGGCCGGCGAACACGGCAAGGGCTTTGCGGTGGTGGCTTCCGAAGTCCGCAAGCTCGCCGAACGCAGCCAGACCGCGGCGGCCGAAATCGGCGCGCTGTCGGCCGATACCGTCAAGGCCGCGCAGGATGCCGGCGCCATGCTGGCAAGACTGGTGCCCGATATCAAAAAGACTGCGCAACTGGTCGAAGACATCACCGCCGCCTGCCGCGAGCAGGCTGTCGGCTCCAGCCAGATCAATCAGGCGATCCAGCAGCTCGACAAAGTCGGCCAGCAGAACTCCAGCGCCTCGGAGCAGGTGTCCTCGACCGCGGAGGAGCTCGCCTCTCAGGCCGAACAGCTGCAGTCGACCATCGCCTTCTTCCGCATCGACGAGCCTTCGCATGGCGAAGGCCGTCCGTCGGTCGCCATCGACAAGGCGGTGTCGCAGTTGAGGTCGAAGGCCGGTCACATGTCCAGTCGGGTCGGCACCAAGAAGGTCGTGGCCACGAGGCCGACGCGTGCGCTCAAGGCGGCGGGCGGAAGCGGTGGCTTTGCCCTCGAAATGACCGATGGCGCCGACGAGCGCGATGCGGACTTTCGCCGATAAGCAAGGATCGCGACGCCGTTGTTGTCGTCGCGAAGTGGCGTGAAGAGTTCGTCGTCGTTCCCAACGTGGAACGCATCCTCAGCTGATATTAGATCCCAGTGCCGGGACAAGGGGTTATCAAATGCGATTTACAGTTAAGGCGAAGTTGGCAAGTGCGTTCGGTGCGGTCATCATCCTCTCCACGATCATTGGCGTCATCGCCTACACCAAGCTGACGGCGCTCGATGCGTCGCAGCAAGGCCTTGTGTTGCAGGCAGGGCGAATGAAATTGGCGGCGCGCCTGATGGACGAAGTTCAGGGTCAGCAGCGCGCCCAAACGCGCATGATTCTCGCGACCTCGGACAAGGAAACCGCCGATAATCTTCGTGTGATGATCGAGCGCCAAGACGCCGGACTCAAGATCAAGGATGAACTCTACGGCGTGGCAACCGAGCAGGGAAAGCGGCTGATCGAGCAGGCCACAGTGAAATATCAGAGGATGAACGAATTATTCGCACAGGCCGGCAAGTTCGCGCTTTTGAATTCGAACAATCGCGCCGCCGAGATATGGAACTCAGATGGAATGCAGAATCTGTCGGAATTCAACTCTGCCGTCGATGTGATTTTCGCCGATATCGGCAACGCGCCCGCCACGATCGAGAACACACGCGCATTGCTGGCGCTGCAAACGGCGAAGTTGGAAGCCGCACGCTTCTCGCGCTCAGTTACCGCTACGTTCGCCGCCTCGACGATGGAGGAGCTAGAGGCTGGATTTAAGGCCGCCGCCGCGCAGCTCGAGAAGCTCAAGGCCAGCACGGCCCCAGCATCCGTTCAAGTGACGGCGATGGGGCTTCCGGTCAACAATATCAACATCAGCTTGGAGCGGTTGAGCAAGACCGCAGAGAAAGCGCTCACGACGGTGCGTGAGGGCGGCAGCCTCAAGGCGCTTGCGATCGTCAACGGAGAAGCACGCAAGGCATTCAACGAGGCCTTGGCCGGTTTCGAAGAGTATATCAAGTTTTCCAACGGGCGGATGAACGAACTCGCGGCGGCAGGAACCGAAGAGGCGGCGTTCGCCAAGATCCTGTTGATCAGCATCATCATCGCCTCGCTGCTGATTGCGGTGGGCTCCGCGCTCTGGATCGCACTCAACATCAGCCGCGGGCTTGGCCGTGCGGTCGACCTCGCCAACGCGGTCGCGATCGGCGATCTCAGCCAGAAGATCGACGTCTCCAGCAACGATGAAATCGGCGATCTCGTCAAATCGCTCAACGGCATGACGGTGAACCTGAACGCGACGGCGAAGATCGCCGACTCGATCGCGGGCGGCGACCTCACCATCGATGCGAAGCCGCTCTCGGACAAGGACACGCTGGGACTGGCGCTGGAGCGCATGGTCCAGAAGCTGCGCGCCGTCGTCAGCGACACCCTGATCGCCTCGCAGAACATGTCGGCGGGCAGCCAGGAACTGTCAGCTAGCGCCGAGCAGCTTTCGCAGGGCGCAACCGAGCAGGCCTCGGCCTCCGAGGAAGCCTCCGCCTCGATGGAAGAGATGGCGGCCAACGTCAAACAGAACGCCGAAAACGCCAGCCAGACCGAAAAGA
>JAQGMS010000313.1 GCA_028292245.1 Ramlibacter sp.
ACGCTGCGGTCGCTCACGTCGAAGGCGAGGTTCAGCGCCGCCAGCACCGCGATGCGGTCGCGCGCCTTCACCTTGCCGGCGTCGCGAATCTTGCACATGGCGGTGTCGACTTTTTCCACCGCTTCCAGCAGGCGCTGTTCGCCGCCCTCGGGGCAGGCGAGCAGGTAGCTTTGGCCCATGATCTGGACCTCGAGCTGCTTCATTTTCGTCATGCCGCGCTCTTGATGTCGGGCAGGCGCTCGAGCAGCGCATCGACGCGCGAGCGCGCCGCCGACAGGCGCGACTTCAGCGAGTCGCGTTCATGCGTGAGCACTTCGACCTGTTCGGCCAGCAGCGTGTTGGTGCGCTGCAATTCCTCGTAACGCACAAGCAGGCGCTCGACGCGTTCCGCGATCTGGTCGATTTGGGAGGCACTGGGCATACGGCATCGATTGTAGGGTTTTGTGACAGATTCCGACCTAAAATGAAAGCGTTGGTGCTCGCGGTGTGGTTCACATGCCGCAGTTCAACGGGAAGCAGGAGGCGAAGCCGCCCATGGCCCAGCTAACCTGCGCTGCCCCCGCAACGGTAAGCGGACGAATTTCGCAGAAATTCCGTTCCATCACGCAAAGCCACTGGGCGCGCCTGAAACAGCGCGCCTGGGAAGGCGATGGAATCGACCCGCCAGCCCGGATACCGGCCAATACGGTGGCCGCGCCTTTGCCCGAAAGAAAAGCGCGGCCGTGACGCCCAATGCATTGGCGGGGAAGCCGGTGCGGGCATTGAAACTGTCTTGTCCTCTCATGAAAACTTTTTCGTTCTCGCCGCGCGCCTCCGCGCTTTCCCTGGCGTTCGCCGCCGCATGGCCCTGCGCATTCGCCCAGACCGTCGCGCAGTCTTTCACCCTGCCGGAAACGGTCGTCACCGCGACCCGCTTCGCCGAACCGGCGCAGTCGCTGCCGATGGGCGTGAGCGTCATCACGTCCGATGAGATCCGGGCCTCGGGCGCCACCACCATCAACGAGGCGCTGATGCGCGTCGTGGGCGCCGTGGGCCGCCAGGACTTCTATGGCGGCGGCGAATACAACATCGACCTGCGCGGCTTCGGTTCCACCGCCGACAACAACCAGGTCGTGATCGTCGACGGCTTGCGCCTTTCCGAGGCCGACCTCGGTGGTACCCGGCTGGCCGGCATTCCGATCGAATCGGTGGAGCGCATCGAAGTGCTGCGCGGCAGCGGCTCCGTGCTGTATGGCGAGGGCGCGACCGGCGGCGTCATCATCATCACCACCAAGGCTGGCATCGGCAAGAGCCGGCACAACTCGGCTTCGTTGTATGCGGGCGCGGGCAGCTACGGCCTGCGCGACTTGCGCGCCAACGCGACGCTCGCGGCCGGCGCCTTTTCGCTCGACGCGGCGGCCCAGAAGAAAGACATCGACAACCATCGCGACAATTTCCGCTCGGAAACGGATGCGGCCTCGGTGACGGGGCAATGGACCAACGACTGGCTGCGCCTGGGCGCGCGCCTGGCGCGCGACACGCTGGGCACCGGCCTGCCCGGCAGCTTGACCGCGGCGCAGTACCAGGCCAACCCGCGCCAGACCACCACGCCCACCGACAAGGTGCACATCCACAACGAGCGCGGCGGCGTCTTCGGCGAGGCGCAATTGGGGAGCTGGCAACTGGCTGCCGACGCCGGCACGCGGCAGAAGAACCTCACCAGCCTCAACAGCGGATTCCCCTTCGACTACGACGTGGACGCCACCAACTATTCGCTGCGCGCGCGCAACGAAGCCGGTTTCGCGGGCGCCCGGAACCTGCTGGTGCTGGGTACCGACTACGCACGCTGGACGCGCGACGTGCTGGGCGCTTTCGGGTCCACGGCGAACCAGTCCTCGCGCTCCTGGTACGCCAAGAACGACGTGACGCTCGCCGGTGGCACGCGCTTTTCGGCGGGCTATCGCACCGACAAGGTGGCCAAGGACAACAGCAGCGCGCTGGCCGGCACGGCCGACCGGCAGCACGCCTGGGAACTGGGCATCAGCCACCCCATCACGCCTGCTGTGACCGCCTATGCGCGCGCCGGCAGCAGCTATCGATTGGCCAACGTCGATGAGTTCAGCTACACATCACCGGGGACGATCCTCAAGCCCCAGACATCGCGCGACGTCGAACTCGGCGCGCGCTGGGCCTACGCGTCGGGCAAGGCCGAAGCGCGCCTGTACCGCAACATGCTGGACAACGAGATCGGGTTCGACCCGGTCGCCGCGGGGCCGTTCGGCTTTCCCGGCGCCAACGTCAACTTCGATCCTTCGCGCCGGCAGGGACTGGAGCTGGACGCCAGCCACCAAGTCACACGCTCCGTGGGGCTGCGCGTGAATGCGGCGCTGCGCGAAGCGTCGTTCCGCTCCGGCCCCTACGCCGGCAAGGACGTGCCGCTGGTGCCGCGCAAGACGCTGGCGCTGCGCGCCGACTGGACGCCGGCGGCCGGGCACCGTGTCACCGGCGGGGTGAACTGGGTATCCTCGCAGCATCCCGACTTCGACAATGCCTGCACCATGCCGGCCTACACCACCGCCGATGCCCGCTACGCCTGGCAATGGCAGCAGCTGGAGCTGTCGCTGGGCGTGACCAACCTGTTCGACAGGAAGCACTACACGCAGGCCTACGGCTGTGCGGCCGGCGTCACCACCAAGATCTACCCGGAAGCGGGGCGCGCCGTGACCGCGGCCGTGCGCGCGCAGTTCTGAAAGCGGCCCCGCAGTGACCCACATCGCCTTGCCTCGCGGCCCCCAGCGCATCGTGTGCCTGACCGAGGAGACGACCGAGTGGCTGTACCTGCTGGGGCAGCAGGACCGCATCGTGGGTATCTCCGGCTACACCGTGCGGCCGCGCCGCGCCCGCGAGGAAAAGCCGAAGGTCAGCGCGTTTCTCTCCGCCAGGATCGACAAGATCCTGGCGCTGCGGCCCGATTGCGTGTTCGGCTTTTCCGACCTGCAGGCCGACATCGCGGCCGAGCTGATCCGCAAGGGCGTGCAGGTCACGGTGTTCAACCAGCGCAGCGTCGAAGAAATTTTCTCGATGCTGTACCAGGTCGCCGCGATGGTGGGGCAGGCCGCGCGCGGCGAGGCGTTGCTGGCGCAGATGCGCGAGCGGCTGCTGGAAATCGCGCAGCAGGCGCTCGCGCTGCCGCGCCGGCCCAGGGTGTA
>JAQGMS010000118.1 GCA_028292245.1 Ramlibacter sp.
ATCGCCAAGCTGTTCGCGGCCGCCATGATCCCCGGCATCCTTGCCATGCTCGGCTACATGACGGCCATCGCCATCTACGTGCGCCTGGTGCCCGGCCAGGCGCCCGAGGTCGACGATGCACCGCGCCTGACCCGCGAGGCCCTCACCGGCGTGATCCCGATCGCGCTGATCTTCCTGCTGGTGTTCGGCGGCATCTACGGCGGCCTGTTCACGCCCACCGAGGGCGCCGCGGTCGGCGCGGCCGCCACCTTCCTGGCGGCGCTCGCCAAGCGGGAGATGACCTGGCAGAAGTTCAAGCACTGCTTCTACGCCACGGCCGAAGGCTCCGCGATGATCTTCATGATCTTCATCGGCGCCGACGTCCTCAATTCGGCGCTTGCACTCACGCAAATCCAGACGCAACTGGTCAGCGTGGTGTCGGGCTGGCAGGTGTCGCCGATCTGGATCATGGTCGGCATCGTCGTGCTGCACCTGCTGCTGGGCACGGTGACCGAGGAACTGTCCATCATCCTGCTCACGATCCCGATCTTTTTCCCGCTCGTCATGAGCCTCGACTTCGGCATGGCCAAGGAGCCGCTGGCCTTGTGGTTCGGCATCCTCATCCTGATGGTCGTGTCCTTCGGCATGCTGGTGCCGCCAATGGGGCTGAACGTCTACGTGGTCAACGGCATGGCGCGCGGCGTTCCGCTGAGCGAGACTTTCCGCGGCGTGCTGCCCTTCCTGGTGAGCGACTTCGTCCGCATCGGCCTGATCCTTGCCTTCCCGGGTATCGCGCTCTGGCTGGTGCGGTTCATGGCTTGACCTGCGACCAAGGGATGACACGCTGGCGAGCGCGCCGATTTCCCGCTAACGTGCGATTTTTTCAAGCATGGAACGTGACATGATCCAACGCAGAACCCTCCTGAAATCCGGCGCTGCCGCGGCGCTCGGCGCCCCTGCCCTGAGCGGCTTTGCCCAGCAGTCGGTAACGCTCAAGTTCCACACTTTCATGGCGCCCACATCGAACGTGTGGCTGAACATGCACAAGGCCTGGATGGACAAGGTCGAGAAAGACTCCGGCGGCCGCATCAAGTTCGAAGGCTACCCGGCGATGCAGCTTGGCGGCACGCCCGTGCAGCTGTACGACCAGGCGCGGGACGGCGTGGTCGACGTGGTGTGGACCTTGCCGGGCAATACGGCCGGCCGCTTCCCGCGGGTGGAAGTGTTCGAGCTGCCGTTCATCATGTCCAACGCCGAGGCGACGTCCAAGGCCTATTGGGAATACGTGCAGACCATGGCGCCGGACGAGTTCAAGGAAACGCAGGTCCTTGCGCTCCAGGTCCATGGTCCCGGGGTGATCCACACGGCCGAAAAGCCGGTCAAGTCGGTGGCCGACATGAAAGGCCTGAAGATGCGCGCGCCGACGCGCCAGGTCAACAAGATGCTGGCCAGCCTCGGCGCCACGCCGGTGGGCATGCCGCTCCCGCAGATCCCGGACGCCCTCTCCAAGGGCACCATCCAGGGCTGCGTGATTCCGTGGGAGGTCGTACCGTCGGTGAAGGTGCATGAGCTCACCAAATACCATGCGGAGTTCGACCCCGCCGGCGGCTCGCTCTACACCACGACTTTCGTGATGGCGATGAACAAGGCCAGGTACAACTCGCTGCCGCCGGACCTGAAGAAGATCATCGACGCCAACTCCGGCATCGCGACGTCGGGCTGGCTGGGCAAGGTCCAGCAGGCAGGCGACGTGGCGGGCCGCAAGGCCGCGACCGACCGCGGCAACACGATCTTCACCGTCAGCGCGGCTGAAGCGCAGGATTTCCGCCGCCGTTCGCGGGCGATCGAGGTCGAGTGGGTGGAAGACATGAACAAGCGCGGCTACGACGGGCGCAAGCTGCTCGACACCGCTCGAAGCCTGATCGAGAAGCACACCAAGACGACCAAGGCCTGAACGCGCGGCGCTAGCGTCAAAGGGCTCCCAAGGGAGCCCTTTTTGCTTGCCCGTACACTGGCGCTTATGCCGTTTCGCACACCGATCAAACATTGCAGGAACTGCGGCGCGGCCGTGAGCTACCGGGTGCCGGACGACGGCGACGTCCGGGAGCGCGCGGTCTGCCCGGCCTGCGACACCATCCACTACGAGAACCCGCTGACCGTGGTTGGCACCGTGCCTTATTGGGGTGAGCGGGTTCTCCTGTGCAAGCGCAACATCGAGCCACGTTGGGGCAAGTGGACGCTGCCGGCGGGTTTCATGGAATTGGGTGAGACCACTGCGCAGGGGGCGGCGCGCGAAACGGTCGAGGAAGCCGGTGCGAAGTTCGAGATGGAAGGCCTGATCACGGTGCTGAGTGTCCCACACGTCGGGCAGGTGCACCTGTTCTACCGCGCCCGCCTGCTGTCCGATGAGTTCGACCCCGGCCATGAAACCATCGAAGCGAGCTTGTTCACGGAAGCCGAAATCCCTTGGGAGGAAATCGCGTTCAAGACGGTGCGCGAGACGCTGCTTCGCTACTTCGAAGACCGGCGCAAGGACCGCTTCGAAGTGCACACCATCGACATCGCCTAGTTCCGGACCTTGCTGTCCTCGCGCAGGCGCGCTTCCTCGCGGCGCTTGACGCACAACGGGTGATTGCGCGCGCCGGGCTTGTCGCACTGCTCGGCCAGGCAGAACTCCTTGGACAGGAACACCTTGTCCCTGCATGCCTCGGCCGGATTGCCCACGGCCGTCACGGCCGAAGGCGGCGCGGGACGCGTTTCGTCCCGGTGCGGAACGGGCGTAGGAGCCGCCACGCGTGGCGCTTCGAAGACCGGAGCGGAGGCGGCTCGCGCCCTCACGGCACTGGCGGGACGGCGCGGCGCGCTGGCCGGCCGGGACGCCGGCGCGCTTGCTGCCTTCGCCATCGGGACGCTCGCGGCGGCCACCGGCTGCGCCACGGCGGCGGGGACGCTTGCCACCGGCTCGCTGGCCGCGGCCACGGCGGGCGGCTCTGAAATGACCAGCGCGGAAGCCGCACCCGATGCGGGAGCGGAGGCTACGCTCATTGGCGCGGCAGCGACCTTTTCGGCGGTGCCTCGGCCGGTCAGCAACAGGAGCGCGGCGATGCCCGCTACGGCGACAGCGCCGATACCTGCGAGCACGGCGACGGGAAGCTTCTTCTTCGGCGCGCCGGCAGCCGGCTTTGCTTCACGACGAGCCGGCCGCGATGAAGCGGTTGCGCGAACGGGTGGCGGAATGGCGTCGTCCGCCTTGACCGGCTCCGGTTCGGGAACCCTGGGCTGGACGATGGTCTTGGTGAAGTCGGTTTCCTCGCCGGCGTTCGCCGCCAGCGCCGCTGCGATCGCCGGGGGCACCTCGGGAGCGGCCGGGGCGGGCGCCGGGGCGGGCGGCAGCGGCGAGACCGCCGGACTCTCGACTGGCGCCATGGCAGCGACGGGAATCGTGGTTGCCGGGCTGGGAATGATCGGAGTCGCTGCCGGCGGAATGGTGGGCTCTCTGGGTGGCGCCGTTGCAGCCGGCGGCGGCGCGGTAGGCGGCGGCGCGACGAACGAAGGCGTGGTTCCCGAGTGCAGCAGCCGCGTCGCATCCAGGTCCTGGTCGGCTGGTACGCGCGTGCCGCTCAGCATGGTCTGGTCCGGCGAAGCGCCGCCCGGTGCGAGCTTACGCAGGCGCTTGCGCGCCAGGTCGGCATAGATTCCATCCGGGAACTTGGCCAGGAAGAGTTCGATCTCGTCGGGCTCGGTGGAGTCCTTGATGTCCTTCCAGTAGACCAGCTCCAGCTCCTGCGTCACCGTGGAGCCGCCGGGCGCGGTGGCGCTGATGCCGGCGCCGGTTTGGTGGCCCTTGGAAGCCGCGGGCTCGTCCTTCTTGAACGGATTGGCCGGTGGAACGACCGTCGCGTCCTCGGCGCGCCGGATCGCCGATTGCAAGGCGGTGGCGAAGTCGCGCGCCGTCGCGAATCGCTGTTCGCGGTCCTTGGCCAGGGCGCGGGCCACGACCGCATCGATGGCCGAAGGCAGGCGGGAATTGAAGGAGCTCGGCGGAGGCGGCGTGTGGCCGATGATCTGGTGGATGATCGAAAAATCGTTGTCGCCGTCGAACGGCCGCTTGTCCGTCAGCAGTTGGTAGAGCACGACGCCGACGGAGAACAGGTCGGCGCGCGAGTCGATCTTCTGGCCCTGTACCTGCTCGGGGGACATGTACTTGAGCGTGCCGACCATGCTGCCCTGCGTGCGCGTGGCCTCGCCGGAATCCTGGATGCGCGCGACGCCGAAGTCGGTCAGCTTGACGCGACCGCCCGGCTCGATCAGCAGGTTGGCCGGCTTGACGTCGCGATGGACGATGCTCTGCTTGTGCGCGTAATCGAGCGCCGACAGCAGGTCGCGGATCATCTTGAGCGATTGTTCCAGCGAATAGCGCACGCCCTTGTCCAGGTGGTGCTTCAAGTCGTCGCCCTGGATGTACTCCATCACCAGGAAGGCGATGTCGCCGTCCCGGTCGGAGTCGTAGACGCTGACGATGTTGGGGTGCTGGAGGCGGGCCGCCGAACGGGCCTCGGTGCGGAAACGGTGTTCGTACTCGGCGGCCGCTTCCTCGGAGAGGTTTTCCACCTTCACCGTCTTGATCGCCACCCGCCGGTCGAGGTTGGGGTCGCGGCCCTCGTACACGATCCCCATCGCGCCCTTGCCGAGAACGCGGACCAGGTCATAGCGGCCAAGCTTTTTGAGACTCACAACAACTTGCGTCTGGGTAGCGGGGAGAAGCAGATTCTAGCCTGCACCCCCGCAACGGGCCTCAGCGCTTGCGCTGGGGTGTCTCGCGGCGGATACGCAGGCTTTCCCGCAGGTAGGCCTCGGTGAAGTACTTGTCGAGCAGCCGCTGGGTCCACTTGGGCAGGTCGCGGCCGTGCTCCTCGTAGAACTTCGAATACGCGTCCCAGGCCCGTGTTGCCTCGAACAGCTTCGGGCCGCTGCCCAGGAGGCGGGTCTTGAGCGCCTCGGGCGCGAATTCCTTGAGCGTCGATTCCAGGGCGGAACGCGCTGCGGCTCCGCTGGCGCTGTTGTGGGCGATCAGCTCCACCAGCAGTTCGCGCACAGCCCGCTCCGGGTTGACGAACCCGACACCCGAGGCACGGCCCCCGAACAGGTAGCGCAACTTGGTTTCCTGCGGCCAATCGGTCTTGAGCGGGTTGTTGTCCTTGACCGCCAGCATGGTGCGGTCCTCGGCTCGCAGGTCCTGCTTCACGCCCGCGGCACTGGCGTGCAGGTCCAGCACACCAAGAATCAGCGTGCGGACCATCCGGCCGATCGCCTCCAGTTCGCCTTGCGTGAGCGTGCCCAGCGCCCTGGGGTCCAGCCCGAGGCCATGGAGGAAGGAGGAGATATCGCCGGGGCCGAGCGTGCCGGCCTCCAGGGGACCGCCGCCGTTCGGGCCGGTGCCGAATGTGGCCTCGAACCCCCATTCGCCAAAAGGATCTTCCTCGGCCGAGGCAGGTACCGAGAACCTGCCGGTCTGGCCCGAAGCCAGTGAGGCGCGGCCCGACAGCGGAGCCGGTACTGTTTCCGCCCCACCGTCGAACACCGCCCACGGGTCGGCGGGCGGCGCTTCCTGCTCCACGGGCATCGCGCTTACGTTGTATTCAGCGAGCTTGAGGGTTTGGCCCAGCGGCAAGACTCCGCGCGCGCCCGGAGGCGCTTCGCCGAAGGCCATTTCCACCCCGTTGACGACGGACAGCACGCGAAAGTGCAGCTCGCCGCCCTCGAGCCATACGGACAGGTGCCGGCGCGAAACGTTGCGCTGTGGATCGGGCAGGCAGACACCACAGTCGGCGTCGCGGCCCAATACCAGCTCGGGCTGCCCGTCGTCCAGCCGCCGCACCACATCGAGGCCCGGACCCGCGATGCGAAGGTCGATCGCCATGGCGGACTGGTCCTTCGGATCAGGTTTTCACCGAAAACAGCACGATCGGCGCGCTCTCGGCATCCCGCTCGCAGCCCAGCACGATCTGCCCCTGCCCCACCAGGTAGCACTCGGTGCGCCGCAACACCAGCGGCTCGCTCTGGTTGCCCATGTAGACCCAGGTGCCGAAGCTGGAGTTGTCGTTCAGCACGAAATGGCCTCCGCGCCATTCCACCGTCGCATGCACCCGCGACACCCGCGAGTCGTTGATGGACAGCGACGCCGTGGTGGCACGGCCGAGCGAGAGTTTCTCGCCGCGCGGCTCCAGCCGCAGGGTCTGGCCCAGCGACGAGAGTTCGAGCGAGGCGGCCTTGCCGGCCTTGAACATCGAAACGCCCATCACGGTTTCATCCGCATCGTGGCGGGTCTGCCATTCGACGCGGAACACTTCCGTCACTTCGGACTTCCCGCGCAGGTACATCGGGCCCAGGCTGCGCAGCTGTGCTTGCTGCACCGGGGAGAGAGCGCTTCGCACCCGCTCGGTGGTGAGGATCTGCTCAGCGCCGGCTAGGTCGGCCAGCCGGGCGGCGCTGTTCACGGCATCGCCGTAGCAGTCGCCGTCGATCTCGACCACCTCGCCGGCCTCGATGCCCATCTGCATCTGCACGGCGTTGCCGGTGCCGCCGGGGTACACGGGCTTCTCCTGCAGGCGCTTCTGGATCGCGATACAGGCCGTCAGGGCGTCTCCTTCGTCCGGGAACACAACGAAGAGGCCGTCGCCCAGCAGCTTGACCACCCGGCCGCTGTGCTGCTCGAAGGTCTTGCTCAAAGCCCCGGTCAGCTGCGTGACGAAGTGCCCGGCGGTCTCATCGCCGAGGCGCTCGAAGATGCCGGTGCTGCCGACCAGGTCCGCGAAAACAACTGTAGCCACGATGCGTTCAGCGTCCCGGGGTTGTAAGGTGATTAAGGGGCATTCGCAGCGATTTTATGCGCGCACGCCGCAAGCACAACCATCCAGCGCGAAAAGACGAAGGGCCAGCAGATACTGCTGGCCCTTGGGGCTGAACGTTGGTCGGCGTGGCGGGATTCGAACTCGCGACCCCTTGCACCCCATGCAAGTGCGCTACCAGGCTGCGCTACACGCCGACAAGCCAAAAATTATAACTCACGCCCGTGGCGCCTTCGCGAATCAATGCGTGGAACTCAAGAGGTCGCGAATCTCGAACAGCTCCCGGCGCACCAGCAGCAGTTTTTGCGAATAGATGTCGCGCTCCGCGGGCGGGGCGCTGTCCTCGAAGTCCTCGAACGTGGAGTCCTCGACCTCGATCACCTCGACGCCCTCGAGCATCACCTCGCCGGCCCGGCGCTTGTCGCGTTCGACCTGCACCAATTCCTGCAACTTGTTGCGCGCGCCACTGATCGTGAAGCCCTGGTCGTAGAGCAGGTCGCGAATCCGGCGGATCATCAAGACCTCGTGGTGCTGGTAGTAGCGCCGGTTGCCGCGCCGCTTCATGGGGCGCAGCTGCGTGAACTCCTGCTCCCAATACCGTAGCACGTGAGGCTTGACGCCACACAGGTCGCTGACCTCACCGATGGTGAAGTAGCGCTTGGCCGGTATCGATGGGAGGGCTTTCTCCATTGAAATCAATGTTGTACGAGAGAAAGCTGCTAGGTTACTCTAAGTCGGGCCGGCGTGCAAAGCCCATTCGCGGGGGCCCCGCGAACTGTTGTTTCAGCTCACTTTCGCCGTCACTCGGACGGTACGGCGTCGCCCTGGATTTGTTCCTTGAGCTTGTGGCTGGCGTGGAATGTCACCACCCGCCGCGCCTGGATCGGGATGGCCTCCCCGGTGCGCGGGTTGCGTCCCGGCCGGGGCGCCTTGGTGCGGATCTGGAAATTGCCAAAGCCCGAAATCTTGACGTCCTTGCCTTCCACGAGGCTGTCGGAAATCAGGTCGAAGAACGCGTCGATCATGTCCTTGGACTCGCGCTTGTTCAGCCCGATCTGCTCGAACAGCAGCTCCGCGAGCTGCGCCTTGGTCAGCGCCGGGGTCTCGAGGCTTTCGACTGCGAAGTCCATGGTGTCGTCTTGCTGGATTGTTGTTGTGAGCGCAGCCATATTCCCTATCCCCTCAATCGGCCACCGAGCTGGGCGGCAATGCGGTCCACCACGGCTTTCACGGCCGCGTCGATCTGCTCGTCGGTCAGTGTGGCTTCGGCACTGGCCAGCGTCAAGCGCACGGCCAGGCTTTTTTCGTGCATGCCCAGGCTGGGCGACGCCTGCTTGGGCTTGTAGACATCGAACAGCATCGCATCTTGCAGCAACCCTCCTGTGGCCGCCGCACGAACCGCCTCCATCACCGCGTCGTGCGTCACCGAATCGGCCACGATCACGGCGATGTCGCGCTGGGCAGGCTGGAACTTGGGGACCGCCTCGAAGACAGCGACCTGGCGCGCGACCACCCCATCCAGGTCGATCTCGAACAACACGGGTGCGTGCGCCAGTTCCCAGCTTTGGCGCCAACGCGGATGCAATTCGCCGACCACGCCGATCTCGCGCCCATCCAGCCAGACGCCGGCGCAGCGCCCTGGATGCATGGCCGGATGCGCCGCGGGCCTGAACTGCGCTTTTCGCGGCGCCAGCAAAGCCTCGACGTCGCCCTTCACGTCGTAGAAGTCGGCGACCGCGCCCTTGCGGCCCCATTGCGGCCCATCGCCGTCGCCGTAGGCCAGGCCCGCCACGCGCATCGGCTGGTGGATGCCGCGAACGGTCGTATCGGTCGTTGAAACGGAGGGATCGCGCTTGAACACCCGGCCCAGTTCAAAGACACGCGCCCGCTCCGCCTTGCGGTCCAGGTTGAATTTGAGCGCCTGCAGCAAGGACCCCAGCAACGACGAGCGCATGACGCCCATCTGGCTGGCGATCGGGTTGAGCAGGCGGATCGGCTTCTCGTTGCCGGCCAGGTCGCGTTCCCAGCTCTCCTCGACGAAGCTGAAATTGATGGTTTCCTGGTAGCCCAACGCCGCCAGCAGCCTACGTACCGTGAAGCGGCTGCGGCGCGACTCGGGCGGCAGCCTGGCGGTGATCGGCGCCAGCGGCGGAGTGGTCGGCAACCGGTTGTAGCCGATGATCCGCACCACCTCCTCGATCAGGTCCTCCTCGATGGTGAGGTCGAAGCGGTACGCGGGCGGTGTCACGGTGAGGACGCCGCCGCCCCCTGACACGGGCAGGCCCAGGCGCGCAAGCGCGTCCTTGCACTGCGTTTCGGTGACGGCCATGCCGATCACCTTGGCCGCCCGTGCCACCCGCAGGCTGACCGGTTTCTGTTCGGGCAGCTTGACTGCCTGGTCGTCCATCGGACCGGCTTCGCCGCCGCAGATTTCGAGAATCAGCCGGGTGATGTGCTCGATGTGGTCGACGGTCTGGCTGGGATCGACGCCGCGTTCGAAGCGATGTCCGGCATCAGTCGAGAAGTTGTAGCGGCGCGAACGCCCCTGGATCGCCTGCGGCCACCAGAAGGCGGCCTCGACGTAGACATTGCGGGTGTCGTCGGACACCGCCGTCGCGTCGCCGCCCATGATGCCGGCCAGCGACTCGACTTCCTTGTCGTCCGCGATCACGCCGACGGTTTCGTCAACGGTCACCGTGCTGCCGTTGAGGAGCTTGAGCTGTTCGCCCGGCCTGCCCCAACGCACGTCGAGCGCGCCATGGATCTTGTCGTAGTCGAAGATGTGGGACGGCCGGCCGAACTCGAACATGACGTAGTTCGAGATGTCGACCAGGGCCGTGACGCTGCGCTGGCCGCAACGCTCCAGGCGATCCACCATCCACTGCGGCGTCTTTGCCTTGGTGTCGACGTTGCGCACGATGCGGCCGGAGAAACGGCCGCACAGATCGGGTGCCGATATCCTGACCTTGAGTTTCGCGTCGTGGGCGGGCTTGACCGGCTTGAATTCAGGCTGCTTGAGCGGAGCCCCCGTCAACGCGGAGAGTTCGCGCGCGACGCCGTAGACGCTCAAGGCGTGGGCCAGGTTCGGGGTGAGCTTGAGCGTGAAGAGGGTGTCGTCGAGCTTGAGGACCTCGCGCACGTCGGCGCCCAGCGGCGCGTCGGCGGCCAGTTCCAGCAAGCCCGCGTGGTCCTCGCTCAGCTTGAGTTCACGGGCCGAGCACAGCATGCCCTGGCTCTCGACGCCGCGCAATTTGCCCAGCTTGATCAAAAAGGGCTTGCCGTCCTCGCCCGGCGGCAGTTCGGCGCCGACCAAGGCGCACGGGACCTTGATGCCGGCGCGGGCGTTCGGCGCGCCGCAGACGATGTTGAGCAAGGCGCCCTGCCCCACGTCCACCCGGCACACGCGCAAGCGGTCGGCATCGGGATGCTGGACGGCTGCCTTGATTTCGCCGACCACTATCTTGGTGAACGGCGGCGCGGCCGGCCGCATCTCCTCCACCTCCAGCCCGCCCATGGTCAGGGTTTCGGCCAGTTGTTCGGTGGAGAGCGGCGGATTGCAGAATTCGCGCAGCCAGGATTCTGGAAATTGCATAGCTTGTTATGGGTGGGCCACGTCTATCGGAATTGGCGAAGGAACCGGGTGTCGCCGTCGAAGAACAGGCGCAGGTCGCTCACGCCGTAGCGCAACATGGTCAGGCGGTCCGGGCCCATGCCGAAGGCGAAGCCGATGTACTTCTCCGGGTCCAGGCCCATATTTTTCACGACCGTGGGATGTACTTGGCCCGACCCGGCGACTTCCAGCCAGCGGCCGGCCAGCGGCCCGCTCTGGAACTGGATATCGATCTCGGCACTGGGCTCGGTGAAGGGAAAGAAGCTGGGCCGGAAGCGCAGCGCCAGGTCGTCGCTTTCGAAGAACGTGCGGCAGAAGTCCGTGAACACGACCTTCAGGTCCTTGAAGCTCACGTTCTCGCCCAGCCACAGGCCCTCGCACTGGTGGAACATGGGCGAATGGGTGGCGTCGTTGTCCACGCGGTAGGTGCGGCCCGGCGCGATGACGCGGATTTCCGGAATCGTGCCGCCCGCCTTGGCGAGCTCCGCATATTTCTTGATGTGCGCATGCGCATAGCGCACCTGCATCGGGCTGGTGTGGGGCCGCAGGTTGTACGGGATGCCGTCGTCGCCCTCGATGTCGACGTAGAAGGTGTCCTGCATCGAGCGCGCCGGATGGTTCGGCGGGTTGTTCAGCGAGGTGAAGCTGTGCCAGTCGCTCTCGATCTCCGGGCCGTCGGCCACGTCGAAACCCATGCTGGCGAAGATCAGCTCGATGCGCTCCATGGTCAGGCTGACCGGGTGCACGCTTCCGGGTTCGCGCAGGCGCCCGGGCAAAGAGACGTCCAGTGCCTCGGCCTTGAGCTGGATGTCGAGCTCGGCGTCGGCCAACGCCTGGCGCCGCTCGTTGAGGGCGGCCTCGATGGCCTGCTTGGCGGCGTTGATGGCCGCCCCGCGGGTCTTCTTCTCGTCCACGCTGAGCGCGGCCATGCCTTTCATCAGCTCGGTGATGCGGCCGGCCTTGCCGATGAAGAGCGCCTTGGCGTTCTCGAGCTCGGCCGGCGTCGATGCCTTGGCAAAGGCTTGGCGCGCGGTCTCGACGATGGAATCCAGATCGTTTTGCATATGCGAAAGAAAAACAGGGCTAGCGCTTCAAGCCCTAGCCCTGTCCTTGTTGGTTGCACCGGGCGCCGCGAGCGGCGCCTGCCGTGAACTCAAGCAGCCAGCTTGGCCTTGACTTGCTCCACGATGCCGGCAAAAGCGGCCTTGTCGTGCACGGCGATGTCCGCCAGCACCTTGCGGTCGATCTCGATGCCGGCCTTGCGGATGCCGTTGGCGAACTGGCTGTA
>JAQGMS010000323.1 GCA_028292245.1 Ramlibacter sp.
CCGGCGCCGGGCAGGCGCAGGCCGCCGACCTGGGCAACATCAACGCAACTATCAAGGTGCTGTCGGGTGCCGCCGCCGGCCGCGAAGTGCCGCTGGTGAAGGTGGTCACGACCATCGGCAAGCCGGGCGTCGCCGTGGCGGCGATCACCAAGCGGCCGCACGGATTCGTGGTGGCGCATGTCGAAGGCGCCAACAAGCCGACGCTCAATGGTGCCGCCATTGGAGCGGAGCCTGTCACCCTGAAAAACGGCGACCTGCTCGAACTGGCCGGAACCCAGATGCAGTTTGTGCAGGCTGCCTGATCGCCGCGGCGTGCGCGCGCCGGCATCACGCCAAACGAGGTACCGGACCTGATGGGCTTGCTTTCCAAACACTGGCCCCGGATTGCGGTCACGCTGATCCCGCTGGTCTTTGCGCTGCTCCATGCGAGCGGCGTCATGAAGATCGGCGTGCTGCAGCGGCTCGATGACATCATCTACGACGGGCGCCTGCGCGCGACCATGCCGCGCACGCTGGACGACCGCATTGTCATCGTCGACATCGACGAAAAGAGCCTGGCGGAGATCGGCCATTGGCCCTGGGGCCGCAACCGCCTGGCCGAACTCGTCAACGAGATGTTCGACCGGCAAGGCGCGCTGCTGGCGGGCTTCGACATCGTGTTCGCCGAAGCCGACGAGAGCTCCGGCCTGAAGCGCCTGAAGCAGCTGGCGCAGGCTGAACTCAAGGACCAGGCCGGCTTTGTCGACAGATTGAACCAGATGCAGGCGTCGCTCGACTACGACGCGTTGTTCGCGAAGGCGATGGACAAGAAGCCAATCGTCCTGGGCTATTACCTGACCAGCGACCGCGAGGGCCGAACGTCCGGCGTGCTGCCCGCCCCGGTCATGCAAAAGGAAGCGCTGCGCGGGCGGCCCATCCGGTTTACCAGCTGGAACGGCTACGGCAGCAATATCGAGCAGCTGGCGCGCGCCGCGCCGATGGCGGGCTTCTTCAATCCGATCGTCGGTGGCGACGGCGTGGTGCGCTCGGTGCCGCTGATCGGCGAGTACAAGGACCAATACTACGAATCCCTGTCGCTCGCGATGTTCCGGCTGCTCAATGGCCTGCCCAGTGTCGAGCCGATCGTCCCCACCGGCCGCTTCAGTTCGCGCGCCGATATCGGCCTGGACGGCATCTTGCTGCGCAAGGGCAACAAGGGCCTGGCGATCCCGGTCGACGAGCAGGTCGCCACACTGGTGCCGTTCCGTGGTCCGGGCGGTCCGGCCGCCGGGACGTTCAGGTACATTTCCGCCTCCGACCTGCTTGCCCAGCGCCTGCCGGCGGGAAGCCTGAAGGACAAGATCGTGCTGGTGGGAACCACCGCTCCGGGCCTGCTCGACCTGCGGGTGACGCCGGTCGGGGAAACCTACCCCGGCGTCGAGACGCACGCGAATGTCATCTCCGGCCTGATGGACGGCAAGATCTTCTATAAACCCGACTACGCTGTCGGTTATGAAGTGGTGATGCTGCTCGTGGCCGGTCTCGCGCTGGCCTTCACGCTGCCGCTGCTCTCCGCCACCCGCGCCGTGCTGGTCAGCGTCGTCGTACTCGCCGCCCTGGCGGGATTCAATTTCTGGCTCTATACCGCCGAAGGGCTGGTGCTTCCGCTGGCGGCGTCGCTGATCATGGCCTTGACGGCTTTCGGCTTGAACATGAGTTACGGCTATTTCGTGGAAAGCCGCAGCAAGCGCGAGCTGGCGAACATGTTCGGCACCTACGTGCCGCCCGAGCTGGTGGACGAGATGGTCAAGCAGGGTGCCGAGAACTTCAGCATGAAGGCCTCCAACAAGGAGCTGACGGTGATGTTCTGCGACATGCGCGGCTTCACCAAGATGTCCGAAACGATGGAGCCGACCCAGCTCCAGGAACTGCTCAACTCGGTCTTCAACCGGCTCACCGACGTCATTCGAGGCAACCGGGGCACCATCGACAAATACATGGGCGACTGCGTAATGGCGTTCTGGGGGGCGCCAGTGGAAACCCCGAACCATGCGCACCTGGCGGCCAAGACGGCAATGGAAATGTCCAATTCCGTTCGCAAGATCAATGAAGAACACCGGGCCAAGGGTATTCCCGAGATTGGTGTGGGCATCGGGCTGAACACCGGCACCATGTGCGTGGGCAACATGGGCTCTCAAGTCCGCCAGGCCTACACGGTGATCGGCGACTCGGTCAACCTGGGGTCCAGGCTGGAAGGGCTTTCCAAGGCTTACGGCGTGGACATCGTGGTGAGCGAAAGCACCCGCAAGCTCGCACCCGAATTCGCCTGGCAGGAACTGGACCGGGTGCGGGTCAAGGGCAAGGCGCAGGCGGTGACCATTTTCTGGCCGCTGGCACCGGCCGACCGGCTGGAAAAGGCCCACAACGACGAACTCAAGACCTGGGCCACCTTCCTGAAGGCCTACCGGGCCCAGGACTGGGACCAGTGCGACGTCCTGATGCTGAACCTGCAGCGGATGAATGCCAAAAAATACCTTTACGAGTTGTATTCAGAGCGTGTAGCCTCAATGAGATTGCTGCCTTTCGATCCCGAATGGGACGGCGCAACCAATTTCGAAACCAAGTAGAGGACCCTGATGAAGGTGCGCGTGCTGGGCTGCTCTGGAGCGATCGCGAAGGATTGTCGAACGACATCCTTCCTGATCGACGCCGACGTGCTCGTCGACGCGGGCACCGGCGTGGGCGACCTCACGCTGGACGAGATGAAGGGCATCGAGCACGTCTTCCTCACGCACTCGCACCTGGACCATGTCGCCGCGCTGCCGCTGATGGTCGACGCGATCGCCTCGCAGCTGACCAAGCCGATCAAGATCCATGCGCTGCCGGGCACGATTGCGGCGCTCAAGGCGCATGTCTTCAACAACGTGATCTGGCCGGACTTCAGCCGCATCCCGACGCCGGAGTCCCCGTTCATCAGCTTCCATGAAATCCAGGTCGGGCAGACGCTGGACATCACGGGCAAGCGAATCGAGGTGCTGCCGGCGGTACACACGGTGCCTGCCGTCGGCTATGCGGTGACTTCCGGCAAAGGCTGCTGGATTTTCACCGGTGACACCGAGCGCAACCCGGCTTTCTGGCGCCGTATCAACCAGATGAACGTCGCGGCGCTGGTGATCGAGACGGCCTTTTCCAATCGCGAGAAGGACCTTGCCAAGCGCAGCCTGCACCTGTCGCCCCATGCGCTGGCCGAGGAGCTGGATTGCATCGACAAGGGCAAGTCGTTCCCGATCTTCATCACGCATACCAAGCCGGCCGAAACCGAGCTGATCATGACCGAGATCCAGAAGTTCGATCAGACCCAGCCGTTCGGCCCGAACGTCTCGCACGACATCCGTTGGCTGCGCGCGGGGCAGGAGTTTGACCTATGAATGCAGTTTTGAAGCCGCCGGAGCGCGACTCCCAGGCCTTCTTCGATTCGCAGATGCTGCCGCCGGAAAAGCGCGGGGTGTCGTTCGAGGCGCTGTTCTACAAGCAGCTCCAGCAGGTCACGACCAAGATCCACGAGACGGAGAACATCGACCAGATCATCCTCGAAGCCAGCCAGGACATCTGCAAGCTGTTCAACGCGGACCGGCTGACGGTCTATGCGGTCAACGAGGACCGCACGGCGATCGTCTCGAAGCTCAAGACCGGGCTGAACACCAGCAAGGACCTGAAGCTGCCGATCAGCGCGCAGAGCATGGCGGGCTACGCTGCTTACAGCAAGCAGATGCTGAACATCGTCGACGTCTACGACGAGGAGGCGCTCAAGCGGATCGATCCGGCCCTGAGCTTCGGTACCGCCAAGGAGGTCGACAAGCGATCGGGCTACCGCACCAAGCAGATGATGGTGGTGCCGATCCTGGACGGCGACACGCTGCACGGCGTGCTGCAGGTCATCAACAACAAGAGCGACCAGCCGTTCGGCGACCTCGAAGTCGAAGGCGCGACGCAGTTGTGCAAGACGCTGGCCACCGCGATCCGCCAGCGGATGCAGAAGGCCGACGAAAGCCAGCGCCGCCGCGCCACCAAGTACAGCGGCTTGGTGTCCGCCGGCGTCATGACCGAAGACGAGCTGCAGGTCTGCATCCAGAAGGCGCGCGAGGAAGCCAAGCCGGTCGAACACCTGCTGATGGCGAATTTCCAGATTCGCCCAGCGCAGATCGGCCCGTCGCTGTCGAAGTTCTTCGGAGTGCCCTACGAGCCGTTCAACCCCGGCCGCATTCGCTCCGAGGCGCTGCAGGGGCCGCTCAAGCGCGACTTCGTCGAAGAGCAGGGCTGGTTGCCGCTGGAGGAGTCGCCCGAAGGCTTGGTCATCATGTGCATGGACCCCGAGGCGGTGCGCGGCTCGCGCATCGTGCCGCAGGTGTTCGCGCGCGTCTCCAAATTTTCCTACCGCGTCACCACGCAGACGGAGTTCGAGGAAACCCTGGCGCAGCTGTACGGCGCGGACGAAGGCGGCACGATCGACGAACTGCTGGCCGACCTCAGCGCGCCGGTGGACGACGAAGGCGGCGACGAGGACTCGGTGTCCGCGGCCGCCGACAACGAGCTGGTGAAGTTCGTCAACAAGGTCATCATCGACGCCTACAACCAGAAAGTGTCGGACATCCACATCGAGCCGCTGCCGGGCAAGGCGAAAACCGGCATCCGGTTCCGCATCGACGGCAGCTTGCAGCCGTACGTCGAGGTTCCGTCGCACTTCCGCCAGCCGCTGGTCACGCGCCTGAAGATCATGTGCGACCTCGACATCTCCGAGAAGCGCAAGCCGCAGGACGGCAAGATCAAGTTCAAGAAGTTCGGCCCGCTCGATATCGAGTTGCGTGTCGCCACCATCCCTTCGTCCGGCGGGGTCGAGGACGTGGTGATGCGTATCCTTGCCGCCGGCGAGCCGATCCCGCTCGAAAAACTCGGCTTGACGCCCCACAACAAAGAGCGGCTGGAAAAGACCGTGAGCAAGCCCTATGGCCTGTTCTACGTGTGCGGGCCGACCGGCTCGGGCAAGACCACCACGCTGCACTCGATCCTCAAGTTCCTCAACACGCCGGACACCAAGATCTGGACGGCGGAGGACCCGGTCGAAATCACGCAGAAGGGCCTGCGCCAGGTCCAGATCAACAAGAAGGCCGGGATCGACTTCGCGCTGATCATGCGAGCCTTCCTGCGCGCCGACCCGGACATCATCATGGTCGGCGAGTCGCGCGACAAGGAAACCGTCTCGATGGGCGTGGAAGCATCGCTCACCGGCCACCTGGTGTTCTCCACGCTGCACACCAACTCGGCGCCGGAATCCATCATCCGGCTGCTCGACATGGGCATGGACCCGTTCAACTTCGCCGATGCGTTGCTGGGGATCCTGGCGCAGCGGCTCGCCAAGAAGCTGTGCGACTGCAAGACCGAATACTTCCCCGAAGCCGACGAGATGAAGCTGTTCATCACCGAGTACTGCGAGGAGCTGCGGCACTCGGCTGCCTGGAAGGCCGACTACGCGGGCGAGGCCAAGAAGCTGTACGACAACTGGGTGAAGCTGTACGGCCATGATGGCCGCTTGAAGTTCTACAAGGCCAACGGCTGCGACAAGTGCAACAAGACTGGCTACAAGGGGCGGATCGGCCTGCACGAACTGCTGGTGGCGGACGACCCGACCAAACGCCTGATCCAGGAGCGCGCACGTGTTGCCGAACTTTTCGCGTCGGCGGTGGAAGGCGGCATGCGCACCCTGAAGATGGACGGCATGGAAAAGGTGATGCTGGGGATGACGGACCTGAAGATGGTCCGCTCGGTCTGCATCAAGTAGACCGGCCAAGCACCCGGGCAGCCGACAAAAATGTCGCGGCGAAGCAGGGCGTGGCCGCTTTTGGACAGGTTGCTGCGCAACAAATCGCGACAAACTGCATAGTTTGAGGGGAAACAAGGGCTGGCACAGCACTTGCAGAACCCCCCGGCTTCTCTCAACAACTCCCGGAGGTTTCAATGAAGCGTCAACTGCAACAGGGCTTTACCCTGATCGAATTGATGATCGTGGTCGCGATCATCGGTATTTTGGCGGCCGTAGCGCTGCCTGCGTACCAGGACTACACCAAGCGCGCCAAGCTGTCTGAAGTGGTTCTGGCCG
>JAQGMS010000433.1 GCA_028292245.1 Ramlibacter sp.
TGGGTCCGAGCCGTCGCCGCCGGTGATCTGATCCGGTCCTGTTCCGCCGTCGAGCAGGTCGGCGGAGTCGCCGCCGTCGATCGTGTCCGCGCCGGCGCCACCGTCGATGTAGTCCCGGCCGGAGAGGCCGATCAGCACGTTGTCGTTGAGGTCGCCGACGATCTCGTCGTTGCCCGAGCCGCCCGTGGCGTTCTCGGTGCTGGTGATGTTGTCGCCCTCGTCGGGCGCGCCGTCGTTGCTCGCATCGTCGAACGACATGAACACGCCGCCGGAGCGTCCCTGGTAGGAGATCGTGTCCGTGCCGTCGCCACCGGCGTACTGGTCGGCGCTCGGAGTGTTCTTGTTGTCGTTGGCGACGATGAGATCGTCACCGGCGCCGGCGTTGACCTGATCCGATCCGTCGCCGGCGATGATCGTCTCGCCGAGGCCGCCACCGTTGATCGTGTCGTCGAAGGCACCCGTCATCAGGGTCTCGAACGTGGGAGAGATCCTGTCCCACTCACCGCTCTGGCCGCTGAGGCCGTCACCGACGTTGATCGTGACCGGGGCGGTGCGGAAGTCGTAGCGGAGCGCGTCGGCACCGTCGCCGCCGTCGAGGTGGTCCGCACCGTTCGGTCCGGTCTCCTCCGTGACGGTGTCCATGCCGTCCCCACCGCTCACCCAGTCGTTGCCGGCGCCGCCCGCGACCCAGTCGTCGCCGGAACCGCCGGTGACCTGGTCGCTACCCGCGCCGCCCGTGACCGGAGCGTTCTGGGAGCCGTCGTCGCCGGCACCGGCGTCGACGGAGTCGCTGCCGTCTCCCGCGTCGATGGTGTCGGCGCCGTCGTTGGTCGAGATGGTCTCGCTGTTGGGGCTGCCGGTGACGAGGTCGTTGCCCGACCCGGTGCGGTAGTCCTCGGAATCGGCCACGACCGTGTCGTTCTCGCCCTGCGAGCAGAGTTGCATGCAGACCAGGTTCGTCTGCTGCTCGCCGCTCACGGGGCCTCCACCGACGGCGAGGGTCACGTTGTTGGTACGAGCGCTGTAGTCGATGATGTCGCCGCCGTCGTCGCCGCCTGAGAGGGTGTCCGCGCCGTTGGACGACGAGCCCTCGTCGATCCTGTCGGTTCCGGCGCCGCCGTTGACCGTGTCGTTGCCGAGTCCGCCCGTGAGCGTGTCGTTGCCGAGATCGCCGTTGACGGAGTCAGTTCCGGCATCGCCGTTGACCGCGTCGGTCCCATCGTCGCCGTGCAGCGTGTCGTTGCCGTCACCGCCGTTGACGGTGTCGTCGTCGGTTCCACCGCTGACGACGTCGTCGCCGCTGCCACCGCTGACGGTGTCGTTGCCGTTGCCGCCCGTGATCGGGACCCCGGGGCTCGGCATCGGTATTCCGTCGATGACAGTGGTCGACATCAACGTTCCGTCGTTGCCGGCGCCCGCGTCGATCGTGTCGGCGTCATCGCCGCCGTCGATCGCGTCGGCACCGTCTCCGCCGTTCAGCGTGTCCGCGCCCGCGTCGCCGGTGATCGTGTCGTCGTCCGCGTCGCCGGAGACCGTATCCGCGCCCGCGTCGCCGTGCAGCGTGTCATTGCCGGCGTCGCCGTGGATGACGTCGGCGCCATCGTTGCCGTTGACGACGTCGGCGCCGTCGCCGGCGTTGATCGTGTCGACGCCGTCATTGCCGGTGATGGTGTCGACGCCGGCACCGGTGTTGATGCCGTCGTCGCCACCGTCGCCATGGACGGTGTTGGCGCCGTCTCCGGCAGCGATCACGTCAGCGCCGTCGCCGGCGGAGATGTTGTCGTCACCGGTACCCGTGGTGATCGTGTCGATCCCGGATCCGCCCGTGACGGTGTTGGCGCCGTTGCCGGCGGTCACGCTGTTGATGCCGTCGCCCGTGACGACCGTGGCGGTGCCATCGGAATCGGTGATCGTGTCGTTGCCGACGCCACCGTTGATCGCGTCGACGCCGATGCCGCCCTCCAGGACGTTGTTGCCGGCACCGCCGTCGACGGTGTCGTCACCTACACCACCGTCGAGGGAGTCGTTGCCGCCAAGACCGTTGAGCGTGTCGTTGCCCGCGTCGCCGAAGAGGTGGTCATCCTTGGTCGCAGTACCGGAGATCACGTCGTCGCCGGTGCCCCCGAGCACGGTGAGCGGCACGTTCACGGGGCCCTGGGTACTCGGAGCGGAAAGCGTGTCCGACAGGTCGAGAAGGCTCGCGGTGATCTTTGACACCCCGCCGCACACGACGGTGTCCGTGGCTACGTCTCCGCCGCCACCGACGTTGCAGCCGACGCCCGGTGTCACCGTGTTGCCGGTGTCCCTGATCTGGTACACGCCGGCGGTCGCCGTCGCGGTGATCGTGACGTCGTTGAGCTCCGCTGAAACTGCGTTGTAAGTGAGCTCTCCGTCGCTGACTGCCGCGCTCGATGCGAACGCGCCGGCGGGAATGGCGAGCATTCCGAGCGCCATGCACCCGGAGACCAGCAGACTGCGTTTCGACCGTGTGGTCATTGAACGTCTTTCGTGTGGGGAGCGCCGCGCATGCCGAGCGGCGCAGATGGGTCCTGCGCCGATGGGCGCAGGAAGCGGTCAGTTCTTGGTTCGAGTTGCGGGGCAAGACAGCGGTCTTGTCCTCGACGTGAGCGGCATCGTTGGATGCCGCGGGAGACGCGTTGGCTAGGGCGTGTGGTTGCGGAGCGTCACGACGGGGGTGCCTTGTTGGAGAGGATCTACCGCGGTATCTGTTCAGCGATATCGGCGGGCCGGCGTCGACCCGCATGGGCCGGACGGTCCATCTGGCGTTCTGGCCGCCGGCCTTTCGTTGACGCTTGGGACGTGCCACCTTGGTGGCATGGCACAGTCCAACGGCACGA
>JAQGMS010000010.1 GCA_028292245.1 Ramlibacter sp.
CAGGATGTGCTCGCGGGTCTGGGGCATCGGGCCGTCGGCAGCGGAACACACCAGGATGGCGCCGTCCATCTGGGCCGCTCCGGTGATCATGTTCTTGACGTAGTCGGCGTGGCCGGGACAGTCCACGTGCGCGTAATGGCGCTTGGACGTCTCGTACTCGACGTGGGCGGTGTTGATGGTGATGCCGCGCGCTTTTTCTTCCGGAGCCGCGTCGATCTGGTCATAGGCCTTGGCTTCGCCGCCGAACTTGGCCGCCAGCACCGAGGTGATGGCCGCCGTCAGCGTCGTCTTGCCATGGTCCACGTGGCCAATCGTGCCCACGTTCACGTGAGGCTTGGTTCGCTCGAATTTTCCTTTTGCCATTTTTTCGACTCCGAAAAAGATAACTAGACAATCAACTCAACAGGTGCAGGCATCCAAACATGCACCTTGATTCATGGTGCCCTTGGCGGGAATCGGACCCGCGACCTCTCCCTTACCAAGGGAGTGCTCTACCACTGAGCCACAAGGGCGAATTCATTTCGCCGCACACTACCCACGCGAGGCCTGCTGTTTGTGGAGCGGGAGACGGGAATCGAACCCGCGTCATTAGCTTGGAAGGCTAGGGTTCTACCATTGAACTACTCCCGCCTGGGACCAACACAAACCGCACTTCAAACACGTTCGCCGACCATTCGCATACACCCCATCGGAACACTCCTTTGGAGCCTGGTGGAGGAGGCTGGATTCGAACCAGCGTAGGCGTAAGCCAACAGATTTACAGTCTGCCCCCTTTAGCCACTCGGGCACCCCTCCGGCGAACCTCGAAATATAGCACGTTT
Organism: Ramlibacter sp.; assembly: GCA_028292245.1. Lineage (GTDB taxonomy): Bacteria > Pseudomonadota > Gammaproteobacteria > Burkholderiales > Burkholderiaceae_C > Ramlibacter. Next base: position 822 of record JAQGMS010000010.1, read on the forward strand.
TGCCCCCGCCCGTCACCTGCGGAGGTCATGCGCGGCATCCACAATGCCCCGCATGGATGTTGCTTCCAGTCCCGTTATGCGGACCCTCAATCTGGCTTTGCAGGGCGGCGGATCGCACGGCGCCTTCACCTGGGGCGTGCTTGACGCCTTGCTCGCGGACGGCCGCGTCGTGATCGAGGGGCTGAGTGGCACCAGCGCCGGTGCCGTCAACGCGGTCGCGCTGGCCAGCGGTTACGCCAAAGGTATGGCTTCGGGCCAAGACCCGCGCCAACGGGCCCGCGATTCGCTGGCCCGCGTGTGGGGCCAGATTTCCGAGTGGGGCACCCTGGGCGCCATGCAACAACGCCTGGTGGGTTTGCTTTGGGGCGGCTTGCCTCCGGAGTTAGCGCCCGCAAACATCATGGCGAATGCTTGGCGCAACCTGCTTTCGCCATCCCAATCCAACCCGCTGGACATCAACCCCCTGCGCAGCCTGCTCGAGCGCGAAATCGACTTCGACGCCATCGCCCGCGCTCACTCGATCAAGGTTTTCGTCTCGGCAACCCACGTCAACACCGGCCGGGCCGTCATCTTCACCGGGCACAGCCTCACGGCGCAGGCGGTGATGGCCTCCGCCTGCCTGCCGATGCTCTTCCGGGCGGTGGCCATCGACGGCGAAAGCTACTGGGATGGCGGCTATTCGGTCAACCCGCCGCTGACCCCGCTGATCGACGGCTGTGCCAGCCGCGACCTGATGCTGGTGCAGATCAACCCGCTCAAGCGTGAGCGTGCCCCGGAATCGAACCTGGAGATCCTCGACCGCATCAACGAATTGACGTTCAACGCCAGCCTGCTGACCCAGATGCGCTCGATCGACTTCATCAACCGCCTGATCGAGGAAGGCACGTTGCAGCCTGGCCGCTGCAAACACGTGCTGCTGCATCGCATCGACGGCGGCGCCGAAATGGCGCTTTACCCGGCCTCGACCCGGAATTCGACCGACTCGGCATTGATCGGCAAGCTGTTCGCACTCGGCCAGGCGAGCGCCCATCGCTGGCTCAGCCACCATTTCGCGGCGCTGGGCGAGCGCGGCACGGTGAACATCCGGCGCGACTACCTGGACGACACTCGCGAGGAAACCTGGCCGGCGCCGGCGGGCCCCGCGCAGCCGCAGCGCGGCTTCAAACCATGGCTGGCCGGGCTGTTCAAGCGGGCCAGGGACGGCGGGGAAAAGCCGGGCTAGAGAACGCCGTGCTGGCCGCGGGCCGCGAGCCAGTCGCGCGCCAAGCCGAAATGGCCGCAGCCGAGAAACGGCACCGGGGGCCGGCTCGCGGAAAGAGGCGAGGGATGGTTGGCCTGCAGCACCAGCGCATCGCGCCCGTGCCGGGCCGCGACCTCCTCGATCCGCCCGGCCTTGGCTTGCGCATGAGCGCCCCACAGCATGTAGACGCAGGGCGATGCGTTGGCTGCCACCTCGGCCAGCAAGGCATCGGTCAACACCTCCCAGCCGCGCCGGGCGTGGCTGCCGGGCTCGCCGTCTTCCACCGTCAGGCTGGTGTTGAGCAGCAGCACGCCGCGCCGCGCCCAGTCGACCAGCGAACCATGCGCCGGGAGCGCTTCATCGGGGCTGGCGCGCAGCTCCTTGAAGATGTTGCGCAGCGAGGGCGGCAGCTTGACGCCCGGCTTGACCGAAAACGCCAACCCTTCGGCCTGGCCCGGCCCGTGATACGGGTCCTGCCCCAGGATCACCGCGCGGACGTTGTGCAGCGGTGTGAGTTCGAGCGCGCGAAACGGCCGTGGCGGATAGATCGTGGCGCCGGCCGCCAGCCGCTCGCAAATGAACGAGGCCAGTCGCAACCCGGCAGTGCTGGAAAGGAAGGCATCGACGGACGGCCGCCAACCTGAAGCCACCGGCCAATGCTCCGGCTCCCAGCGGATCAACCGGTCGGGTTCGGCCCCATCGAGCGGCAGGTCGGGCTGGATCGCCATCGAACGCGAGGTATCAGGCGCCGAACAGCGCCGCCAGCGCCAGGCCGGGGTCCGGGGCGCGCATGAACGCCTCGCCGACCAGGAAGGCGTGAACGCCGGCGTCGCGCATCTTCTTCACATCCTCCTGGCCGGCGATGCCGGATTCGGTGATGACCAGCCGGCTCGCCGGCACGTCCTTCAACATGCCCAAGGTGGTGGCTAGCGACACCTCGAAGCTGCGCAAGTTGCGGTTGTTGATGCCCACCAGCGGCGTCTTCAATTTGAGCGCACGGTCGAGCTCGGCGCGGTCATGGACCTCGACCAGCACGGCCATGTCCAGCCCGCGGGCGATCGCTTCCAGCTCTGCCATCTGCGCGTCCTCCAGGCAAGCGGCGATCAGCAGGATGCAGTCGGCGCCCATCGCCCGCGATTCGTAGATCTGATACGCATCGACCATGAAATCCTTGCGCAGCACCGGCAGGTCGCAGGATGCGCGCGCCTGCTTGAGGTAGTCGACCTGGCCCTGGAAAAACTGGCGGTCGGTCAGCACCGACAGGCAGGCCGCGCTGGTCTTGCCGTCTCCTTCGGCGTAGCTTTGCGCGATGTCGGCCGGGATGAAGTCCTCGCGCAGCACGCCCTTGCTGGGGCTGGCCTTCTTGATTTCCGCGATCACGGCGCTCTTGCCCGCCGCGATCTTGCGGCGCAGCGCACCCTCGAAGTCGCGTGTCAGGACGCGGCTTTCCGCGTCGGCGCGGATCGCGGCCAGCGGGACGCGCCTTTGGGCGGCGGCGATTTCCTCGCGCTTGACGGCGACGATCTGGTTCAGGATGTCCGACATTGTTTTCAGGCCGCCAGCGATTGGGAGAGTTTCACGAGTTGCTCCAACTTGGCCTTGGCCGCGCCGGTCTCGATCGCGGCGCGCGCCTTGGCGATGCCGGCCTTGATGCTGTCGGTCACGTTGGCCGCATACAGCGCGGCGCCGGTGTTGAGGATCACGATGTCGCGCGCCGCGCCGGGCTGGTTCTCGAGCACGCCGAGCAGCATCTGGCGCGACTGCTCGGGCGTATCGACCTTGAGCGTGCGGTTGCTGGCCATCGGCAAGCCGAAGTCCTCCGGATGGATTTCGTACTCGGTGATTTCGCCGTTCCTCAGTTCGCCGACCATGGTGGCGGCGCCCAGGCTCACTTCATCCATGCCGTCACGGCCGTAGACCACCAGCGCATGCTCAGCGCCCAGGCGCTGCAGCGCGCGCACCTGGATGCCGACCAGGTCGGGATGGAACACGCCCATCAGGATGTTGGGGGCGCTGGCCGGGTTGGTGAGCGGGCCCAGGATGTTGAAGATCGTGCGCACGCCCAGTTCCTTGCGGATCGGCGCGACGTTCTTCATCGCGGGATGGTGGTTGGGCGCGAACATGAAGCCGATGCCGACCTCGGCGATGCACCTTGCAATGGCCTCGGGCGAGAGGTTGATGTTGAGCCCGAGGCTTTCCAGCACGTCGGCGCTGCCGCTCTTGCTGGAGACGCTGCGACCCCCATGCTTGCTGACTTTGGCGCCGGCCGCGGCCGCCACGAACATCGAGCAGGTGGAAATGTTGAAGGTGTGCGAGCCGTCGCCGCCGGTGCCCACGATGTCCACCAGGTGCGTCTTGTCGGGCACGTTGACCTTGGTCGAGAACTCACGCATCACCTGCGCCGCCGCGGTGATTTCGCCAATGGTTTCCTTCTTGACGCGCAGGCCCGTGATCAGCGCGGCCATCATGACCGGCGACAGGTTGCCGCTCATGATCATCCGCACGACGTTGAGCATTTCGTCGTGGAAGATTTCGCGGTGTTCGATCGTGCGCTGCAGCGCTTCCTGGGGGGTGATGGGCATTTCGGCCTCCTGGTTTACCGTGAGGGATTGTCGGACAAGGCCAGCTTCAGGCCAAACGCGATGAACATGCAGGCCGCCGCGCGATCGAGCCAGTGCATGCCGCGCCGCACCGTGTCGCGCCGCGCCATCCAGGCCGCCGCGAAGGCCCAGCCGGAATTCACCGGGATGGCGTTGATGTTGAAGATCACGCCGAGCAGCACGAACGCCAGCGCCTTGTTGCCGGTGTCGGGTGCGATGAACTGCGGCACGAACGCCAGGAAGAAGATCGCCACCTTGGGATTGAGCACGTTGGTGAGGAAGCCGCCGATGAACACGGCTTTCAAATCGCGCGGCTTCGCGGCGGCCGCCGCGGCCATCAGGTCAGGCGTGTCTTGCGGCGCCTTGGCCAGCAGGATCTTCACGCCGACATACAGAAGGTAGGCCGCGCCGATGTACTTGAGCACCGTGAAGGCGGTGGCGGATGTCGCCAGCAGCGCGCTGACGCCGAGCGCCGCCGCGAAGATGTGGACGAAGCAGCCGGCGGTGATGCCCAGGCCGGCCACCACGCCGGCCTTCGCGCCCGAGCGCAGGGAATTGCTCACGATGTACAGCACATCGGGGCCGGGCGTGAGGTTCAGCAGCCAGCCGGCGGCGATGAAGAGCAACAGGTGCTGGGTATCCGGCATGGCGGTTTCAGCCCTTGAAGAACTGGCGGATCGCGCTGATCGCACGGTCGACACCCGCGGCATCCACGTCCAGGTGGGTCGCAAAGCGCAGGCGGTACAGCCCGGTCGCCAGGATGCCCTGGTTGGCCAGGTGCTCGAGCAGGACCTTGGACTCGTCGCGCGCCGGCCCGACCAGGTCGACGAAGACGATGTTGGTCTGCGGCGGCTCGACCTGCAAGCCGGTCAACCCGCCCAGCCCCTGGGCCAGCCGCTGCGCCAGCGCGTGGTCGTCGGCCAGCCGGACCACGTTGTGGTCCAGCGCGTACGAAGCCGCTGCCGCCAGTACGCCGGCTTGGCGCATCGCCCCGCCCGCCATCTTGCGCACACGGCGCGCGCGGGCGATCAGCTCGCGCGAGCCGCACAGCGCCGAGCCGACCGGCGCGCCCAGCCCCTTGCTGAAGCACACCGAGACGGTGTCGAAGCATTGCGCGATGCGCCGCGCTTCGGCACGCGCATCGCCACCGGATTCCGCCGCCTGTGCCACTGCAGCGTTGAACAAGCGCGCGCCATCCAGGTGCCGGCCCAGGCCCTTGCTGGCGGCCAGCGCCGTGGCCTGTTCGATATAGCCGAACGGCAGCAACTTGCCGCCCAAGGTGTTTTCCAGCGCCAGCAGGCGGCTGCGCGCGAAGTGCGGATCGTCGGGCTTGATCGCGGCTTCGATATCGGCCAGCGCGAGCGTGCCGTCGCCCTGGTGCTCCAGCGGCTGCGGCTGCACGCTGCCGAACACCGCGGCGCCGCCGCCTTCCCAGCGATAGCAGTGCTGCATCTGGCCGACGATGTATTCATCGCCGCGCTGGCAATGCGCGAGGATCGCGCACAGGTTGCTCTGCGTGCCGGTGGGCACGAACAGCGCCGCTTCGAAACCGAGCAGCGACGCGATCTTTTCCTGCAGCGCGTTGACGCTCGGGTCGTCGCCGAACACGTCGTCGCCCAGCGGGGCTTCGGCCATGGCGGCACGCATGCCGGGTGTCGGCTGGGTGACGGTATCGCTGCGTAAATCAACCAAGGTGCTCATCGCTGTTGCTCCATGAAGTTCTTCAGCATCGCGTGCCCATGCTCGGTGAGGATCGATTCCGGGTGGAACTGCACGCCTTCGATCGCCAGTTCGGTGTGCCGCACGCCCATGATCTCGCCGTCGTCGGTCCAGGCCGTCGTCGCCAGCACGGCGGGGCATGACGATTTCTCGATGGCCAGCGAGTGATAGCGGTTGACGGTGAACTTCTCCGGCAGCCCGGCGAAGACGCCTTCGCGGGTGGTCGTGATTTCGCTGGTCTTGCCGTGCATGAGTTGCTGCGCGCGAATGATCTTGCCGCCGAATGCCGCGCCCACCGCCTGGTGGCCGAGGCAGACGCCCAGGATCGGCAATTTGCCGGCGAAGTGGCGGATCGCCTCGACCGAAATGCCCGCTTCGGCCGGCGAGCAGGGGCCGGGCGAGACGACGAGGCGATCCGGGTTTCTTTCGGCAATGCCCGCTACGGTGATCTCGTCGTTGCGGAACACTTCCACCTGCGCGCCCAATTCACCGAAATACTGCACCAGGTTGTAGGTGAAGCTGTCGTAGTTGTCGATCATGAGGAGCTTCATGTCGTCCTCCTCATTGATGGTTGGCTCGCCGCTGTATTTTTGAACGCAGAGGACGCAGAGGTTGCGCAGAGGACGCAGAGGAAGACAGGGAGAAAGTAATAGAGATTCATAGCTTGTTCACCATTCGGTGCACGCCCTTGACGAGAGGGAATGCATGAAAGTTGATCAAGAGGCCGAGCTTCAGTCCGGCCACGCGCAGATAAGAGAGCAATTGGGCCCGGTGCAACTCCGTGACGACATCGATCGCCTTGATCTCGACGATGACCGAGTTCTCGACCACAAAATCCGCTCGGTACGCGACGCCCAACGGTCGCCCCTTGTAGAGGCCAGTGATGGGCACTTCCTGCGCAAATCCGATTTCACGCTCGGCAAGCTCGATCGCGAATGCAGCGGTGTACGCGCTCTCAAGCAGTCCCGTGCCCAACGCGCGCTGCACTTCCAGCGCAGCCCCGATGATTTCATGCGAGAAATCATTCTCCAAAGGGTTTTCTCTCTGCGCCCTCTGCGAATCCTCTGCGCCCTCTGCGTTCAAAAAGTCAGTCGCACTCATTCCAATCCCTCCTCGACCAGTTCAGAGGCTCGCAAGAGAGCACGCGCTTTCGCCTCGGTCTCTTTCCACTCGAGCTCAGGAACCGAATCCGCGACAACGCCAGCCGCCGCCTGCACGTACAGCATCTGGTCCTTGATGATGCCGGTTCGGATTGCGATCGCCACATCCATGTCGCCGGCATAACTCAGGTAACCGCAGGCGCCGCCGTACAGGCCGCGCTTGGTCGGCTCCAACTGGTCGATCAGTTCCATCGCGTGCACCTTCGGCGCGCCGGTCAGGGTGCCGGCGGGGAAGGTGGCCTTCAGCACGTCGATGCTGGTCATGCCGTCGTTAAGGATGCCTTCCACGTTGCTGACGATGTGCATCACGTGGCTGTAGCGCTCCACCGCGAACGCTTCGGTCACCTTGACGGTGCCGGTCTTGGCGATGCGGCCGATGTCGTTGCGCGCCAGGTCGATCAGCATCACGTGCTCGGCCCGTTCCTTCGGGTCGTTGATCAGCTCCTGCTCCACCGCCTTGTCCTGCTCCAGCGTCGCGGCGCGCGGGCGCGTGCCGGCCAGCGGGCGGATGGTGATCTTCTGGCCCTCGGGTGTCTGCTCCTGGCGCACCAGGATTTCCGGCGACGCGCCCACCACGTGGAAATCCCCGAAGTGGTAGTAATACATGTAGGGACTCGGGTTGAGCGAGCGCAGCGCGCGGTACAGCGACAGCGGCGACTCGGTGTAGCGCTTCTTGATCCGCTGGCCCACCTGCACCTGCATGAAGTCCCCGGCGGCGATCAGTTCCTTGGCGCGCTCCACTGCCTTTATGTAGTCGGCCTTGGAAAAGTCACGCTCGGCCGGAAAAGTCTGGGTCTGCTTGATGACCGGCGCGCTGACCGAGTACTTCAACTGGTCGCGCAGTTCGCGCAATCGCTTCTTGCCGTTGGCATAAGCCTCGGACTGGCCCGGGTCGGCATAGACGATCAAATACAGCTTGCCGGACAGGTTGTCGATGACGGCGAGCTCCTCGCATTGCAGCAGCAGGATGTCGGGGCAGTTCAAGGTGTCGGGTGGGCAGCTTTTCTCCAGCTTCCTTTCGATGTAGCGCACCGTGTCGTAGCCGAAGTAGCCGGCCAGCCCGCCGCAAAAGCGCGGCAGGCCCGGGCGCAGCGCGACCTTGAAGCGCTTCTGGTACTGCGCGATGAAATCGAGCGGATTGCCGCGGGCGGTTTCCACCACCTTGCCGTCGGTGACGATCTCGGTCAGCGCGTCGGCACCGAAGCCGATGCAACGCAACAGCGTGCGGGCCGGCAGGCCGATGAAGCTGTAGCGCCCGAAGCGCTCGCCGCCGACGACGGATTCCAGCAGGAAGCTGTGCTTGCCGCCGTCACGGGCATGGGCCAGCTTGAGGTACAGCGACAGCGGGGTTTCGAGGTCGGCGAACGCCTCGGCGATCAGCGGGATGCGGTTGTAGCCCGCGACGCCAAGGCTTTTGAATTCGAGTTCGGTGATCAAGGGTGAGCCTCCACAAGCTCGGCGGCGTTGCGCCGCTTTCATTTCACGATGTTGCCTCAGGGAGCGAGGCGCGGGGGCACGGGCTGCCCCGTGCAATCAGGAACGCACGAAATCAGGCTTCCGCCAGGGCCAGGCTCCCCGGCTCGAGCGACCTGTGATGTTGGTGCGGTGGATGAACATGACCCAAAGTGTAGCAAACCGGACAGCGCAGGCGGGCGGCGACTCTAATCGCGCGGCCCCGGGCGGAAACCCTATTGCGGCACGCCGGGTCGGTACGTGAGAATACCCAAAATCGCACGATCGTTCTTTTTTTAGGAGACAAGATGAAGTTGATCAAGCACTGGGTGCTCGCCCTGTCCGCACTGCTGCTGGCCGCGAGCGCCGGCGCGCAAGTGACGGTTTCGGGCGTGAAGTTCGACGAGGCCACCGACCTGAAGGGCAGCAAGATCCAGCTCAATGGCGCCGGCGTGCGCTACAAGGCGATCTTCAAGGTCTATGCAGCGGGGCTGTACCTGCCCAAAAAGGCCGCTTCGCCCGAGGAGGTCCTTACCATGCCGGGCGCCAAGCGCATGACCATCACCATGCTGCGCGAAGTGGACACGGCCGAACTGGGCAAGCTGTTCACTCGCGGTGTCGAGGACAACATGGACAAGGCTGCCTTTTCCAAGATCATCCCCGGCGTGATCCGCATGAGCCAGATCTTCTCGGACCACAAGAAGCTCAACACCGGCGAGAACTTCATGATCGACTGGGTTCCCGGCACAGGCACCGTCATCACCGTCAAGGGCGTGCAGCAGGGCGAGCCGTTCAAGGAACCCGAATTCTTCAACGCGCTGCTGCGCATCTGGCTGGGCCCGAACCCGGCTGACTGGAAACTCAAGGACGCGCTGCTGGGCAAGCCGGCCTGATCATCGCGGCGGCTTGCACCAGAGAATCGGCGAAGCCATCCGCGTCCACGGCGCGGACCGGCTCGCCATGGTTGTAGCCGTAGGTGACCAGGATCACCGGGCAACCCGCCGCCCGGGCCGCGCGGGCGTCGTTGCTCGAATCGCCCACCATCAGGGTGCGCGCGGGTGAGGTTGCCAACGCCTCGCAAGTCTTGTGCAGCGGCAAGGGGTCGGGCTTCTTGCGCTCGAACAGGTCGCCGCCGAAAACCACTTCGAAGAATTCCGCCAGGCCCTTGGCCTGCAGCAGCGGCACCGCGAAGTTGGTGGGCTTGTTGGTCAGGCACGCGAGCTTCAGCCCGCAATCCTTCAGCGCCTGCAGGCCCTCGACAACACCCGGATAGACGGTCGAATGGTTGCCGTTGATCGCCAGGTAATGCCGTTGGTAGGACTGCCAGGCTTGCTCATAAAGAGGAGGCACGGCGCCGACATGCGCCAGCACGGAGCGAATCAGGTGTTCCGAGCCCTTGCCAACCAGCGGTTCGATCTCGCGAGCCTCGATCGGCGGCAGCGACAACTCGCCCAGCATGAGATCGAGCGCGACGGCGAAGTCGCCCAGCGTGTCGACCAGGGTGCCGTCGAGATCGATGATCGCGGCATCGAGCCGGCCGGGGAGTGAGGAAGTAACGCGCATGAATTTGCCGATGAGAACGGCAAATTCTGACGCAAACCGCGAACCGTCTTCTTACAGGACTTTCCGGCCGCTGATGATGCGCAGCAGGACGACGACGATCGCGATCACCAGCAGCACGTGGATCAGTCCGCCGGCCGTGACCGAGGTGACGAGTCCGAGAAGCCAGAGGATGATCAGGACGATGGCAATGGTGTAGAGCATGGTTTCTTCGGGTTGGGTTAGGGGGTGCGAACAGGGCTGGTCGATTCACGCAGGACGCCGCCTTGCTGCGCGCTGCCGCTGGTGGTGCCCTGCTGCATGCGCAACGCGCAATCTTCGCGGTCTTGCGCCGGCAGTGCCTCGCAGCGCGCCAGCTGGTTGCGCGCCAAGCTGCCGTCGCCGCTGGTGCCCAAGCCCGCGCGCTTGGCTTCCTGCCAGGCGGCGCCCGCTTCTTTCAGGCAGGTGGCCCGGTCCTGGTTCGAAGTGCCGTTCATGCAGGCCGCGCGCTCCCGCTGGTAGCGCGCTTGCGCTTCGGAGATCGCCGCGGACGCGGCGCCTGCACAAACCAGCACGGCGGCGCCTGCCACCAGGGCCAACGAATGCGAAAAAGTTTTCATGGTGTTCTCTTTGAACCGCGGGAGCAGCCTGCCGAAAGGCCGGGCGCCCCCGCGACGCTTCAGCGCCTGTCCTTGCTGACTTCGTTGCCGATCACGCCGCCCACAGCGGCGCCACCGACAGTGCCGACGGCGCTACCGCCGGTCAGAACCGCGCCGGCGACAGCGCCGATCGCCGCGCCGCCGACGATGTGCTGGTCGCGCGATGACATGTTCGCGCAGCCGCCCAGCGTCACGAGCGCAGCAACCGCCACGGCTGTCGCCGCAACAGCGGCTCTCACTTGACCCTCATGTCGTTGGCGACCGAGGACACGCCCTTGACGCCTTGCGCCACGACCACGGCGCGGTCGATGCTGGCGCGGTTGCTGACGAAGCCGCTGAGCTGGACACGGCCCTTGAAGGTCTCGACGTTGATTTCCATCGACTTGAGCATCGGCTCATTGAAGATGGCGGCCTTCACCGAAGTGGTGATGGCCGTGTCGTCGATGTACTGGCCGGTGCTCTCGTGGCGTTGCGTGGAAGCGCAGCCGGCCAGCGCCGTCAGGGCGACGGCGGCGACGAGTACGGAAATGCGGGTGAATTGATGCATGTGAATCTCCAGGTGTTGGGATGGACAGCCCGGCGAAAAGACTCACTGGGTGGATGACGGTGTCAACCCATGCACGATGCTTGCGGCCCCGTGCCGGGTCTGTGCGCTGCCGAACCGATGAGAGCGCGCCCGTGTAGGAGAAGGCCGCGTGTTGAGCTATGTACGGGATCGCACAGACGGCTCAGCAGTGGGCGCGCACCGTGCGGGGTCTTACACGCAACTTGCCAGGAGCAACCATGAACAACAAACTGAAATCAGCACTCGCCGTCTCGGCGCTCATACTTGCCACGCACGCCGCGGCACAAGTCACCTTCTACGAGGCCGAGGGCTTTCGCGGCCGCGCCTTCACCACCAGCAAGCAGGTCGGCGACTTCGGCCGCATCGGCTTCAACGACCGCGCCTCGTCGGTCGTCGTGGGCAGCGGGCGCTGGGAAGTCTGCGAGAACGCGCGCTACGACGGGCGCTGCGTGGTGCTGCGCAAGGGCAGCTACGACTCGCTGCGCGCGCTGGGCATGGAGAACAGCATCTCGTCGGTGCGCCCGGTCGACAACCGCAAGCGCTATGAGAACGAGCCCGAGCCGATGGCCGCGGCCAACTACGATTTCCGCCGCCGCGCCAACGAGCGGGTGTACGACGCGCCGGTCACTTCGGTGCGCGCCGTGATGGGCTCGCCGACCGAGCGCTGCTGGGTCGAGCGCCAGCAGGTGTCCGAGCCCGCGCGCGGCGACCGCAACGTCGGCGGCGCCATCGCGGGCGCGCTGATCGGCGGCATCCTGGGCCACCAGGTGGGCGGGGGCAGCGGCAAGGACATCGCCACCGTGGGCGGCGCCGTTGCCGGCGGCGTGATCGGCTCCAATGTCGGGCGCGACGGCAACACCACCTCCAGCCGCGACGTTCGCCGCTGCGAGAACACCACCAGCGGCACGCCGGCCTATTGGGATGTCACCTACAACTTCCGCGGCCGCGACCACCAATTGCAGATGAGTGCCGCCCCGGGACAGACCATCGCCGTCAACGGCAACGGCGAACCCAGGCAGTAACCCCGCCGGTCCCATGTGTGCCACCGCACATACGGCGCGCCGTCGTGCGCGCAGCATGGGCCATGCCCTCCATTTCCAACCTTATGCTGGCCGCGCTGCCGAAAAGCGTGTACCAGCACATCCTGCCGGGGCTCAAGCCGATTGAACTGGTGCTGGGCGACGTGCTTTATGAACCCGGCGAGCCGATGCGGCATGTCTATTTCCCGGACGGCTGCGTGGTCTCGCTGATCGTCGTGATGGAAAAGAAGATGGCGCTCGAAGTGGCGCTGGTCGGCCGCGACGGCATGGTCGGCGTCCCGCTGGCGCTGGGGGCGAAGCTGTCGCCGCTGCGGGCGCTGGTGCAGGGCAGCGGCGCCGCGCTGCGGATGGGCCGCGCCGCGTTCGGTCTGGCGTTGCGCCGGCATGAGCCGCTGCAGCGCGCGCTGGACGGCTACGCCAACACATTGACGGCGCAGATCGCGCGCACGGCCGCCTGCAACCGCTATCACCTGCTGGAAGCACGGCTGGCGCGCTGGCTGTTGATGACGCGGGACCGCGTCGAGGCCAGCGAATTCGAGATCACCCAGGAGTTCATGTCCGCCATGCTCGGCGTGCGCCGGGTCGGCGTCAGCGACGCGGCTTCGTCGTTCCAGCGGCGCAACCTGATCGAGTACCGCCGCGGGCACATGACGATCCTGAACCACGCGGGGCTGGAGGCGGCAAGCTGCTCCTGCTACGCCCACGACGACGCCAATCCCGGCGCACTGCCGCCCTGGCGCCCGCGCCGCGCGCGCGCCGCCGGTCCGGCGGCGCGGCGCTAGTTACCTCGTACCGGTCACCTCGACCTCGACCCGGCGATCGGGCTGCAGGCAGGCCACCACTGCAGGTGTCGGCTTGCTGCCCTTGCAGTCGCCGGGCTGCGTCACCGGCTTGTCGCCGTCGACACCCCTGGCCGCGACCTGCCCGGAAGCCACGCCGGCTTGCACCAGGTAGGCGGCCACGGCTTCGGCGCGGCGTGTCGACAATTTCATGTTGTAGTTGTGCGAGCCGAAGCGGTCGGTGTGGCCCGTCACCTGGATCGAGTCGTAGCGCATGCCGCGCAGGTCGGCGGCCAATTTGTCCAGCGATGCGCGGCCTTGCGGCTTGATGTCCGACTTGTCGAAGTCGAACAACGAATCGGCCGACAGCGTCACGCGCATCGGTGCTGCCGGGGCGGATGCCGGTGCGGGCGGTGGTGGCGGCGGCGGCGCGGCGGCTATCACGGGCGCCGGCGCCGCGGCCACGAAAATCGGCGCGGGCTCGGCCGCGCGCACCGGCTGCGGTTTGGCGCCGAAGCGGTAGACCAGGCCCACCGAGATCAAGTCCGCGTGTCCCCTGTTTCCCACCGCGTCGTTGAGCCGGTAGCGCTCGGCCTCGATCCGCATCGACAGCGAGTCGGTGAAGGCGTACGCCAGGCCCAGGCCGGCCTTGAAGTTGGTGCTGCGCTCGCTCGGGTTGGCGTTGGCATACGGCACCCGGGCCGCGCCGGTGGCGCTGAAGCCATCGCTGGCTCGCACCGAGGTGACGCCGATGCGGCCCAGCGCCGAGAGCTTGCCGGTCAATGGCACGGTGCCGACCAGGTCGAGGTTCAGGCCCTTCAGGCGGATGTCGCCGTTCAGCGTTCCGGCCGGCGTGGTGTGCGCGGTGTAGCCGAAGCGCCCGAGGTCGAAGAACCCGGCTTCCAGGCCGATGTTCGGCGTCAACTGGTAGCCGCCGAACAGCTTGTAGCCGGTGGCGCGGTCGCGGTCGTCGATCGAGTTGGTGGCCAGGCCCTGCCCGAGCAGGCCACCGCGGATGCCGTCGTCGTCGATAGTCGCCGCGGATCGGCCGACGCTGGCGCCGCCGTACCAGCCGCTGGCCTGTGCCAGGGCGGCCGGGCCGCTGAACATTGCCAGCGCCGCGAGCCCGAGCATTCCTGATGCTTGATTGAGTTTCATGCGTTTCTTTCGAATGGGTTGGCGTTGCGGCTTGCTCAAGGCGCCGGCACGTTGATGACGGTGTTGACCATCGTGACCGAGGCACCGAGCGACAGCACCCGGCCGTTGATCGTCACTAGGGCCACGTTGCCCGGCGTGGAAATCGCCGCGCCCGCTTGCGAGATGACGGTGCCGTAGAAGGTCCCGCCACCGGCCGCGTTGATCGTCGCGGCGCTGCCGACCTGCCAGAACACGTTCTTGGCCTGGGCGCCGTTGCTCATGATGATGCTGGCCGGGGCTGCCGCGCCCGGGCCGCCCACTGTCAGCGTGGTCGCCATCTGGAACACCCACACGGCGTTGGCGTTGCCTTGTGCGTCCAGCGTCAGGTTGCCGCCCTGGATCATGAAGCTGCCCGCGCCGGCGGTGTACACGCCCGGGGCCAGCGTCTTGTTGGCCAGGTTGCCGGCGCCCGGATCGGGCCCGCCCGGCATCGCCACCAGTGCGTTGTAGGCGGCCAGTGCGTCGGCGCGTGCTTGCGTCGCGACGGAGAAGGTGGTCGCGGTGCCTTCACTCGGGCAGGCGACGGTCGGCGGCGGCGGCGCGGTGTAGATCAGGCCGTTGACGGTACCGACGTTCAGCGGCGTCTCGGTGTAGGTGCAGCCCGGGCCGGCGTCGTGGAAGCCGGTGACCGCCGTCGAGACCGCGGTGGTGCCCATGTTGCCGTTGATGACCGTGTTCAGGCCCTGGTTGGTGACGCCGGCGGAGCCGCCGAACGTGCCGAACGTGGAAGCCGAGCCGAGCGGCACCGCCGTCTGCGGCGGGGGCGCGGTGCAGTTGACCACCGTGAAGGTCCAGGTCATGTCGGACAACATGGTGTTGGCGGGCACGGCCATGTCGGCCGCGCCGGTCGCCCCGCCCCTGATGCGCGCCGTGTACGTCACGCCGACCGTGAGCGGGGATTGAGGCGTGAAGGTGGCGATGCGGCCGGTGCCGGAGTCGAGCAGCACGGACGATGCCACGACCGGGGAGCCGCCGGTGACGGTGAAGACGCCGGAATTGATGGTGTTCGGATTCATGCGCAGCCCTGACGGAACGTTGAAGGTGGCGTTGACCGTGGCAGCCGGGCAGACCGCGGCCGCACCGGCGGAAGGATTGGTGGAAGCCACGCTGACGTTGCCCGCCGGAGCCGGGGTTGCCGCGGTAGAGAACGTCCAGATGTAGTTGCTGGCCGCAGGCAGTGGCGCCTGGTTGCCGGCCAGCGCGTTGCCCGCGATGTCGGTCGCGCCGGTGGTGACGGTCGCCGTGTAGGTGGTGTTCGCTGCCAGCGCGGCGGCCGGTGTGAAGAGCGCGGTGCGGTTGCCAACAGAGTAAGTAACGGTGCCGGCCGGCGAAGCGCAAGGTGCGGCGCAGGTCACGGTGAAGCTGCTCGCGTTGATGCTCGCGGGAGCCATGTCTTCGGTGAAGCCGGCGCTGATCGCGGTGTTGGTGGGCACTGCGGGGGTCGGGCCAGGTGACGTGGTGGCCGGGATGGTGAACGAAACGCGCGGCCGGGTCGTGTCGGCGACCAGGCCAGTACTGAACGTCCAGACGTACGGATTGGCCAGGGCCAGGCCGGTGGCCTGAGCGGTGGCGCCGGTGATGGTGGCGGTGTAAGTGGTGCCGGTGGCCAGCAGGGTGCCGGGCGGCATCGTGAAGTAGGCCACGCGTGCCTCGCTGTCCAGCGCCACCGTGCCGGTGGGGCTGATACAAGGCAGCGCACAGGTGACGCGGAAGCTGGCGGAGCCGGTGATCGGGTTCATCGGTTCGCTGAAGGCCGCGCTGATAACGGTGCTGTTGGTCGACACGCCGGTGGCGTTGTTGACGGGCGCGACGGCCGTGACCGTCGGCGGTGCGAGCGAGCCGGGCGTGCCGGGAGCGGGCGTGCCGCCGAAGCCAAGAATCGGATCGCGTCCGCCGCCGCCGCAGGCGACGAGCGCGCCCACCAGGAATGCCGCGAGCCACGGCCGCATGCTCTTGAGTCTGTTCATGTTTTTTCCCGGTAGGTTTGGACTGCGATGCGCGGCATCGGAAGTTGCGCGCGTCATCCCGCCTGGCAGGTTGCCTCTTTGCAGTGTGGGTATCTGTACGTTTCCGCACTTAGCGCAGAGCCTGCGCAAACTCGGCCGTAGAAGGGGATCGGGCCTACAGCCCCGCAGGAACGCGTCCTACAAAACGCCCGGTGGCGCGCTGGGGGCCAGAGGCAACGTAACGACGAACTGGCTGCCGAGGTCCGGGCCGGCGCTGCGCGCGACGACAGTGCCGCCATGCGCCTCGACCAGCTCGCGCACCACCGCCAGCCCGATGCCCAGGCCGCCCTGGTTGAGCACCGTAGCGACCTTGTCCTGCACGAACAGCTCGAACACATGGGGCAACGTGTCCGCCGTGATGCCGATGCCGTTGTCGGACACGGTGATCGTCACCTTGCCCGCAACCGGCGTGGTGACGAGCGACAACTCGCCGCCCTCCGGCGTGTACTTGGCCGAGTTCTCCAGCAGGTTGCTGAAGACCTGCACCAGCCGCACCGCATCGCCATGCACATGCAGCGGACAGTCAGGCAGCTTGTACGTGAATTGGTGATGCCGGGCCTCGATCGCCGGCTCGGAGGTTTCGATCGCTTGCGCCAGCACCCGGCACAGGTCGACCGTGGTGCGTTCCAGCCTGAACTTGCCGGTGCTGATGCGCGATCCGTCCAGCAGGTCGCCGATCAGCCGCGCCATGTGCGAGACCTGGCTGTTGATCGTCGCCTGCAATTTGAGCAGCAGTTGTTCGTCGGTGCGGGCGCGGGTGATCATCTGCGCGGCCAGCCGCAGCGGCAGCAAGGGGTTGCGCAGTTCGTGCGCCGCCATCGCCAGGAAGGTGATCTGCCGGGTGTGGGCCTGGGCCGCTTCCGCCTCCAGCTCCTGCGAGCTCAGCGCCGCCAGCACCAGTTGCTCGTTGGCTTCTCGCAGTTCGCCGACCCGCTGCTGGTAGTTGGCCCGCGCCAGCTCGCCCGACATCGACAATTGCGGCATCGCCACCACCGGCCCGGACCGCGTCAATTCGGCCAGCCGGCGCCGTGCGGTGTCGGCGATGGCCTGGGCCCGCATCGCGGCGATCACCAGTTGTTCGTTGGCTTCCAGCAGTTGCGCGGCGGGGATCGAGGTGAAGTCCCGCTGCACCTGGGCCAGGTCCTGGCGCAGCGCCAGCAACTCCGCGCGCACCGCATCGGTCTGCTGGTTGAGCAGCGCCAGCGTCTCGGTGGCAATAGTCACCTTTTGCTCGTCGGACGGGCCGGTCACCACGGCAATCTCCGCTTCCGCTCAACCATCGCTGGCACCGCCACGCGGTGTGCGCTTGTCCTGGCGCCGGGTCGGCCGTCCGCCCAGCAGGCCTTCGTAGCCGTCCAGCGTCTTGCCGATCTCGATGCCGTTGTCGTCGATGGTGAACAGCCGCAGCTCGCTGGAGTGCATGCTGGCACGCAACTTGGCCACGGCGATCACGCGCTGCAGCCGGCTGTCGACCTCGATATAGCGTTGCACGATGATCGCGTCGGTCAGGAAGGCGGTGCCATAGGGAGAAAAGCGCAGGTCGTCGTAGCGGTCTTCCAGCTCCGACGTCATCAGCGTCGTGACGCCGCTGCTGGCCAGGGCCAGCACCATGCGTGACAGCGATTCGCGAAAATCTTCGCGGAACGTGGGGGCCAGAGCCAGCTCGAACCCCGAGAGGGAATCGATGACGACGCGGCTCGCCTTGAGCCGGTGGATTTCTGCGATCAGCAGCGTCGCGATTTCGTCGACCGACAGCCCCGGGGCCCGCGCGTCGATCACCCCCACCTTGCCGGACGCGATGAGCTTGGCCAGGGCGGCGCCGCGGGAGCGGTTGGGCCGCTGCTCGAACGCGGCGATCACGCCGGTCTCACCGACTCGCGCGCCTTCCACCAGAAAGGCCGAGGCCATGATGCTCTTGCCCGCGCCGGTCGGGCCGGCGACCAGCAGCGAATAGCCGCGCGGCAAGCCGCCGCCCAGCATCTCGTCCAGGCCCGGCACGCCCAGGCCCAACCGGTCATCCAGGGCCTGCGGCTTGTCGCCTTCGCCGGTCTCGCCGAGATTCGGCGGCGCGAACACATGCATCCCCGCGCCCTCGATGCGGAACGTGTGCAGCCCCGGCAGCGTGGCCTGGCCGCGCATTTTCATGATTTCCATTTTCCGCACCACCGAGTTGCGCTGCGTGCTCTGGCGCAGCCAGATCAGGCCGTCGGCCACGGTGAACACCGGATTGGTATCGTTTTCGCTGGAGTATTCGCCCAGCAGGAAGGTGGTGGCCTGCCAGCTGGTCATCAGCAAGCCCAGTTGCTGGATGAAGTCCTGCAGGCCGATGAAGGACTTGCCGGCGTCCTGGGCCAGCACCACCGAGCGGAACGAGTCGACGAAGACCAGTCCCGGGCCGTGCGCCTCGACTTCGGCCACCATGCGCGCCAGCACCTTGCGCAGGTCGCCCGACGCCGTCTCTTCCGACAGGTTGACGAACCGGATGCAGGCATTGACCTTGTCGCTGTCGAAAAACTCGAACTGCTGCTGGTAGCGCAGCATCTTCAGCGGCGGCTCGCCCATCACCGTGAAGTACAGGGCCGGCCGCTCGGGCGAGGCCAGCGCGAACATGATCTGGTGCGCCAGCGTGGTCTTGCCGCAGCCGGGCGCCCCGGCCAGAACATTGAACGAGAACTCGGGCAGCCCGCCGCCGAGGACCTCATCGAGGCCGGGCACGCCGGTCGGCAGGCGATTGATCTTTGCTTTTTCGGAGGTGGTCATGGCGATTCGTCCTGCACGGCATTGCCGCTTGAAGGGGGTTCCCAAACGGCTTGGAGCAGCCGCTGCGTGAGCGAGCGGCCGATCAGGTCGGACAGCAGGTCGTGGAATGTTTTCAAAAGCGCGTCATGCGCCGCGGTAGCGGCCCTCGAGGCTTGCTGCGACAGCGCCAGCCGCAAGGAGGCGAAATCGCCGGGCTGGAGCGCGCCATCGTACGCTGCGGCCAGCCACGGGTAATCCGCCCGCGCCAGGTGCAGGCTGCGCTTGTACAGCGCGGCGACACCGCGCTGCCCGATGACGGGGGACAAGGCCGAGTCGACGGCGCGCCAGACCGCGACGGCCGCGTCGGCGGTCTGGCGCGCATCGGCGTCATCGTCTGCCTGCGGTCCAAAGGCTTTGGCTATACGTCCTCCACGACAAATCCCCGCGCTGACCAGCAGCATGCGGTGTGCGTGGATTGTGCGCCTCGGTCAGCGTAACAGGGCGTGTTTGTCACTGGCCGACACATCTGTGGGGGAATGCACCAAGTTCGCCTTAGGTTCGCTGGCGTACAGACCGCCGGCGGGCGCCAGGGTCAGCCGCACGACATGCGTGCCACCGTCCAGCGGCACCCGCATCGGCCCGCTCGGCGCCTGTGCCGATGACCAGGCAACAATGATGTCATAGCGGGTATCGCCGATCTTTACCGTGGCTTCATATCCGGCCCAGTCCGGCGGAATGCACGGATCGATCACCAGGCTGTCGCCTTCGCGCCGCAGCCCCAGGATGCCGCCGATGCCGGCCTGGTACATCCAGCCGGCGGCGCCGGTGTACCAGGTCCAGCCACCGCGTCCGGTGTGCGGCGGCGCCGAGTACACGTCTGCGGCGACGACATAGGGCTCGACCTTGTAGCGCGCGGCGTCCTGCGCCGTTCGCGCATGGTTGATCGGGTTGAGCAGCGAGAACAGCTCGGCGGCGCGCGCGCCTTCGCCCAGTTTCGTGAACGCCAGGATCGCCCACATGGCGGCGTGGCTGTACTGGCCGCCGTTCTCGCGCAGTCCCGGCGGATAGCCCTTGATGTAGCCCGGCTCGCGCGGCGTCTGGTCGAACGGCGGCGTGAACAGCAGCGCCAGGCCGTCGCCGCGCCGGATCAATTGCTCGTCCAGCGACGCCATCGCCGTGGCCGCGCGCACCGGATCGGCGGCGCCCGACAGCACGGCCCACGACTGCGCGATGGAATCGATGCGGCACTCCTCGCTGTCCTGGGAACCGAGCCAGGTTCCGTCATCGTAGGTGGCGCGGCGATACCAGCGGCCGTCCCAGGCCTCGCGCTCCATCGCTTCGCCCAGCGCCAGCGCGTGCGCGCGCCAGCGCTGCGCTCGCGCGGCGTCGCGGCCTTCGGCCAGCGGCGCGAACAGCGCGATCGTGCGCAGCAGCAGCCAGCCGAGCCACACGCTCTCGCCCTGGCCATGCTCGCCCACGCGGTTCAGGCCGTCGTTCCAGTCGCCGGTGCCGATCAGCGGCAGCCCGAGCCGGCCGGTAAGCGCCAAGCACTGGTCCAGCCCGCGCGCGCAATGCTCGAACAGGCTGGCCGGATGGTCGGCGGCCATCGGCTGGAAGAACGCGTCGTGCTCGCCGGGCGCCAGCGGCGGGCCGTCGAGGAACGGCACGATCTCGTCCAGCACCGCGTCGTCGCCCGAGCTCGCGACATAGGTCGCGGCGGCGTAGGCGAGCCAGACCCGGTCGTCCGAGATGTGCGTGCGCACGCCCTGCCCGGTGTGCGGCAGCCACCAGTGCTGCACGTCGCCCTCGCCGAACTGGCGGCCGGCCGCGCGCAGCAGGTGCGCGCGCGTCTCTTGCGGCAGCGCGAACGACAAGGCCATGCCGTCCTGCAACTGGTCGCGAAAGCCGTAAGCACCGCTGGCCTGGTAGAAGGCCGAGCGCGCCCGGACGCGGCAGGCCAGCGTCTGGTACAGCAGCCAGCCGTTGAGCATGATGTCCATCGCGCGGTCAGGGGTCTTCACCTGCACCGCGCCGAGCACGCGCTTCCAGTGTTCCTGCACCTGCATGAGCGTCGCGTCGAGGTCGGCCTCGCGCAGGCGCATCACGAGTTCGCGTGCGGCCTCGGACGATTCGCATTCGCCCAGGAAGAACGCCAGCTCCACCGATTCGCCCGCAGCCAGTTCGACGGTGCGCTGCAACGCCGCGCACGGGTCGAGCCCGGCACCGCAGCGTCCGGACAGCGCTGCGCTGCCGCTCAATGCCGCCGGCGCCGCGGGCGAGCCGTTGCGCCCGAGGAATTCGGTGCGGTCGGCGGTGAAGGACTTCGCCGGCGCGCCGAAGTCGGCGAATGCCACGCGGCCGGGAAAGCCGACGTTCCACGCATTGCGTGCGAAGAGAGCGCCGGTGGCCGCGTCGATCTCGGTGGCGATGAACGGGCCGCACGCGCCGCGTGCCGCGCCCAGCACCCACTCCGCATACGCGGTGACGGACAGCCGCCGCGGCTGGCCCGACCGGTTGGTGAGCGTCAGGCGCGAAATCTTCACCGGGTCGCTGAGCGCCACGTACTGCACCAGCGCCAGTGCGATGCCGTTGGCCTGGCGGGTGAACTTGCTGTAGCCGAACCCGTGCCGCGCGACATAGTGCCCCCCGTCGCGCATCGGCTGCGCCGTGGCGCACCACAGCGCGCCGCTGTCTTCGTCGCGCACGTACAGCGCTTCGCCGGCCGGGTCGCACACGGGGTCATTCGACCACGGCGTCAGCTGGTTCTCGCGGCTGTTCTGCGACCAGGTGTAGCCGCTGCCTTCGGCCGACACCTGGAAGCCGAACGACGGGTTGGCGATCACGTTGATCCAGGGCGCGGGCGTCGTGGTGCCGGGCCCGAGCACGGTCACGTACTCGCGGCCGTCGTTGTCGAAGCCGCCCGTGCCGTTGAAGAACTCGAGGTTGGCGGGCGTCGCTGCTTCAGGGGGGTTCGCAACGGCGATGCGGCGCGTGGGTTCGATGCGCGCAT
>JAQGMS010000014.1 GCA_028292245.1 Ramlibacter sp.
GCCGGCGGCCCAGACGGCGCTGCGCAGCGCGGGCGATACGCCCACGGCGCCGACGGCGGCGGCCTGCAGCACGCTGCGGCGGGAGAGCTTGGTTCTCAAGAGGTCGGTCATCACGTGTTCTTCTCCAACGACAAAAAACAAAACAAAAAAGGCGCCCGCACGAGGCACCTGGGGTGCCGGTGGGGACGCCTTCGTCCGAGGTTGACCTGCGCGTTGCTTCGCCGTTGAAGCGGGCCGGTCAGCGAACCTTCATTGGTTCCTGCATGAGGACTACGCAATAGCCGTGCCAGGGCGCGTTGCCAAGCGAGCGCCCAGTGGAAACAGCGATTTGGAGAAGCGCGCCGGCTTGGCCGCAACGACGGGGGATGCACTTGTTTCGTGCGGGGCACCAAAAACAGGCACCAAAGTCTTAACCCAGCAGGTCAGACACGTCGAGGATGCGCTGCGCGACCTCGGCAAGCCTGAGGCCCTTGTCCATCGCGGTCTTGCGGAGCTTCTCGTAAGCGGCCTGTTCGCTCAGGCCCTGGCGCTGCATCAACAGGCCCTTGGCGCGGTCGATCACCTTGCGCTCGTGCAACTCCGACTTGGCATCGGCGAGTTGGCGCCGCAGCTCCTGCTCGTGCTGGAAGCGCGCCATGGCCACGTCCAGGATCGGCCGGATGCGTTCGGGTGCGAGGCCGGCGACGATATAGGCCGACACGCCCGCGGCCACCGCGTCCTTGACGTGGCTGGTGTCGTCGTCGTTGGTGAACATCACGATCGGCCGCCGCGCATCACGCGTGGCCATCACGACATGCTCCAGCGCGTCGCGCGCCGCGCTTTCGGCGTCGACCACGATCATGTCGGGCTGGAGCTGCGCGATGCGGTCAGCCAGGAAAGTGTCCGTGGGCAGCACCGCGATGATGTTGTAACCATTCTCGAGCAAGCAGATGCGCAACAGGCGCGAGCGCTCCGCCTGCTCGATGGCGTGGTCATCGTCTTCGTCCGGATCCAATGGGTCCGGCGCGATGACGACGATACGAAGTGACTGGGATGGCGTCATGCGCGGGATTTTGCAAGATTCAAGCCAATGTAAGCCCTTTTGCCGAGCATGTCGGGACGCTTCACCTAAACTCGAACGATGCTAGTTCTGGGAATCGAGTCATCGTGCGACGAAACCGGTGTAGCGCTGGTGGAAACGCGCGGCGACGCGTTGCCGGCGCTGCGCGCGCAGGCGTTGCACACCCAGATCGACATGCACCAGGCCTATGGCGGCGTGGTGCCCGAACTGGCCAGCCGCGACCACATCCGCCGCGTGCTGCCGCTCACCGAGGGTGTATTGCGCGACGCCGGTGTACGGCTTGATCAGCTGGATGTCGTTGCCTATACGCGCGGTCCCGGCCTGGCCGGCGCCTTGCTGGTCGGCGCGGGAGTCGCCTGCGCGCTGGGCGCTGCGCTGGACAAGCCGGTGCTGGGCGTGCATCACCTCGAAGGGCATTTGCTTTCGCCCTTCCTGGGCAGCGATCCGCCGGAGTTTCCGTTCATCGCGCTGCTGGTGTCCGGCGGCCACACGCAATTGATGCGTGTCGACGGCGTCGGCCGCTACGAGCTGCTGGGCGAAACCATCGACGACGCAGCCGGCGAGGCCTTCGACAAATCCGCCAAGCTCATGGGATTGGGCTATCCGGGCGGCCCGGCGTTGTCGCGGCTGGCCGAGCAGGGAGACCCGCAAGCGTTCAAATTGCCGCGGCCGCTGTTGCACAGCGGCGACCTGGACTTTTCGTTCGCCGGTCTGAAAACCGCCGTGTTGACACAGGCGAAGAAGTTGGGAGACGGGTTGGAAGCGCGCAAGGCGGACCTGGCGGCGTCCACGCAAGCCGCGATCGTCGAAGTGCTGGTGAAGAAATCGCTGGCGGCGCTGGATCGATCCGGGCTGCGGCGGATCGTCGTCGCGGGCGGTGTGGGCGCGAACAAGTCGCTGCGCGCCGAATTGAATGCTGCCTGCGCGAAACGCGGCGTGCGGGTGCACTACCCCGAGCTGGATTTCTGCACCGACAACGGCGCGATGATCGCGATGGCCGCGGCCATGCGGCTGCAAGCGAATGTGCAAACGGCCACCACGGTCTACGCTTTCGACGTGAAACCGCGGTGGCCGCTGGCCGATCTGTCGATTACTTGATCTCGATGGTGCGAGCGTTGCTGACCGGCACCTTCTTGGTCAGGGTCAGGGCCAGCACGCCGTTTTCGAGCTTGGCGCCGCTGGCTTCGGTGTCGATGTCCTGCGGCAGTTCGTAGGCGGCCTTGAACTGGCGCTTGGCCTCGGCCTTGGTCTCGATGCGCACGATCGCGCCTTCGATGTTGATGGACAGGTCCTCGCGGGCGACGCCCGGCAGGTCCAGCGTGACGGTCCAGGCCTTGTCGTCCTGTTCCACCTTGAAGCCGGGCGTTGTGGTGCCGGTGAAGAAGGCGTCATTGACGAAGCGTTCGAAGCTGCGGTCGAACGAGCGGAACGAGGGAGAGGCGGCGCGGGTGCGGACGACGGGTGCGAAAAACATGGTTGGGCTCCTATACACTGCGCGGCTTTCAACCGTGATCGCCGCATGGAACACATCTGTGACCGGCGCGTCCTATTTCAAGGGAAGATGAGAGTGAAAAATCAACGCCGCAGGGTCTTGAAATCGCTGGCCGCATCGCTATTTGCGCCTGCCTTCGCGTGGGCGCAGGGCACCCAGCCGGCGGTGAAGATCGCGGTGATCGAAGGCTTCTCCGGCGGCAACGCCAACGGCGGCGAGGCGGTATTCCGCAACCTGGTGTGGGCGGTGGAGCGGGTGAACGAGCGCGGCGGCGTGAAGCTTCCGGCCGGCGCCCGGCGGCTCGCGCTGGAGCGCTATGACAGCAAGGGCCAGATCGAGGAAGCCCTGTCGGCGTTGCGCTCGGCCATCGACGATGGTGCCCAGTTCATCTTCCAGGGCAATTCTTCGGCGGTGGCGGCGGCGCTGATCGAAGCCGTCAACAAGCACAACGAGCGCGAACCGGCACGGCGCGTGGCGTTCCTCAATTATTCGGCGGTGGACCCGATCCTTACCAACGAGAAGTGCAGCTTCTGGCACTTCCGCTTCGACGCCCACGCCGACATGCGCATGGCCGCCCTGATGGAAGTGCTCAAGGACGACAAGAGCGTCAAGAGTGCTTACCTGATCGGCCAGGACTACAGCTTCGGCCAGTCGGTGTTGCGGGAAGCGCGCCGCCAGCTCGGCGCACAGCGGCCCGACGTCCAGGTCGTCGGCGACGAATTGCATCCGCTGATGCGCATCAAGGACTTCGCCCCTTACGCGGCCAAGATCAAGGCCAGCGGCGCCGACGCCGTGATCACGGGCAACTTCAGCAACGACCTCACGCTTCTGGTGAAGGCGGCCCGCGAAGCCGGTTTCGACGGCAAGTTCTACACCTTCTACGGCAACGCCCTGGGCGCGCCGGCGGCCATCGGGGATGCGGGCGTGGGGCGGATCGTGGCCGTGGCCGACTGGCTGCCCAATGTGCAGACAGCCCAGAGCGATGCGTTCTACCAGGGCTTTCGCCAGCGCTACCCGAAACCCGCAGACGACTATGTCCACATGCGCATGCACCTCATGGTGGAAGCGCTGGCCCAGGCCATCGAGAAGGCCGGCAGCCTGGATGCGGTGGCAGTCGCGGGCGCGCTGGAGAAGGTCACTGTCAACTTCCAGGGCCAGCGCGGCGCGATGCGCGCCACGGACCACCAGTTCCAGCAACCGCTGGTGGTCGGGGTGATGGACCGGCAGGGCACACCCGGCGTGAAGTTCGACGTCGAAGGATCGGGTTACGGTTTTCGCGTCGTGAAGACCATCCAGCCGGCGCAGGCTGAAATGCCGACCTCCTGCAAGATGGTGCGTCCTGCCTGATACTGCGCGGTCAAACCGAAGCCATCCATGCGCAAAGCCATCCAGAACCTCGAAGAATCCCGCATCCGTGAAGTCGCCAACGCCGGCATGGGGCGCAGCGACGTGCTGGCCTTCTGGTTCGGCGAAAGCGACGAGGTCACGCCGCAGTTCATCCGCGACGCCGCGATCGAGTCGCTGCAAAAGGGCGAGACCTTCTATTCGCACAACCTGGGCCTGCCCGAACTGCGCGAAGCCGTGGCGCAGTACACCAGCCGCCTGCACCCGAAGGTGACCGCCAGCCGGATCGCCATCACGTCCGGCGGCGTCAACGCGCTGATGTTGGCGGTGCAGGCGCTGGTCGATGCGGGCGATGAGGTGGTCGCGGTGACGCCGGTGTGGCCGAACCTTACGGCCCAGCCGCTGATCCTGGGTGCCCGGCTCAAGCGCGTCTCGCTGACACCGGCCGCGGGCGCCTGGACGCTGGACCTCCAGGCGTTGCTGGATGCCATCACGCCGGCCACCAAAGTCCTGGTCGTCAACGCCCCCAACAATCCCACCGGCTGGACGCTCAGCCGCGCCCAACAGCAGGCCATCCTGGAGCATTGCCGCAAGACCGGCACCTGGATCCTGGCCGACGAGGTGTACGAACGCCTCTACTACGAGGAAACGGCCAATCGTTGCGCGCCCAGCTTCCTGGATGTCGCCTCGCCCGATGACCGGCTGGTCGTGGTTCACAGCTTTTCCAAGAGTTTCCTGATGACCGGCTGGCGGCTGGGCTGGCTGGTGATGCCCGACGACCTCACGCACGACATGGGCAAATTGCTGGAGTTCAACACCTCCTGCGCCAGCGTCTTCACGCAGCGAGCCGGCATCGTGGCGCTGCAGCGCACGGAAGAGGTGACGCCGCGGGTCGTGGCGCACCTGAAGGCTTGCCGGGATACGTTGGTGCCGCTGCTGCAGGCAGTGCCCCAGGTGCGGCTCGAGGCCGCCAAGGGCGGGATGTACGCCTTCTTCCAGCTCGACGGTTACAAAGATTCGCTGGATACCGCCAAGCGCCTGGTCGCCGAGGCCGGCCTCGGCCTGGCCCCCGGCAATGCCTTCGCGCCGGAGGCCCAGGGCTGGCTGAGGTGGTGCTTCGCGTCCAAAGACCTGTCCCGGCTGGAGCAGGGCGTCGACCGGCTCAGCGGCTGGCTGGCCGGCCACAAGGCCTGAAGGGCCGCTTCGGGCTATAATTTCAAGGCTTTGCATTCTGCAGAGCGCACGTTGGGCCGCAATTCCAGCATCCAACGCAAGTTAAAACACTCAAGGAAAACCCAATGACCGCTTTGAACAAGGCCGAAGTCGTAAAGGCCAACGCGCGCAGCGCCAGCGATACCGGCAGCCCCGAAGTGCAAGTCGCACTGCTGACGGCCCGCATCAACGAACTCACCCCGCACTTCAAGACGCACGCCAAGGACCACCATGGCCGCCGCGGACTGCTGCGCATGGTGAATCGCCGCAAGAGCTTGCTCTCTTACCTCAAGGACAAGGACGCCGACCGCTACACCGCGCTGATCGGCAAACTGGGCCTGCGCAAGTAAGGCGCCAGAAAAGCACGACAAGCGCCTGAGTTAGTTCACCGCTAGCTCAGGCGCTTTGTACTTCGGAGACGGCAAGACGAATACGCGCTGTGTCATTCCAAAAGCCGGATGGCTTTCCCCGCAGGGATAAGCCAGCAGGTTTTTGGAATGGCATCGTGTTCGACACCGCCTCTCCGGGCATCCCGGCGCAGCCTGATGCGCTGATGACACAGGAGAGATGAACATGAGCATTTTCAACAAAGTCACCAAGACCTTCCAGTGGGGCTCCCACACCGTCGTCCTGGAAACCGGCGAGATCGCCCGCCAAGCAGGCGGCGCCGTCGTCGTCAACATCGAAGGCACGATGATTCTGGCCACCGTGGTGGCCTCCAAGAACCCGAAGCCCGGCCAGGACTTCTTCCCGCTGACCGTGGACTACATCGAGAAGACCTATGCCGCCGGCAAAATTCCCGGCAGCTTCTTCAAGCGTGAAGCCAAGCCCAGCGAGCACGAGACGCTGACCTCGCGCCTGATCGACCGCCCGATCCGACCGCTGTTCCCCGAAGGGTTCCTGAACGAAGTGCATGTGGTGATCCACACGCTGTCGCTGAACCCCGAAGTCGACGCCGACATCGCCGCGATGATCGGCACCAGCGCCGCGCTGGCGATCTCCGGTATCCCGTTCGCCGGCCCGATCGGCGCCGCCCGCGTGGGCTACATCAACGGCGAATACGTCCTGAACCCCGGCCAGACCCAGCGCAAGGATTCGCAGCTCGACCTGATCGTCGCCGGCACCGAAGCGGCGGTTCTGATGGTCGAGTCCGAAGCCCAGCAGCTGTCCGAAGAGATCATGCTCGGCGCCGTGGTCTACGGCCACGACCAGAGCAAGACCGCCATCAACGCGATCCATGAACTGGTCCGTGAAGCCGGCAAGCCGGTCTGGGATTGGCGCGCTCCCCCGAAGGACGACGTGCTGATCGCCAAGGTCGTGGCCCTGGCCGAAGAAAAGCTGCGCGCCGCCTACCAATTGCGCAACAAGCAGGCCCGCACGCACGCCACGCGCGAGGTGACGACCTGGACCCACATGGGCCTGAAGGCCGAAGGCGTGGAGTTCGACGGCGCCGCTGTCGACAACATGCTGTTCGACATCGAAGCCAAGATCGTGCGCAACCAGATCCTGTCGGGCGAGCCGCGCATCGACGGCCGCGACACCCGTACCGTGCGTCCGATCGAGATCCGCACCGGCGTGCTGCCCCGCACGCACGGCTCGGCGCTGTTCACGCGCGGCGAGACGCAGGCGCTGGTGGTCACCACGCTGGGCACCGAGCGCGACGCGCAGCGCATCGACGCGCTGATGGGTGAGTACGAAGACCGCTTCATGTTCCACTACAACATGCCTCCCTTCGCCACCGGCGAAACGGGCCGCATGGGCTCGACCAAGCGCCGCGAAATCGGCCACGGCCGCCTGGCCAAGCGGGCGCTGATCGCCTGCCTGCCGACCAAGGAAGAGTTCCCCTACACGATGCGCGTGGTCTCCGAAATCACCGAGTCCAACGGCTCCTCGTCGATGGCATCGGTCTGCGGCGGCTGCCTGTCGCTGATGGACGCCGGCGTGCCGATGAAGGCCCACGTGGCCGGCATCGCCATGGGCCTGATCAAGGACGGCAACCGCTTCGCCGTGCTGACCGACATCCTGGGTGACGAGGATCACCTCGGCGACATGGACTTCAAGGTGGCCGGCACCACCAACGGCATTTCGGCGCTGCAGATGGACATCAAGATCCAGGGCATCACCCGGGAAATCATGCAGGTCGCATTGGCCCAGGCCAAGGAAGCGCGCA
>JAQGMS010000026.1 GCA_028292245.1 Ramlibacter sp.
TGCTACCAGGACTACCTGCGCGGCCTGCTCGACATCACCGACAACCTGGTGGGCGGCAAGCCCGTGCCACCGCCGCAGGTGGTGCGCGTCGATGGCGACGATCCGTACCTTGTGGTGGCCGCCGACAAGGGCACCGCCACGTTCTCCGACTACGCCAACCAGGTCAGCCTCGAATACGGTCATTGGCTGGGCGACGCGTTCGCCTCCGGTGGCAGCGTCGGCTACGACCACAAGGTGATGGGCATCACCGCCCGCGGAGCCTGGGAAAGCGTGAAGCGCCATTTCCGCGAGATGGGCGTGGACACGCAGTCGACCGATTTCACGGTGGCTGGCGTGGGCGACATGTCCGGTGACGTGTTCGGCAACGGCATGCTGCTGTCGAAGCACATCCAATTGGTCGCCGCGTTCGACCATCGGCATATCTTCATCGACCCTTCACCCGATACGGCCGCGTCATTCGCCGAGCGCGAGCGTCTGTTCAAGCTGCCGCGCTCGTCCTGGGCCGACTACGAAGCCAAGTTGATCTCCGAAGGCGGGGGCATCTGGGCCCGTTCCGAAAAGTCGATCCCGATCTCGCCGCAGGCGCGCGCAGTGCTGGGTATCGCGGCCGAGCGGCTGGCGCCCAGCGAGCTGGTGTCCGCGATCCTGAAGGCGCCGGTCGACTTGCTCTATAACGGCGGCATCGGAACCTACGTCAAGGCCGCCGGCGAGACCCACGCCGAAGTGGGTGACCGGGCCAACGACGCGCTGCGCATCAACGGGGCTGAACTGCGCTGCAAAGTTGTGGGCGAGGGCGGCAACCTCGGCTTCACGCAGCGTGGCCGCATCGAGGCAGCGCTGTCCGGGGTCCGCCTGTACACCGACGCGATCGACAACTCGGCCGGCGTCGACACTTCCGACCACGAAGTGAACATCAAGATCCTGCTGGGCCTGGCCGTGGGCGAAGGCAAGTTGACGCCCGAGCAGCGCAACGCGGTTCTTCCCACCATGACCGACGACGTCGCCGCGCTGGTGCTGCGGGACAACTATTTCCAGACCCAGGCGCTGTCGATCGGGCGCCGGCTGGCCCCCGGCTCCATCGACGAGCAGGGCCGCTTCATGCGCTATCTGGAAAAGAACGGCCGCTTGAACCGGAGCATCGAATTCCTGCCCACCGACGACGAACTGGCCGAGCGCAAGTCCAAGGGGCTGGGGCTGACCACGCCGGAGCAAGCGGTGCTGCTGGCGTACTGCAAGATGTGGCTGTCCGACGAGCTGGTGGCTTCCGACCTGCCGGAGGACCCGTGGATCGGCACGGCCCTGGAGCGCTATTTTCCGCAGGCGCTGCAGCGCGATTTCGCCGGCTACATCCCGCGCCATCCGCTGCGCCGCGAGATCATCGCCACCCACGTTCTCAACAGCATGGTCAACCGGGTCGGGCCGACCTTCGCGCACCAGGTGGCCGAGCTCACCGGCGTCACGCCGCCGCAGGTCGTGCGCGGCTATCTGCTCGCACGCGAAGTGTTCGCCAGTGTCGAACTGTGGCAGCGCATCGAGGCGCTGGACAACAAGGTCGCCGACAGCGTGCAGTGCGAAATGATCGTGGAGTGGCGCCGGCTCATCGCGCGGGCCACCACCTGGTTCCTGCGTTCGCGCCGGCTCGACGAGCCGACCGGCCGCGGCGCCCAACGGCTGGCGCCGGCCGTCGGCTTCCTGCGCACCCGGCTGGAGCCGGAAGCGGCCGCGTCGCAGCGTGTGACGGCCTGGGTGCAAGCCGGCGTGCCGTTGGCGCTGGCCCAGCAAGTGGGCGCGGCCGACCGGCTGTTCAGCGCGCTGGACATCGCGGAGGTGGCGGAGGCGGCGCACAGCCCGCTCGACACGACCAGCGAAGTGCACTTCGGCATCGGCGAGCGGTTCGGGCTGGAAAAATTGCGCCAGCAGATCGAGCTGCTGCCGGCGGACAACCATTGGCAGAGCCTGGCGAAGGTCGCGCTGGCCGATGACCTCGCCGACCTGCAGCGATCCATCGCGCTGGACGCGGTGAGCGGCCATCCCGGCACGGCCCCGGAAAAACTGGCGTCGTGGGAAGCGCGCAACCCACTCGCGTTCGCGCGGGCCAAGCGGCTGGTGGGCGAACTGGCCGACGCCACCAGCCCCGACCTGGCGATGCTGTCGGTGGCGCTGCGCGAACTGCGCAACCTGGTGTGATGCGGCTCGCGCGCCGCGGCTAGATCACCGGCAACGCGAAATAAAAGCAGGCACCCTTGCCGGGTTCGGACTCGGCCCAGGTGCGCCCGCCATGCCGCAGCGCGACTCGGCTCACAGTGGCCAGGCCGATGCCCAGCCCCGGGAACTCGCTGGCGGTGTGCAGCCGCTGGAACGCGCTGAACAACTGGCTGGCATGGGCCATCTCGAACCCCGGGCCGTTGTCCTTGACGAAAAACACCCGTTCCTTCGGCGTTTCGGCCGCCAGCCCCACGGTGATGTCGGTATGGGCATTGCCCGACGTGAACTTCCAGGCGTTGCCCAGCAGGTTCTCCAGCAGCGACGCCATCAGCCTGCCGTCGGCGTTCACATGCAAGCCGGGCTGCAGGTGGAGCGTCGCCGCGCGCGCGGGCTGGGTTCGCTGCAGCATCTCGAAGGCCGCCTCGGTCAACTTGCTGAGGTCCACATCCTCGTGCTGGAGCTTGCGGCGTGTCACGTGCGAAAGCGCCAGCAGGCCGTCCACCAATCGGCCCATGTGCACCACCGCCTCGCTGATGCGCTCCACGTAGTGGCTTACCTTGGCGTCGCCGGTATGGCTCACGTGCTTGCCCAGCATGCTCGCGAACCCCTGCATGGTGACCAGCGGCGTGCGCAGGTCGTGCGACACGGTATAGGAGAACGCTTCCAGTTCCTGGTTGGCGAAACGCAGCGCCGCGGCGGTGGCCATCATCTCCGTGATGTCGGCGTCCATGCCGACCCAGCAAAGCAATTTGCCTTTGCCGAACACCGGAGTGGCCTTGTACGACAGCGTGTGCCATTTGCCGTCGATCGCCTTCACCCTGCGCGTGCCTTCGAAGATGGTGCCCTTGGTGCTGGCCGTCTTCCAGCGTTCGCGCATCTGCAGCAGGTCCTGCGGCTCCACCACGTCGCCCCACTCGTGGCCGTACCACTTGGGCGGCGCGCCGCCCACCAGCGTGTACCAAGCCTGGTTGAGGTAAGTGACGGCCCCCTTGGCGTTGACGATCCACATGACCTGCGGTGCCTGGTCGGCAGCCGCGCGAAAGAAGGCGTCCGGCTGCGTCACGCGCGGCGCACCGGGCGCGACAGTCGTTGGTTCGGCCATGGGGTTCCTTCCTGCACCTGAACGTTGTAGTCCTGGTGGTCCAAGCTGTGCAGCGGGTTTGTCTTGCGAACTTTGGTGCAAACAGGCGTGTACGCGCAATGCCCAGCCGGTCGGGGTGACGTTCCTACGGTGGGACTGCGGTACCTCTTACAGGCAGGTATGAGCTGCTCTTCTACAGTTGCTTCAGCCACCCGCGATCGGACGGCAGCAGTTCCGCCCCATTGTTCGACGCGAATGGCGCGAGCGCGGAGGTAACGCAAATGCGCGGCAAGCATGATGAATCTCATCGACGGAAGGCACCCCCGGCGGCACCTTCCACGGGCCGCGGCTCGGCCAGCGCGCTGGATGCACTGATCAAGCGACGAGTCGAGGCGCCCAGCGAGGGTACGCCGGCGCAGCCGCCGGCTCCGAAGAAGCGCTGATCCACAGTCGAGCCGGCGCGCACGGCGTCGTGCATGACAGATCAGCTGCCCGTCCGAAGGGCCACACCGGCCTGACTCCAACTGCGCTCGAGTTCGGCACGGTACTTCGCGGCTTCTGCCTCCTTACCCTGCGCTTGCAAAGCCACCACGAGACCGCGCAGTGCCCAGCCACTGGCCGGCCGGGCCGCTAATTCCTGCCGGAAGGTCGCCTCGGCTTCGCCGTGACGGCCGGCGCGCGACTGGATATGACCCAGCACGAGTTGGGTGCCGGCGCCCAGCATCGGCGGCTCGTCCCGGTCCAGCTTTTCGACGGCGGCGACCGCCTTGGCCTGATGAGCCAGCGCTTCGTCATATCGCAATTGCGCCAGAGCAAGCTCGGCCTGCAACCCCTCCTGCGCGAAATCGAGCATCGAGCGGACCGACTTGTGCAATGACGACTTCGAGTCGTGGGACTTCCTGCTTTCCGCCGCTGCCGCTTGCAGCCGCTCCAGCGACTCTTGTGCCTGCGCAACCTGCCCGAGCCGGGCCTGCGCGACGCCGCGGGCGTACTCGAAATTGACCTTGGCCAAGCCCTTGTTGCCTACCGGCTGCGGCTCGTTCAACACGTCGTCCCAGCGCTCCAGCCGCACCAGTGTCAGAAGCGGCAGGCTGCGAAAGTATTCGGCGTACACATGTTCCGATTTGGCGACACGCTCGGCACGCCGTCGCGCTGCGTCCACCGCGACGTCCAGCCGGCCCTCCATCAGCGCGGAGAACCACAGGAAGTGCAGGTCATGGCCCCGCCAATCCTTGTTGGTCGTGAAGCCCTGGGCCTTCTGGGTTTCGGCCAGCGCCGCGTCCGCGGCCACCGCCTGCTGGTTGACGCGCGTGCCGTCGGCGTAGCGCCCGACATGCACGTAGATATGAGAGGGCATGTGGACCAGGTGCGGCGACTGCGGCGCGAGCCGGCCCATGCGGTCGGCCGCCGCCACGGCGCGATGCGCCACCGGCAGCGCGTCGGCGATGTGGATCATGTAGTGGTTCAGGCCGGTGTGCTCGGTGCGCCGGGGCAGCAGCTTTTCGATGCGGTCCGCCACTTCGCCGATGCGGCCGGCGGGCTTGCCGTCCTTGTCCCAGCCCTCGCCCTCGGTGGCGATGATCTCGGCCTCGGCGTAGAAGGAAAGGATGTCGGCGTCGTCGGGATAGGCGTCGGCCAGCGCGCGCAGGCGCGCCGCATAGGCGACATCCAGCGGGTTGGCCTTCTCGTCGTCGCTCGCCTTGCCGCACACGTCGCCGGTTAGCGGTGCCGTCTCGCGCGCAGTGCTGGCGTGGGCGTAGCGGACGGCCAGCGCTTCGACCAGCGCCCGCTCGCGCGGCGTCGCGTTGCCCAAGTGGCGCAACGCATGGTCGACATAGCGCAGGTGCTCGGTGAGGTCGCCGCGGTCGCTGTTGTTGATGTTGGGCCCGAGCTGCCACGCCACGCCCCACGCGCACATGGCGCAACCGGGGTCCTGCGCCAACGCCGCCTTGAACGTTCGCACCGCTTCCACTTCATTGAAGGCGTAGGCCTGCAGCATGGCCCGGCGGAACGTTTCGCGCGCGGCCGGCACGCTGGTGGTCACGGGGGAGTCGATGCTGCCGTAGCCTTCGAGGACCGGGGCGGTGGCGCCGCGATCCGGGGCGAACGGCGGCAGCGCGCAAGAGGAGGTCAGCAAGCCCACGGCGACCGCGCCGGCGATGGCCGTCCTCGAGTGGCGCGTGAGCTGGTTCATCGGGCAGCTATCTGTGCATCCGGCCGCAGGTGGTGTAGTTGGTCGCGATCGCCTGGAGGATCGAGGCGATCAGCACGGTGTCCGTCGCCTTACCGGGTACGGTGGCGGCGATCGCCAACGCGTATTCCAGCTGTTCTCGCGTCAGCGCCGCGGCCAGGTTGCAGCCGCGCTGCTCCACTATCGCCAATTCGCCAATCTGCTCGGCCATGGAAGGCTCCTGTTGTTGTCCCCGGCGGAGAGTGTGAGATTCGAACTCACGGATGTCTTGCGACATCGCCGGTTTTCAAGACCGGTGCATTCAACCGCTCTGCCAACTCTCCCGGGCGTGAGCGGATTTTAGCTCGCGCGCTTACATGTTCCAGATCCAGTTCTTGGGCATGAAGAAGCCGGCTTCCTTGACCTTCTGGGAGTAGACCTTGAATTCGTCCAGGGTTTCGATCGTGCAGACCGGGTTCTGGAAGTAGCCGCCGTTGACGATGCGGCTGGGATGGAAGGCCGTCATCGGGAAGCCGTCGGCGAACTTGTCGCCGTCCTTGTGGCTGCGCATGTCGATTTCGGTGATCGCGGCCCACTTGCGGTTGCGGTGCGACTCCGCGTTGTGGTGCACGCGCCGCAGGGCCGACCGCATGGCGGTCGCGCCCATCGCTTCGTTCAGCGAGTTGATGCAGCGCAGGATCCGAGGGGTGAGGTTTCCCATGTCCTGGTGCTCGCGGTCCTTCGACTGGTCGAACACGACGTTGAGCGACGCCGAAGAAAAGCCGCTGCCCTGCTGGTACCACCTTTGCCGGTCGTGGAAGTCGCTCAGGTTGGGCAGGCGGTTGACGGCCTTGCCGTCCTTGTACTTCACGGCCTCGCCGCGGTTGACCATCGGCAGCGCGGCGTTGGCGGTGGCGCGGCCCATGGTGTGGAAGCGCGTGTCCATGACGTTGTCCATGCCCACGCCGGCGTCGAACGACAGGTCGTTGTGGAGCGCGCCGCTGGCCAGGTGGATGCCGGCCTTGCGGATCACGCGCGAGGTCTTGCTGCCGTACTGCGCCCAGGTCGGGCAGACCGCCATCAGGTCGTAGTCTCCCGTCAAGGGCAGGTTGTTGGCGCCGACCTCGGTGGAGGTCATCACCTCGAACGGCCGGTAGCGCGTGAGGTCGTTGACCTGGGCCACCAGGAACGGGTTCTGCTGGCGCTCGGTGAACGGCCACACGTAGATCAGGTAATCGTTGGTCGGGCGCGAATAGACGGCGCGGAAGATGACACGGGTGGCGCCGGCGCCGCTGCGGGCCGCCAGCATCATGAGGTCGCGGCTGTTGGCCATCTCCATGACTTGCAGCAGCGCCGTCTTGCCGCCTTCCGGCGCGGTGGCCTGCCTGGCGATCTGCAGGCGCGACATCTTCAAGTGCGTCCTGGCGGAGAACCCGGAAGCTACGCCGTCGTCGTTGGCGTGCGTGCCCTTGGCCGCCTTGGCCGCGTCGGCGCCCACCTTGCTGTAGATGCCGTTGTACGGCACCAGGCCCGCGTGCGGGCCCCAGTCCGAGCTCTTGCCCTTGACGTGGAAATTCTTGGTCGGGTGGCCCCAGTCGATCCAGCGCTTGCACCAGGGCCCGCTGGAGCGGAAGATGATGATCTCGTCCAGGTCGACCGCCACTCGCGCGGAGGCGGTGATGTCCCCCATGGTCATGCCATTGGCCTCGTGCCCGAACGAAGCGTTTTCACCCCAGATGATCATGGTTTGCTGCCGTCTTTTACCGCTGAATCACCACGCTAGCGTCAACGCCGCACAAAGTCAAACTAGCGCGCGACCGAAAACACGCGCGCGTTGCTGATGGCGTACACGGCGCCGTCGGCCCCGATGGCGGTGGGCGTGTAGGCCTGGCCAAGACCGGCCGTGAGGCGGATGCTCTGGGTGAAGCTGTTGCTGGGCAAGTCCCACCGGTACAGGAGGCCGTCTTCGCTGTTGGCCAGGATCGAGCGCGTCAGCGGGTCCGCGGCCATGGTGTTGATGCACCACTCCCGCACGCCGCTCGTGGTGGGCGATTCGAGGGTCGGGCCGAGGATGGTGAGCACCTCGCGCATCACGGGCCGGCCGGAAATGGGATCGATCTGGCTCGCGCCGGGGTCCAGCACCGCGAGGCGGTTGCGGCCGTCGCCGGTGCCGAGGCCATCGTAGTTGTTGTACTTGACCGCAATCAGGTAGCTCGACGTGCCGACGTAAGTGGGCACCATGGCCGCGGGGATCACCGAGGGCGTCACGTCCCAGCCGAAAGCGCCCGGCAATTGCGCGGCGGCAAGCAGCGGGTCGAATTGCAACAGCCAGCCGCGGCCGTTGTGTTCGCCGAACGTCGACTCGAGAACGCCGAAGAAGACGCGGCCGTCCGCTGCGACGGCCGGTGAGGCGGTGCTGTCGTCGTTGACTCGCGCCAGCCGGCCGGTGGACGGGTCGGCCAGCGCGACCTTGCCTTTCACCGCCAGCGTCGTGCTGTCCAGCGCCAACAAGTAGCCGGTCTGCAGCGAGTCGGCGATGCGCGGCGTGTTGACGGCCACGTAGACGGTGCGCATATCGGGCGAAAGGGCCGGCGCCGCGTTGGTGGCCGGCTTGGCGATCAGCGGATTTGCTGCCGCGGCCGCCGCCGACACCCAGCGGCCGGTTCCGTTGGCGTCCAGTCGCGCGATGCCGCTGGCCAGGCCGGCCGGGTTGGCGCCCGTCACCACGAAACCGAAGAACAGGTTGCCCTGCGAATCGCTGGTGACCGGCGTGTTGATGAACACTGTGGCGTCGTATGTGGCCGGCGCCGCCACATAGGTGTCCGCGCCGTAGAACACTGCGGTCTGCAAGTTGGAGGCCGAAGTGTCCGCGTTGTCGCGCACCAGCAATCTGCCGCCGGCAGCCGGCGCGTAGAGGCGGCCCGCCGGCGTCAGCACCACGTTGTAGCTGGGCACCCAGTTGTGCGGCGGCAGCCGGTAGTCGGTGTCCTGCGACCAGATGATGCCGCCGTTGCCGCCCGATCGCCCCTCGATGCGAAAGCCCGCTGTCGCGCCGGTCTTCACGCCGAAGATCACGGTGTTGCGCGCGCTGATGGCGGGCGAGCCATAGTGGATCAGCAGGTTGCCGCTGGTCTCGTATTGCGGCGCGAGATCGACTGGCGCCGACCAGGAAATTCGGTTCAGGGCTTGCGCGGCAATCGCCGAGACGGCGGAATGCTGCGCGTCGCGCCCGAAACCCCACCAGGGCGGACCGTCCACGGCCGGGGCCGGAGGCAGGTCCGGGGGCACAGGCTCGACGCCGGGCCCCATGGGTGCTCCGCCGCCTCCGCCGCCGCCGCACCCGGGCAGCGCCGCGACCGAAGCCAGCACCAGCGCCGACCCCCCGGCACAGAGTACCTGGCGGCGCTTCATGCCTGCTCCAGCATGCCCTTGCGTTCGATGAAGCTCACCACGGCAGCCAGGCCATCGCGGGTCTTGAGGTTGGTCATGACGAAAGGCTTGTCGCGGCGCATGCGCCTTGTGTCCGCCTCCATCACGCCGAGGTCCGCGCCCACGTACGGCGCCAGGTCGGTCTTGTTGATGACGAACAGGTCGCTCTTGGTGATGCCGGGGCCGCCCTTGCGCGGAATCTTTTCGCCGGCGGCGACGTCGATCACGTAGTGGGTCATGTCGGAAAGCTCGGGGCTGAAGGTGGCGGCGAGGTTGTCACCGCCCGATTCCACGAACACGATGTCGGCTTCGGGAAAGTCCTGGAGCATGCGGTCGATCGCCTCCAGGTTGATCGACGCGTCCTCGCGGATCGCGGTATGCGGGCAGCCGCCGGTCTCCACGCCCATGATGCGTTCGGCCGCCAGCGCACCACTCACCGTCAGCAGGCGCTGGTCTTCTTTCGTGTAGATGTCGTTGGTGATGGCGACCAGGTCGTACTTGTCTCGCATCGCCTTGCACAGCATCTCCAGCAGCGTCGTTTTGCCCGAGCCGACGGGTCCACC
>JAQGMS010000455.1 GCA_028292245.1 Ramlibacter sp.
AAGGCCATATCGCGGTCTTCCGCACCGGGGTTACGCCACGAAATCATGAAGACGGTGAAACCCTGGCCGGTGAGATACCGCACCAGCGAATTATGCGGCGACAAATCGAGGACGTAGTACTTCATAATCCAGGCAGGCACGATCAACACCGGCTCCGGACACACCTTGTCCGTCGTCGGATAGTACTGGATCAGCTCGATCAGTTCGTTGCGGAACACCACCTTGCCACGCGACGCCGCAACATTTTCGCCGACAACAAAATCTTTGCCGATGACCGGCGCCTTGCCTCCGGACAATAAGTGCATCCAGTCGCTGCACCAATTCTGCCAGCCGGCCACAAAGTTCGCGCCGCCGGTTCGAAACGTCTTCTGCAACACTTCAGGATTGGTCGCCGCGAAATTCGACAGCGCCAGCACGTCGAGCATCTGCCGGACCGAGAACTCGACGATGGCCTCGTTGGGCTTGGCAACGCCACGCACGCCCGTGGTCGCGTTGTGCCACCATTGCTCGCCAAGCAGGAACGCCTGCGCGAACAGGTTGAACGGCGGCAGTTCCCACTGGTCCGGTGAAGCGCCGGTCCTGGGCTTGCGGTTTTATCAAGGACCAGGGATCATGACCCGCCGCAAAGAAATGCG
Organism: Ramlibacter sp.; assembly: GCA_028292245.1. Taxonomy (GTDB): domain Bacteria; phylum Pseudomonadota; class Gammaproteobacteria; order Burkholderiales; family Burkholderiaceae_C; genus Ramlibacter. The sequence goes on from JAQGMS010000455.1 coordinate 636, forward strand.
GCGATGCTTCGAGAAGCCGTTTGGCATCCTGCGCCGCCTCCTGTGAAATCTCAAGCTGGCGTTGGCGGTGACATCGCCATGTGGGAGAGCCAGTCGGTATAGGCCAGCAACAGCGCAACCGGCGAAATGCCTCCGCTGAACCGCGCCAGCGCCGCATGAAACGCGCGATCTGCGGGATGCGATTCACCTACCTTCGGCTGTTAAGCCGGGGTCGCGGCCTTGCGGCCCGGAGGCTCCTTCGCGTCTTCTCCGGCGGGCACCTGCAAGAGCAGGGCTTCCGTCTTCGGCACGGTCGAATTCTCATGCATGGATCGGTCAGTTCAACGGATGGCTTTTGAACAGATTCGAAGCGACCTCGATCATCCGTTCGCCGTGTCTGAACAGCCGATCGCAGTCTCGGCGGACAAACTCCATCTGATGCTTGCTGCATTCTTCATACATTGTCCTGATGTCCTTGACCGAATGCGCACCGGCCATCTTCGAGACGAACTCCGAGAACAGGTGCATTTCGGTTTGTGCCCGATCGAGGATTTCATTGCCGGCGAACACCATCTCCTCCAGCGCCATTTTCTGGGCGCCGAACATGAAGCCGGCCGCAAGTGCATTGGTTTTCTTGAATTGGGCTTCGGCGTCGGTCGTCGTTCGTTCAACAGCGGTCGGGGTAACTGCTTCAGAATGCTCTGGCATGACCATCTCCCCTTCGGTTCGACGGAATGCTAGTTGGCTTGCGACGAGCAGGCTTTGAGCTGTATCAACTTCGAGGACGCACCCGCTCGACCGACCGTTTTACCCGTGCTCAGTGCGACATCAGCACCGGTACCGTCATGGACTCGAACATGCCCCGCGTGACGCCACCAAGAATGCGCTCCTGCAACCGCGAATGACCGAACCCGCCCATCACCAGCAGGCCGATATTGCCGTCGGCGGCGATCGAAAGGATGGTGCCATGCACATTACGGCGGTCCGCGGTCAACCGCTCAATACGGGCTTTGATGCCGCGCCGTGCGAGGTGGATGACGAGTTGATCCGCGGATGCTTCGCCGGCATCAGTCCGATCCTCGTTGACGGCAATGACGGTCACTGCCTCCGCAGCCTTTAAAAACGGCATTGCATCGCGCACCGCGCGGGCGGCCAGTCGGCCCCCGTCCCAGGCTATCCCGATGTGGCGCGCGTCGAGTGGTCCCCTTTGGATGTAGGGAATCATCAGCATCGGTCCGCCGGAATTAAACAGCACCGCTTGCGAGACATTATTGTCAAAGCTGGAAAACGAGGGATCCGGCTGTAGCACGATCGCCAGGTCATAAAGCCGCGAAAGTGCACCGATGGTCGCTTCGGCATCGGCGGGGATCGCGGCAACAGCGCGTCTGCCATAAGCGATTTTGGCAAGCCTCGCCTCGATTTCGAACACCGAGATCGCGGCATTGGCCCGCTCCAGAGCCCGCTCATATTCAAGTCCGATGACGGCGGCGGCGGCAGCGCCTCCGTTATCCACGACCATTCCCGCCGCGCTCAGGGATTCGTAACCGATTGATATAGCGTCAAGATTCCACTGGTGCGCCATCGCCAGACCGAGTGCGACATCGATCACCGGCCTGACCGGCCGTTCCGATGGAAGATGAACCAGAACATCCCTGAACATCATCGTTCTCCCAAGCCTGTGAACGCGCGAAGTCCGCGTTTCACTTGCCGAGAGTACCGGCAGCCGCCCAATCGAAGTTGATGCACATCAAACGATGGCAATCGGCACGGAGCGGCCCGCTTGAGTTCGCGACAGCCGTCGATCGCGGTACTGGCGATAACCCAGCGGCTGACGCGCTGGTCCGCGTCATCGCCTACCTGAAGAATGGCCTAGCGCCGAAAGACTGCGCTGCAGCGTGTCCTCCGGCGTTCCGGAAGCATCTACCCTGTGCCAATTCATGACCCCGAGCGGAGCGGCCTCCTGCTGCAGGGCGACATCCCGTGTGGCATCCGAGGCATCGTGCTCTCGCCGTTCGATCCGCGCAAGCCGGGTCGTCAGATTCGCCGTCAAGAACAGGCCGGCAAAAGGTCGGTGGTGCTGATGCGCCAATTCTGAAACAGCTTCACGCTGGGCCTCACGCAGGAAGGCCGCATCGAGTACGACCGAACAGCCCTGGGCAAGGACACGCATCGCGGTCTTTGAAAGCAGGTCATAGACACGCTTCGAGGTCTCGGCCTGATAGGCATCTTGAGGCAAGACTGTGGTTTCATTCACGTCGAACAGATGCTTGCGCACGACGTCGGAGCGGACAATGACCGCTCCAGGTGGCGGCTCAATAACTCCAGCCAGGGCACGGGCAAGAACCGACTTGCCGGTCCCTGACAGCCCCCCGATCGCCACCAATGTCGGCGGCTTCGGCACAATGAGGCCCAGGGCCAGATCGAAATAACGTTTGGCATCACGCCAGACCGCATCCCCATCGGCCATCTGCTCGCTCTTTGTGAACAACACATGCGCGCGGATCGCCGCTCGCATCGAAAGAAAAATCGGCAGGACTGCAAGGCCATCGAGATGGTCATCCGATGAACCGGCGAGATAGCGGTTGAACACCGCATTCGCGGCCGCGGCATTGTCGAAATGGATCAAATCCATCAGCGTGAAGGCTAGATCGTACAAGATATCCGTCGTCGCGATGGCCGGATCGAATTCGATGGCATCGAACAACCGAGGCGTTGCGTTGATCAGCGCGATATTGGCCAAATGAAGGTCGCCATGGCAACGCCGCACGAAACCCTGCGCGGCACGCCGCTCGAGCAATGCCTGATGCATCGCGAGGTGATCATGGCTACCAGTATCTAATTGATTGATCGCGGCCGCTTCCAGTCCGCGCACGCCACGGAACTTTGCAGTGTTTCGGTCAATGATCCCAGCAATCGAATTGACCCAGCTTTCGCCATTCCCGCACGGCGCGTTGTGGTGGGATTTCAGGATTGCCTCGGCAACAGCGACCGCAAGAGCCGGCTCGATCTGTTGCGTCCCCGCGATACGATCAAGCGCCTGCTCCTCGTCGAATCGCGCCATTTCGACCGCCCATTCGACCGGGGCGCCGCTTCCGCCCACTTCGAAGCCGCCATCGCCGGTGTTCGTGATAGCGACAACCCGCCGGTATAGCTCCGGGGCATTGCCCGCATTGACCTTCAACTCCTCCTCACAAGCATGTTTGCGCTTCTCGAGCGTCGAGTAGTCGAGAAACGGCAGTCGCACCGCCCGCTTGATTTTCAGCACGCGATCGCCCCCGAGAAATACCACCGCGGCATGGGTATCGATCCGCTTGCCACCCTTTGCTGGGCTAAAGTCCGAGTTCTCAAGAAATTCCAGCACACGTCCCTGGACCGCACTCTCGGACGGATGCAACTGGGTCATGGCTGGAGCACTGCAGCGCCGGTGATCTGACCGGATCGCAATTTCGCCAAAACCTCATTCGCGTCCCGCAACGGAAATGCCGTCGTATGGGTCTTGATGTCCGCATGGGCAGCCACCTTGAAGAACTCAACCCCGTCATTGCGCGTGAGATTGGCAACCGAAAGCAACTGCCGCTCTTCCCAGAGTATGTCGTAAGGAAAGGACGGAATATCCGACATGTGGATGCCGGCGCAGACCACACGCCCGCCCTTGCGCACCGCCCGCAACGCCAGCGGCACCAGCGCGCCGACCGGGGCATAAATAATCGCAGCATCAAGCGGTACCGGCGGCTTCTCTTCCGATGCTCCGGTCCAATCCACACCGACGGATTCGCCAGTCGTTGCGCCTCGACATCGCCGGCGCGCGTGTAGGCATAGACGGAACGTTGCTGCCATC
>JAQGMS010000048.1 GCA_028292245.1 Ramlibacter sp.
CCGGCGTTGTCGACGATGTATGTATCGCCGCCGACGCCGCCTGCCATGGTGTCAGCGCCGTCGCCGCCGTCCAGCACGTCGTCGCCTTCGTCGCCCGACAGGTTGTCGTTGCCTTCGTCGCCGAACAGCACGTCGTCGCCGGCGCCGCCGTCAATGTGGTCGTTGCCCGCGCCGCCGTCGATCAGTTCATCCCCGCCCCCACCGGTCAGCGAGTCGGCCACCTCGGTGCCTCGCAGCACCGTGTAAGTGGCATCCGAGAACACCATCGTTTCGATGTTGCGCAAGGTGTCCGTGCCGTCGGGACCCTCGACTGCCACGGCGCCCGTCACCACATCGACGGTAAGCGAGTAGCTGTCGAAGTTCGAGGTGAACACCGCCACGTCGGTGCCGGCACCACCATCGAGCGTGTCGTTGCCCGCACCGCCGCGCAGTGTGTCGTTGCCGTCGCCGCCGGTGATGCTGTCGTCGCCGTCCGCACCGTCGAGGTCGTCCGCGCCGGCGCTGCCGATGATCGTGTCGTTGAACGCCGAGCCGAGCACATTTTCGATGCCGGTCAGCGTATCCGTGCCGCCCCATCCGTCGCTTGCCGTTCCGGTCGCGAGGTTCACGGACACGGCCGCGATGGAAGTCTCGTAGCTGGCCTCATCGATACCGCCCAGGCCATTGATGTTGTCGTTGCCGCCGCGCCCTTCGAAGGACTCGAAGGCAGCGCCGTCGCTGCCTTTCAGCGTGTCGCTGAAATCGGAGCCCTGCACGCCCTCGATTCCGGAAATCTTGTCGGCGCCGCCGAACCCGTCCGTTGCAAGAGTGGTCGTGGCGCCGGACAGCGTCACCTTCACACCCGAAGTGCTCGTGACGTAGGAAACGACGTCGAAGCCCGCGCCGCCGGTGATCGTGTCGGATCCGGCACCGCCGATGAAGACTTCGAATCCGTCCTTCTTCGAGCCGTCGCCGCTGAGCGCGTTGCCGCCTATCAGCACGTCGCCCAGGTCGGAGCCCTGGACGACTTCGATGCCGCTGATGGTGTCGACGCCGCCCCAGTTGTCGGTGGCCGTTCCGGCCCCGAGGTCCACCGTCACGCCAAGGCCGCTCAGCGAAGGCGTGCTCGCCTCATTTTCCTTGTCGTCCGCGTAGGAGAGAGTGTCGATGCCGGCGCCACCGGCGATCGTGTCGTTCCCGCTGCCGCCCGCCAGGAGATCGTTGCCGTCGCCGCCGGCGATCGAATCGTTGCCGCCGCCGCCCATCAGGCTGTCATCGCCGTCGCCGCCGGTCAGCGAGTCGTTTCCGTCACCGCCGGACAATGTGCGGGCGGTGTCCGACGCCCGCAGGATGTCGTTGAAGGCCGAGCCGATCACCGCCTCGAACGACTCCACCGAGTCGGCGCCGATGGCGTCGCCGATCGCGGTGCCCGAAGACATGTCGACGATGACGCCGCTGTTCGAGTCCTCATAGGACAGCGTGTCGAACCCGTCGCCGCCATCGACGGTATCGTCGCCGGCACCGGGAAAAATCATGTTGTCGTGGTCGTCGCCCACCAACGAATCGTTGTGGGTGCTGCCGCGGATGTCCTCGATGCCGATGAGGGTGTCGATCGCGTCGGAGCCATCGTTGGCGGTCCCGGCCAGCAGGTTGACCGTGACTCCGTTGAGGGCGGTGGAATAATCGGCGGTGTCCCCGAACAGCCCGTTGGCGCCGCCGTCGAGGATGTCCGAACCCTTGCCGCCGTACAGGACGTCGTTGTCGGCACCACCGCGTAGCGTGTCTGCGCCGTTGCCACCCACCAGGGTGTCGTTGCCGGCATCGCCACTGAGGCTGTCGTTGCCCGAGCCGCCGTTCAGGCTGTCGTCCCCGGCGCCGCCGGAAAGCACGTCATTGCCCTCGATCCCCGTGATCGTGTCGTTACCGGCACTGCCTATCAGCGTGTCGTCGCCGCTGGTCCCCATCAAGTCCATGATTTGCTCCTGCTCTGTGCGCGGTCCCGGCCGCGTCGGTCCACCCGTGTCGCCACGCACTCGGCGATTTCCGGCCCATTTGCTGCATGCTAACGCCAACACGGCGCGCAGACCACCTCCAAATAGGAGAGAACCGAGACAAATTCCCGTCGCCAGCCGACCTGATTTCGACTACTCTTGCCGGAAAACGGGTCGGGATCGGCCGGAGGCGGGAATCAATCATGAGTCTGTATCAAATAAGCACCAGTCGGGGCCGAAGGCCCGCGACGCCCTTGTTGGCGATCGTGGTGGCGCTCTCGGCGGTCTTCTCCGCCAGCGCCGTTTCGGCCGCAACGGACCGCGCGGAGGTCGTGCTCGTGGTCGGCAAGGGCGAGCGCCGCGACAGCGCCACGGGCCCGTGGCAAGCGCTTGGTCCCACCGACAAACTGCCCCCCGGCGCGATCGTGCGCACCTTGGGCGACAGCCAGATGGCGCTGGTGATGCCCGATCGCTCGCAGGTGCGCCTGAACCAGAACAGCCAGCTCGAGATCGGTTCCGCGACCGAATCCTCGGGCTTGGTGGTATCGGTATTGCGGCTGGTGACCGGACGCATCTGGAGCCTTGCACGCCCGCCCACGGTTGCGGGTTCGGGACAGCGGATCCGCATGACAACGCCCACTGCCACCATCGGCATTCGCGGCACTGACTGGGAAGTCGAAGTCGGGCCGGACGGCAGCACGCAACTCGTCGTGCTCGAAGGCACCGTCGACATGAGCAATGACCTCGGCGCAGTGGTTGTCGCCAGCGGCGAAGCCGCCGTGGCGCAGCCGGGCAAGGCCCCCGTGAAGTTCGTGCTGGTAAACCCGAGCAGCCGCGTGCAATGGATTTCTTCGTGGCGTCCGCAGCCGCGACGCTGGGCCGGCCCGGACGGCAACCGGCTCGCGCCGGTCATAGGGCGCATCGAAAACGGTGAGTACACGCAAGCCGAAGCCACGCTGTCGCCGATGGCCGGCAGCGACGTCGGCGCGGCGGTGCTGCTGGCGGACCTGCTGCTGCAGCGGGGCGAACTGGAAGCCGCGCAGCGCGCTCTTGCGCCGCATGCGCGCGATGGCGCCGGGGACCCGCGCGCCATTGCGCTGCTCGCGCAAGTCATGGCCCGCCAGGATCGCGTCGAACAAGCACAGGCGCTGGTCGCGGCGGGGCTGCGCCAGTATCCGCGTCACCCCGAACTGCTGTTGGCAGAAGGCGACCTGGCTGTCCTGCAAGGCGATGCAGTGCGGGCGCGCGAAGCGTACCTGGCGATCCTGAAAGACCAGCCGGACAGCGTCGATGGCTGGTACGGGCTGGGTGTGATTGCATCGGAGCGCGAGCAGGTCGGGCCGGCACGCGACGCTTTGGGTCAGGCGCTGCGCCGCAGCCCCACCGACGGCCGCGCGCAGGCCGAACTGGCCGCCACCGAAACCTTCGCCGGCAACCTTGCCGCCGGCCGCAAGCTGCTCGAGGAAGTGCTGGCCCGCGAGCCGGCCAACTACCAGGCTCTCACCGCGCTCGGCGTGAACAAGCTCAAGAGCGGGCAGACCAGCGAGGCACTCGACGACTTCCTCAAAGCCGGCGTGATCGAGCCGCGCTATGCCCGCGCCTGGCTGTATTCGGGTGTCGCGTTCTACCAGCTCGGCGAGAGAAAGCGCGCGGTCGAAGCCTTCGACAAGGCCGCGCAGCTCGATCCGCGCGACCCGGTGCCGTATGTCTATCGCGGCATGGTCGAGGCCGATTCTCTCGATCCCGGTGCCGCTATCGGCTCGGCCCGGCAAGCGCAGGAGCGCATGCCTTTCCTGCGTTCGCTTAACCAGGTCGCCAACAACCAGAAGGGCAGCGCCAACGTCGGCAGTTCGCTCACCGCGTTCGGCCTGGAGGAATGGGCTGACTACTACGCCACGCAGGCCTATTCGCCGTATTGGGGGGGCAGCCACCTGTTCCTGGCCGACCGCTACACCGGCAAGTTCAACAAGAATTCCGAGCTGTTCAAGGGCTACCTCACCGAGCCCACGACTTTCGGCGCATCGAATCGCGACGCCACTTTGATTCCGTCGCCTGGACACTACGGCCGTGTGGAATTGTTGGCAGAACGGACCGATTGGCAACAAGCCGCGGCGATCGCCACTTTCAACGGGCTCACGGTCGCTCCGGTCCCGATCGCCTATTTCCTGAGCGGGGACTTCGCCACGGCACAAGCGCGAGCCGACGACAGTACCGGCCGCGCGCGCAACCTGACGGCGGGCCTGGGCATTCGCCCGACCTACCAGGTCGGCGTGTTCGCATTCGCTACCGACACGCAATTGCACGGCAGCTTGCGCACACCGAGCCTCACCAACGATGCGCTGGACCAGTCCGAACAGCGCCTGGACGTGGGCCTGAACTACAAGATCGATCCGCAGAACCAGCTGTGGTTGAAGGGCGGCAGCGGCAAGCAGGAGAACCGGGTGGGCGGCGCGCTCATTTCTCCATCGATCGCCGCGAGCCTGAACGGCCTCTTTGCCACGAGCATCTTCGTGCCCGGCGGCACGCTGGACAACTTCTCGTCGAACATCGACCAGGACGACGTGCAGTTTCGCCATGCGTTCAGCGCCGGCGGGATCCAATGGAGCTGGGGCGTCGAGCGCTCCAACCAGGAGCAGACCGGCGGCCTCTCCACCACCTTCACGCCGGCGCGCCTGGACAACACCCAGCGTTTCACCGTGCGGGCGACCGATGTCTACGCGTCGGCCGTCTACAAGAGCGCGGCGGGGCATGAAGGCCAGATCGACTTGTTCGGCCAGCATTCGGAACAGCATCGCGAAGATTTGAATCGCTTGACGGTGCAGTCGGTGCCGCCTTCTGTATTCACGCTGGAAAACAGCGCTGCCAACCGCGACTTCAACGAAGTCAACCCGCGCCTGGGCGTGAAATGGCAGATCGCACCGTTGCAGACCGTACGGGGCGTATGGCAGCGGTGGCGCCGTCCCGCATCGTCGGCCACGCTGAGCCCGGTCGATACCGTGGGCATCCCGGTCAACGACCGCCTGGTCCTGGCCGGCGGTTTCTACGAGCGCGCGCGCCTGCAATACGACGGCGAAATCGGCGGCTCGGGTTTCCTGCGCGTCTTCGCCGATCACGAGCGCGTCGACAACGGCCTGGCCGGGCGCCGCACCGCCATCACCGACTTCCAGGTGACCCAACTCGAGAACCTGCGGAATCGCCCGGATGTGTTCTCTGCTAAGAGCGACATGGAAGACACGCCCCAGTTCCAGGAAGGCCGGTCCAATTCGCTTGGCTTCGCCTACAACCGGCTGCTCAGTCGCACGCACGCCATGGCGTTCCGCTACCTCTGGCGCAACGCGCACCAGACGGGCGCCAACGATGGATTGATGATCCCGTTCGTCCCGCGCCATTTCGCGCAATTGGACAGCCAATGGTCGATCCCCGGCCACTGGCTGCTGGGCGCCAGCGCCAGCTATCGCAGTGCGCGCTATCGCGACGACACCAACCTCGATCCGATTCGCGCGGGTTGGAATTTCGGCCTGACCGCTTACTGGGAAAGCGCCGACAAGCATCACAGCGTGCACTTGATCCTGGACAACCTGCTGCCCCACAAGGACGCGGGCAACCGGCCCGACGCGCACCTCCTGGGCCGCTACGCCTACCGCTTCTGACGCCGCGCGGCGTCAAAACAAGCCGACCTGCCCGTTTCGCTCGGGCGCGCGGAACTGGGTCGTATCGAGCACGACGCGCCGGCGGTTGAACCCCAGCTTGCGCGTGGCCTTGAGGAACCTCTGGCCGATCAGCTCGGCCCACGGTCCGCTGCCCTTCATGCGCGTCGCGAAATCACTGTCGTAGTCCTTGCCGCCGCGCATGTCGTGGATGCGCGCCATGATGCATGCCGCCCGCTGCGGGTAATGCACTTCCAGCCATTGATGGAACAACGGGCTCACCTCCCACGGCAGCCTGATCACATGGTAGAAGGCGCTGCGAGCGCCCGCCTCCCACGCCGCCTCCAGCACCTGTTCCATGTCTTCGGTGAGGAACGGAATCTGCGGCGCCAGGCTGACACCGCAAGGCACGCCATGCTCGGCCAACGTGCGAAGGATCCGCAGCCGCCGGTGCGGCGCGGCCGCGCGCGGCTCGAGCTTGCGCGCGAGCTCCGCGTCGAGCGTGGTGATCGTGACGTTGATCGCCGCGAGGCCGCGGGCCGCCATCGGCGCGATCAGGTCCAGGTCGCGCTCGACTCCGCTTGATTTGGTGACCAGCCCGAACGGATGGTGGGTCTCGTGCATCAGCTCGATCACCGATCGGGTGAGTCGCAGCTCGCGCTCGAGCGGCTGATAGCAATCGGTGGCGGTGCCGATCGCGATCAGCCGCGGCTGGTAGCTCCTCTTCGAGAGCTCGTGCCGCAGCACCTGCGCGATGTTGCGCTTGGCGATGATCTTCGTTTCGAAGTCCAGGCCCGGCGACATGTTGAGGTAGCTGTGGGTCGGTCGCGCATAGCAATAGATGCAGCCGTGCTCGCAGCCGCGGTACGGGTTGATCGACCGGTCGAAGTAGACGTCCGGCGAATCGTTGCTGCTGATGATGCTTCGCGCGTCCTCCCAGATCACCTCGGTAGCCAGCGGCTCCAGGGGTTGCGCGAGCCCTTCAGCCAGCGTGTCCCAACCATCGTCGAAAGTGTGGCGAGCGTCCCGCTCGAACCGGTGCGGCAGCCGCGATGCAGCTCCCCTGCCCTTGAGCGCCTGCAACGGGATGCGGACTTCATCCATGGCGCACATTCTTGATACTGTCCATATAAACAGTATCGCTCGCAAAGCCAGCTGGTGCAACAGCTTGCGAAGGCCTGGATTGGAAGGAGTACTTTTGGCACAAGGCAAATTGCCTAACCGGTCCGAGGTTTTTCCGTAGGGGCGCTACCGGCCCGAATGGTTTCATCAGTTGTCGCCGCATGTTGTTGGGTGGCGAAACCTGAAAGGCAACGCAAATGGAAACAAGCAAGCCCGCAAGCACCAAGGCGAGGATCCTGGTGGTTGATGACACACCCGACAACCTGTTCCTGATGAACGCCCTGCTGGAGGACCAGTACGAGGTCTGGACCGCGGAAAGCGGCGCCCAGGCCCTGGAGATCGTCCAGTCCGCCATGCCGCCCCAACTCATCCTGCTGGACATCATGATGCCGGAGATGGATGGCTACGAGGTTATGCGACGCCTGCGGCAAAACCCGGCCACCGCCGCCATCCCCGTCATCTTCCTCACTGCCTTGACGAGCATCGAAGAAGAACAGTTCGGCCTGGACCTCGGCGCGGTCGACTACATCACCAAGCCGATCAGCCCGCCGGTGGTGCTGGCGCGCGTCAGCTCGCACCTCGAACGCAGCAGCAGCGCGCGGCGCCTCGAAGCGCTCTCGCAAAAGCTCGGCCGCTACCTCGCGCCGCAGGTCTACCAGTCGCTGTTCGACGGCTCGCGCGACGCCGAGATCCGCACGCAGCGCAAGAAGCTGTCGGTGTTTTTCTGCGACATCAAGGACTTCACGGCCTCCACCGCCAAATGGCAGCCCGAAGACATCACCTTCCTGCTCAACAGCTATTTTTCCGAGATGTCCAAGATCGCCCAGGAGTACGGCGGCACGTTGGACAAGTTCATCGGCGACGCGATGATGATCTTCTTCGGCGACCCCGACACGCTGGGCGTGAAGGAGGACGCCTTGCAGTGCGTCAAGATGGCCCTGGCCATGCAGCGGCGCATGTCCGAGCTGCAGACCCTGTGGCGCCAGATGGGATCGGAAAAGACCTTCCAGGTGCGCATGGGCATCAACACCGGCTACTGCGACGTCGGCAATTTCGGCAGCGACCTGCGCATGGACTACACGATCATCGGCTCCGAAGTGAACCTGGCCGCGCGGCTGGAACAGGCGGCGGATCCCGGCGGCATCCTGATTTCCAAGGAAACGTGGAGCCTGGTGCAGGGCGAAATCCTGGCCGACGAGCACGAGCCGGTGATCGCCAAGGGATTCGCCGAGCCGCTCGAGGTGTACTCGGTGCGCGAGGAAGCGAAGGTCGACGCCAACCCGCGCAAGGTGTTCCAGTGGGAACGCCTGGGCATGCGGGTATTGGTCGACCTGGACCGCCTGCCGTCCGCCGAGCGCGCCGCCGCCGCGGTGGAACTGCGCGATATGGCCGACCGCCTGCACTGAGAAAAGCATGGACCTGGACCTCGACCTCGAAGCCCTGGCGCCGCTGGCCGAGCCGGCCATCGGCGACCGCGCGGCCAGCGAAGCCGATGCGCTGCGCGAAGAATTGCACCAGGCGCGCGAAGAGCTGCTCAAGGCGACGGCACGGCTGGCGCGCAGCGAATCGTCCGAGTCGCTGCTGTTCGCCACCCTCGACGCAACCGACGACGGCATCGTGGCATTCCAGCTGGCCGATGCCAAGCTGGTGTGCAACACCGCTTTCGCAAAGATGTGGCGCATACCCGAAGACATGCTGCCGGGCCTGGGCCAGGAAGAACTGATGGCGCTGCAATGCGCCCAGGCCAGGCATCCGGCCGAATTGCAGGAGCAGACCACCGGCTACGACCCCGACGGCGAGGACTTCAGCGTCGTCGAGCTCAAGGACGGCCGCATCTTCGAGCGCCATGCGCGGCCCCAGCTGCTGCAAGGCAAGAGCGTCGGCCGGGTGGTGGTCTTTCGCGACGTCACGCAGCGCGTCCAGTTCGAGCAGAAGATGATGTTCAACCACGTGGTGGTCGAGAGCTCGGGCCCGATCATGTGGATCGACCGCCGCACCCGCAACGTGACCTACGCCAACCGCGCCGCCTGCGAGCTGCTGGGCTACGCGATCGACGAGGTGATCGGTTTGTCGATCGGCGACGTGGACATGTGCTATTCGCCCCAGGTCCTCAAGCCGCTCGACCAGGAGCTGCGCCGCAGCGGCAAGCCCGTCAACTTCCACACCCGCTACCGGCGTAAGGACGGGGAACTGCGCAACGTCGGCGCGACGGCCTCCTTCACCGAACAGGCGGACGGTGAAATCTACATCATCAGCTTCAAGGACATCACCGCGCAAAGGCTGGCCGAGCGCGAGAGAACGCGGCAGCAGGCGCTGATGAGCGCGCTGATCAACTCCATCCCCGACATCATCTCGTACCGCGACCCCCAAGGCGTCTTCCTGGGCTGCAACGAAGCCTTCACGGCGTTGCGCGGCAAACCGAACGAAGACGTGGTCGGCCGCACCGCGGAACAGCTGTTCACTGCGGACCGCGCCGCGCTCCTGCGCGCCCGTGACGGCGAAGTCCTGCGGTCGCTGCACAGATCGAGCGTCGAGGACCGGGTGACCTATCCGGACGGCACCGAGGCGCTGCTGGAAACCGTGCGCAGCCCGCTGCGCGACCCGCAAGGCAAGCTGCTGGGCATCCTCGGAATCTCCCGCAACATCACCCAGCGCAAGATCGCCGAGCAGGAACTGCGGCACGCCAAGGAGCTGGCAGAAGAGGCGACGCGCGCAAAGACGGACTTCCTGGCCAACATGAGCCACGAGATCCGCACGCCGATGAACGCCATCATCGGGATGTCGCACCTGACCTTGAAGACCGACCTCACGCCGCGCCAGCGCGACTACATCACCAAGGTGCAGGCGTCGGGCCAGCACCTGCTGGGCATCATCAACGACATCCTGGACTTCTCCAAGGTGGAGGCCGGCAAGCTCGCCATCGAGCATGCCGACTTCGAGCTGGAGAAACTGTTCGACAACGTGGCCAACCTCGTCACCGAGAAGAGCAGCGCCAAGGGCCTCGAGATGGTGTTCGACATCGGCCCCGAGGTGCCGCGCCGGCTGCGCGGCGACGCGCTGCGGATCGGCCAGATCCTGATCAACTACGCGAACAACGCCGTGAAGTACACGGAACGCGGCGAAGTGGTGATTGCAGCCAGCGTCGTGGAGCGCGGGGGCCATGACGTGCTGCTGCATTTCTCCGTCACGGACACCGGGATCGGCCTGACCGGCGAGCAGCAGGCCTGCCTGTTCCAGAGCTTCCAGCAGGCCGACACCTCCACCACGCGCAAATACGGCGGTACCGGCCTGGGCCTGGCGATCTCCAAGAACCTGGCACAGCTGATGGGCGGCGAGGTCGGCGTGGAGAGCTGCATCGGGCAGGGCAGTACCTTCTGGTTCACGGTGCGCACCGGCATCGGCCAGGCCCGCCCCCGCGAATTCATGCCGGCGCCGGACCTGCGGCATCGCCGCGCCCTGGTGGTCGACGACAGCGCCAGCGCACGGGCCGTGCTCACCGAGATGCTGCAAGGCATGACCTTCTCGGTGGTGGAAGCCTCCTCGGGCCTGCGCGCGATCGAGGCCGTGGAGAGCGCCGCCGCCCGCGGCGAGCCCTTCGACATCGTCTACCTCGACTGGCGCATGCCCGAGATGGATGGCATCGAAACCGCGCGCCGCCTCAAGGCCCTCGTGATGCCGCGGGCGCCGTTCATCGTGATGGCCACGGCCCGCGGGCGCGAAGAGGTGCTCAAGCAGGCCGAATCGGTGGGAATAGAGAACGTGCTGATCAAGCCGATCAATGCCTCGATGCTTTTCGACACGACGATGGACGTGCTCGGGGCCCAGTCCGTCGAGCCGCGGCAAGGCACCGGCGCAGCCGGCGCGCTGGCCGCACAACCGGCCGGCGTCAAGGGTGCGCGCATCCTGCTGGTCGAAGACAACGACATCAACCAGCTGGTTGCCAGTGAAATCCTGCAGGACGCGGGCTTCGTGGTGGACGTGGCCGAGAACGGGCAGGTCGGGCTGGACATGCTGCAACGAGGCCGCTACGACCTGGTGCTCATGGACATGCAGATGCCGGTGATGGACGGCGTGACGGCGACCATCGAGCTGCGCAAGCTGCCCGGCCTTGCCGGCTTGCCGGTGGTCGCGATGACCGCGAATGCCATGCAACGCGACCGCCAGCGCTGCCTGGAAGCCGGCATGAACGATTTCGTCGCCAAGCCGGTCAACCCGGACGAACTCTGCGCGATGCTCGTCAAATGGATCAAGCCGGCGCCGGATGCGCTGCCGGCGGCCTGCGAGGCTTGGCTGCCCCCGGTTCCCGGCCTGGACGTCGCGGCCGGCTTGCGCCGGATGATGGGCAAGAAGGGGCTGTACCTCGCGATGCTCAGGCGCTATGTGGACGGGCAACGCGACTGCGCGGCCGAGCTGCGCCGAGCCCTCGACAGCGACGACTGGCCCACCGCGGAACGCCTGGCCCACACCGCCAGGGGCGTGGCGGGCAGCATCGGCGCGCTTCTCGTGCCCGAGCATGCACAAGCCCTGGAACTGGCCCTCAGGGCAAAGCGCCCGCGCGCCGAGGTCGAGCAGTTGCTGCTGCCGCTCGAAGAGCGCGTAGCGGTGCTGATCGAAGCGCTCGAGCGAGTCCTGCCCGAAATGCCGGTCGCCGCCTGAGCATTCGCGGCGAGCGGGACGCCGGCGGCTCGCGGATAATACGGCTGTGGACACCCTCCTGCTCTCGCGCCTCCAGTTCGCGGCGAACATCAGCTTCCACATCCTCTTTCCCACGATCAACATTGCGCTGTGCTGGTTCCTGGTGTATTTCCGGATGCGCCGCAGCGCGGCCAAGGACACGCCGGCGGCCCGGGACTGGGAAGAGGCGTACTACCTCTGGACCAAGATCTTCGCGCTCACCTTCGCGCTGGGCGTAGTCTCCGGCATCACCATGAGTTTCCAGTTCGGCACCAACTGGCCGGGCTACATGGAGAAGGCAGGCAACATCGCGGGGCCGCTGCTAGGCTATGAAGTGCTCACAGCGTTCTTCCTGGAGGCGACGTTCCTGGGCGTCATGCTGTTCGGCCGGGACCGCGTTTCGGACCGCGTGCACCTGGTGGCGACGCTGATGGTCGCGGTCGGCACGACGCTGTCGGCCTTCTGGATCCTCAGCCTGAATTCGTGGATGCAGACCCCGGCGGGGTTCGAGATCATCGACGGCAAGATCCACGCCACCAGCTGGCTCGAAGTGATCTTCAATCCCTCGTTCCCCTACCGGCTCGCGCACAAGCTGCTGGCATCGACGCTCACGGCGTCGTTCCTCATCGCCGGCCTGTCAGCCTGGGCGCTGCTTCGCAACGCCGCCAATGGCGGCACCCCGCGCGCGCTGAAAGCCGCGGTTATCGCGGCCGCCATTGCGATCCCGCTGCAGATCGTGGCCGGCGATATGCATGGGCTGAACACCCTGCATCACCAGCCGGCCAAGATCGCCGCCATCGAAGGCATCTGGCACACCGAGAAGAGCGCCCCGTTGACCCTGATCGGCTGGCCGAACGAGAAGGAAGGCCGCACCGACTACGCGATCCAGGTGCCCAAGCTCGCCAGCCTGATCCTCGCGCACGACATCGACGCCGAGCTGAAGGGCCTGAACGAATTCCCCAACGCGCATCCGCCGGTGGCGCCGGTGTTCTGGGCTTTCCGCGTGATGGTGGGCATGGGCGTGTTGATGCTGCTGGTGTCGTGGTGGTCGGCCTGGACGCTGTGGCGCCGCCGCGCCGGCACGAACAAGGCGCCGTTCACGCGCTGGCAATTGCGGCTGCTCGCGGCCATGACCTTCTCGGGCTGGGTGTCCACGCTGGCCGGCTGGTATGTGACGGAGATCGGCCGCCAGCCCTTCCTGGTCTACGGTGTGCTGCGCACCTCCGACCTGGTGGCCCAGCATCCCGCGCCGATGGTGCTGTCGACCTTGATCGCCTACCTCGCCGTCTACGTCTTCCTGCTGGCCTCGTACGTGCTGGTGCTGATGTACATGGCGGACCACCCGGCGCAGCCGACCGCGCAAACGCCGCAGAGCCCCAAGGCAGCCATGCCGGTGCGCGGTCCTGCGTGAAGGAGAACCCGCGATGAGCCTCACCTGGGACGAAACGCTGCCGCTGTTCTTCATGGCGGTGATGGGATTGGCGCTGCTGGCCTATGTGGTGCTGGATGGCTACGACCTGGGCGTCGGCATCCTGCTGCCGTTCGCGAGCGACGACCAGAAGGACGTGATGGTGTCCAGCATCGGCCCGTTCTGGGACGCCAACGAAACCTGGCTGGTGCTGGGCATCGGCGTGCTGCTGATCGCGTTCCCGGTCGCGCACGGCATCGTGCTGTCGGCCTTGTACCTGCCGGTGGCGGTGATGCTGATCGGGCTGATCCTGCGCGGCGTCTCGTTCGACTTCCGCGTCAAGGCGCGCGCCACGCACAAGACCACCTGGAACCGGCTGTTCGCCCTCGGTTCGTTGATGGCCGCGATGGCCCAGGGCTGGATGCTCGGCAGCTACCTGACCGGGTTCGACTACGGCTTGTGGTCACTGCTCTTCAGCCTCGGTATTGCACTGACCCTGCCCACGGCCTACGCGATGCTGGGCGCCGGATGGCTGATCATGAAGACCGGTGGCGAATTGCAATCCAAGGCCGTGCGCTGGGCCGGGCGGGTGCTGTGGCCGATGGGCGCGGCGCTGGTGGGCATCTCGCTGGCCACGCCGCTGGTGAGCCACACGGTGTTCGACCGCTGGTTCGCCATGCCGCAGTTCCTGGGCTTGTTGCCGATCCCTGTGGCCTGCGCAGTGGCGTTCTACGCGGCCTTCCATGTCACCAGCAGGCCGAAGGTCGTGGCCGCGGGCTACGGCTGGGTGGTTTTCGCGAGCACCGTGATGATCTTCGTCCTGGCGTTCCTGGGCCTGGCCTACAGCCTGTATCCCTACATCGTGATCGACCGGCTCACTGTGTGGCAGGCCGCCAGCGCCACCAAATCGTTGATCTTCATCTTCGTGGGCGTAGCGATCACGCTGCCGGCGATCATCGTCTACACGATCTTCATGTACCGGGTGTTCTGGGGCCGCGCGCGCGAACTGACGTATGGGCCAGGAAGCTGAGGACTCTGCGCGGCAGGCATGCGTGGAAGTTCAAACCTCCGCACGCCCAAGGGCCAGGGATGCCGGGGGCCGGATCCGCGAGGTCAAGGAGGAGGAAGCCCATAGGGCGACGGGGGACACGAGTGGAGCCGGCCCCCGGCGTCCCTGGCCCGCTCCCCCAGGGCATCCTGGGCCGCCACACGCGACACGTCCTGCCGCGCAGACTAGGCGGCTTCCAGCGCCTCGGCCGGCAACAGCCGCTGCTGCGCTTCGCGGTATTCGCGCTTCAGGCGGGCGACGAACGCGGCCGTGCTGGTGACTTCGGTGACAGCGCCGATGCCCTGGCCGCAGCCCCAGATGTCCTTCCAGGCCTTCGACTTGCTGCCCTCGCCGCCGGCGAAATTCATCGTCTTGATGTCGCCGTCGGGCAGGTTGTCCGGGTCCATGCCGGCGGCGCGGATCGAGGCCTTGAGGTAGTTGCCGTGGACACCGGTGAACAGGCTGGAATACACGATGTCGTCCGAGCTGCCGTCGACGATCGCCTGCTTGTAGGCATCGCTGGCGCGCGCCTCGTGCGTCGCGATGAAGGCCGAGCCGATGTAGCCGAAGTCGGCGCCCATCGCCTGCGCCGCGAGCACGGCGCCGCCGGTCGAGATGGAGCCCGACAGCGCCAGCGGGCCGTCGAACCATTGGCGGATTTCCTGGATCAGCGCGAACGGGCTCTTGACGCCGGCGTGGCCGCCGGCGCCGGCCGCCACCGCGATCAGGCCGTCGGCGCCCTTGTCCACCGCCTTGTGGGCGAAGGTGTTGTTGATGATGTCGTGCAGCACGACGCCGCCGTAGCTGTGGATGGCATCGTTCACATCGGTGCGCGCGCCGAGCGACGTGATGATCACCGGCACCTTGTACTTCATGGCCATCTCCATGTCGTGATCGAGCCGGTCATTGCTCTTGTGCACGATCTGGTTGATGGCAAACGGCGCGGCGGGGCGGCCCGGATGGGCCTTGTCGTAGGCCGCCAGCGTCTCGGTAATCTCGTGCAGCCATTCGTCCAGCTGCGCCGCGGGCCGCGCGTTGAGCGCCGGCATCGCGCCGATCACGCCCGCCTTGCACTGCTCGATCACCAGCTTGGGGTTGCTGACGATGAAAAGGGGGGCGCCGATCACGGGCAAGGCCAGGTTCTGGAGGGCCGCGGGTAGCTTGGACATGGGTTCTCCGTTGTGGGTGTGCGCTGCGCTCAAAACGATTCGATGGCCAGGCCGGTGACGCTTTCCGCGCCCTCGACGATGGAGTCCCGGATGCCGGGCGCCTTGGCGAGAATGTGCTCCGCGTAGAAGCGCGCCGTGGCGATCTTGGCCTGCATGAACTGCTTGTCTTCGCCCTTGCCCAGCAAATCCTCCGCGGCGATCAGCGAGCGCGCCAGTTGCCAGCCTGCCATCACGTTGCCGGCCAGCATCAGGTAAGGCACAGAACCTGCAAACACCGCGTTCGGCGAAGCTTTGGTGTTGCCGGCCACGAACTCCACCGCGTCGACGAACGCCTGCCGTGCCGCGGTAAGACGCTTGAGCACGGCACGCGCGGCAACGCTGTCGCGCTTGCCCAACTCGGCCTCGGTCCTGGCGATCTGCGCGGCGATGGCTTTCGCGGCCTGGCCGCCGTCGCGCGCGGTCTTGCGGCCGACCAGGTCGTTGGCCTGGATCGCCGTCGTGCCTTCGTAGATGGTCAGGATCTTCGCGTCGCGGTAGTACTGCGCCGCGCCGGTTTCCTCGATGAAGCCCATGCCGCCGTGCACCTGCACGCCCAGCGACGTGACTTCCAGGCTCATCTCGGTGCTGTAGCCCTTGACCAGCGGCACCATGAATTCGTAGAAGGCCTGGTTCTGCTTGCGCACCTCGCCGTCGGGATGGTGATGCGCGGCGTCGTAGGCGGAAGCGGCCACGGCCGCCATCGCGCGGCACCCCTCGGTGTAGGCACGCATGGTCATCAGCATCCGCTTGACGTCGGGGTGATGGATGATCGGCGCGCTGGCGTTGATCGAGCCGTCGACCGGGCGCGACTGCACGCGGTCCTTGGCGTACGCCACGGCCTGCTGGTACGACCGCTCGGCGATGGCGACGCCCTGCATGCCCACGGCATAGCGGGCCGCGTTCATCATGATGAACATGTACTCCAGGCCGCGGTTTTCCTGGCCGACGAGAAAACCGGCCGCGCCACCATGATCACCGAACTGCAGCACCGCCGTCGGCGACGCCTTGATGCCCAGCTTGTGCTCGATGCTCACGCAATGTGCGTCGTTGCGCGCGCCGAGCGACCCGTCCTTGTTGACCATGAATTTCGGCACCACGAACAGGCTGATGCCCTTCACGCCTTCCGGCGCGCCGGTCACGCGGGCCAGCACCAGGTGCACGATGTTCTCCGCCATGTCGTGCTCGCCGTAAGTGATGAAGATCTTCGTGCCGAAGACCTTGTAGGTGCCATCGGGCTGCGGCTCGGCGCGCGTGCGCACCAGCGCCAGGTCGGAGCCTGCCTGCGGCTCGGTCAGGTTCATGGTGCCGGTCCATTTGCCGCTGACCAGGTTTTCCAGGTACGTGGCCTTGAGGTCGTCGGAGCCGGCGGTGAGCAGCGCCTCGATCGCGCCATCGGTCAACAGCGGGCACAGCGCGAAACTCATGTTCGCGGAGTTCAACATTTCGCCGCAGGCCGCGCCGATCGTCTTGGGCAGGCCCTGGCCGCCGAAGTCCACGGGATGCTGCAGCCCCTGCCAGCCGCCCTGCGCGTATTGCTTGAATGCTTCCTTGAAGCCCGGCGTGGTCGTGACCTTGCCGTCCTTCCAGGTCGAGGGATTGCGATCGCCCTCCACATTCAATGGAGCGACCACGCCCTCGTTGAACTTCGCGCATTCCTCGAGCACGGCCTGCGCCGTTTCGAAGCCGGCCTCCTCGAAGCCCGGCATCTTGGCGATCTCGTCGATGCCGGCGAGATGCCGGATGTCGAAGAGCATGTCTTTGAGGGGGGCCTTGTAAGCCATTGAAGTCTCCTTGTCATGCCGGACTTGATCCGGCATCCATGTGGGCACGCGAAGATGGATCCCGGGTCAAGCGCGGGATGACATCCTCACAAGGCAGCGATCAATTCCGGCACGGCCACGAACAGGTCGGCTACCAAGCCATAGTCCGCTACGCTGAAGATCGGCGCCTCTTCGTCCTTGTTGATCGCAACGATCACCTTGGAGTCCTTCATGCCGGCCAGGTGCTGGATGGCTCCGGAGATACCCGCCGCGATGTACAGCTGCGGCGCGACGATCTTGCCGGTCTGGCCGACCTGCCAGTCGTTCGGTGCGTAGCCCGCGTCCACCGCCGCGCGGGACGCGCCCAGCGCGGCGCCGAGCTTGTCGGCCAGCGGCGTCATCACTTCGTTGAACTTTTCCGCACTGCCCAACGCCCGGCCGCCCGAGACGATGATCTTCGCGGCGGTCAGTTCGGGCCGGTCGTTCTTGGCGATCTCGTTGCCCTCGAACTTGCTCTTGCCGCTGTCGGCCACGCCGCTTGCGGTTTCCACCGCGGCCGAGCCGCCGGTCGCCGCTGCCGGATCAAAGCCGGTGGTGCGCACGGTGATCACCTTCTTCTCGTCCAGGCTCTGCACCACGGCAATCGCGTTGCCGGCGTAGATCGGGCGCTCGAAGGTGTCCGCACTGTCGACCTTGGTGACGTCGCTGATCTGGCCGACGTCCAGTCTGGCCGCCACCCGCGGAGCGATGTTCTTGCCGCTGGCTGTCGCCGGGAACAGGATGTGGCTGTAAGCGCCGGCGATGGCCAGCACCTGGGCAGCCATGTTTTCGGCCAGGCCATGGGCGAAGTGCTCGCCTTCGGCATGGATTACCTTGGCCACGCCGGCGATCTGCGCCGCGGCCTTGGCGGCTGCGCCGGCGTTGTGGCCGGCCACCAGCACGTGAACCTCGCCGCCGCACTGGGTTGCGGCCGTGACGGTGTTGAGGGTCGCGCCCTTGATGGAGGCGTTGTCGTGTTCTGCAATTACGAGTGCGGTCATCTCAAATCACCTTGGCTTCATTCTTGAGTTTGGCCACCAGCGTGGCGACGTCGGGCACCTTGATGCCGGCGGAGCGCTTGGGCGGCTCCATCACTTTCAGGGTCTTCAGGTGCGGCTTGATCTCCACGCCCAGGTCGGCCGGCTTGAACACGTCCAGCTGTTTTTTCTTGGCCTTCATGATGTTGGGCAGCGTGACGTAGCGCGGCTCGTTCAGGCGCAGGTCGGTAGTGACGATGGCCGGCAGCGTGATGGAAACGGTCTCCAGGCCGCCGTCGACTTCGCGCGTGACCTTGGCTTTGCCGTCAGCGATTTCGACCTTGGAGGCGAAGGTGGCCTGCGGGTAGTCGCACAGCGCGGCAAGCATCTGGCCGGTCTGGTTGCAGTCGTCGTCGATGGCCTGCTTGCCCAAGATCACCAGGCCGGGCTGTTCCTTGTCGACCAGGGCTTTGAGCAGCTTGGCGACCGACAAGGGTTGCAGTTCTTCGGTGGTTTCGACCAGGATGGCGCGGTCGGCGCCGATCGCCATCGCGGTGCGCAGGGTTTCCTGACACTGGGCCACCCCGCAGGAGACGGCGATCACCTCGGTGGCGATGCCCTTTTCTTTCAAGCGAACCGCCTCTTCGATGGCGATCTCGTCGAAGGGGTTCATGCTCATCTTCACATTGGCGATATCCACTCCCGTGTTGTCCGACTTGACCCGGACTTTCACGTTGAAGTCGACCACCCGTTTGACCGGTACCAGGACCTTCATGCTGCTTGGCTCCTAAGAGTTTTTGAATTGACGTTTACGTAAACTGGAATTCTATGTGGCGCCGCACCACGCCACTTCATTTGGGTAAAAAAGAACGACCGTTCGTTTTTTGATTATAGGCCGCGCCCCGGGCCGCAATGGAAACCTTGTCGGCCAGAAGACAATTCACCGACCAAGCGGTTGGTGAATTCGGGTAAGTCTGGACCGGCCCGCGCGATGGGCAGCCTTACAGTCAGTCCAACCCATGAAGGAGCTTCACGCATGAAACGTCTCGCGTTTTCACTTGCAACGGCGGCTGTGCTGGCTGCCGGTCCGGCGGCCGCCCAGACCGTGCTCACCGTTTCCTCCTGGCTGCCGCCCACGCACGGCATGAGCATGGCGCAGAAGGAATGGTGCGACCTGCTCGAGAAGAACACGGCCGGCAAGATGAAGTGCAACATCCTGCCGCGCGGCGTGACCAA
>JAQGMS010000503.1 GCA_028292245.1 Ramlibacter sp.
GCGTGAAGGTGACGCTCGCCTGCGAGCAGTGCAAGCGCCGCAACTACATCACGATGAAGAACAAGCAGAACGATCGTGAGCGCATCGAGATGAAGAAGTACTGCCGGTGGGACCGGGTGCACACCCTCCACAAGGAGACCCGCTAACCCCACCACGGCGCGCGATCTGGTTACGGTCGCGCCATGGCGGTAACCCCGACGCCTCCCACCCGGTCGGACCGGGTGATGCCAGAACAGCTGGCCGACCTCGTCACCCGCGCTCGCGCTGGTGACCGAGCGGCATTCGAGGAGCTGGTGCGGGCCACCTCGGCCGACACCTACACGCTCGCGTACCGGCTGGTCGGGAACGAGGAGGACGCGAGGGACGTGGTGCAGGAGACCTATCTCCGGGCCTACAAGGGGATCGGGAAGTTCCGCGGCGACGCCCAGCTCTCGACGTGGCTGTACCGGATCACCGCCAACTGCGCCGCCAACCAGCTCGGCCGGCGCCGGCGCCACCGCCACGAGGAGCTCCTCGACGACACCCCGGTGCCCGACCGCTCGCCCGAGCGCGACCCGGTGGCCCGGGCCGAGGCCGCCAGCCTCCGGGAGCGCCTCACCGAGGCGCTCGAGGACCTGCCGCCCCGCCTGCGGGCGGTCATCGTCCTGCGCGACGTCTACGACCTGCCCCACGAAGCCATCGCCGAGGAGCTCGGGATCTCGACCTCGGCGGCCAAGGTGCGCCTGCACCGGGCCCGGCGCAAGCTTCGCGAGCAGCTTTTCCCGCTCCCCGGCGAGGAGGATGAGGCCCGTGCGGTGTGAGCAGCTGACCGAGCTGCTGGCGGCCACGGCCGGCGACACGGCCATGCTCGACCTCCGGAGCCGGGACCACCTCGACGGCTGCCTGCGGTGCCAGGCCGAGGTGGCCCAGTACCGCAAGCTGCTCAGGGCCCTGCGGACGCTGCGCACCGAGGTGCTGGCGCCGGCGCCCGGCCTGGTGAGCGACATCCTCGTCTCCATCGAGCAGGCCGGCGAGCGCCAGGCCATCCGGTCGGTCGTCCGGGGCCGCAAGGCGGCCTACGTGGGCGGCATCGCCGTGGCCTCGGTGGCCGCCGCCGGGGGCGCCGCCCTCGTCCTGGCGTCCCGTTCCCGAAGGATGCGGCTCGCGGGTTAGACCGACCCTGTAGCACCGCCGCTGGGGCATGGGGCGGACCCGCGTGTATCGTGGTCCGGCTCCACCGCGTGCGCGGAGGGCAGTAGCTCAATTGGTAGAGCACCGGTCTCCAAAACCGACGGTTGGGGGTTCGAGTCCCTCCTGCCCTGCTCCACCCCCGTATCTCCCCTGGGACCTCACATGGCGATGAACCGAGAGACAAAGCGCATGATGCAGCGTCAGGGCCAACTCGGCCCCGACGGTGAGTCCGCGGCCCCCAGCCAGGAGGATCGCCGCCGCTCCGCGGCGACGCGCCAGCCCCGGGAGCGGACGAGCCCCGGCCAGTTCCTCCGTGAGGTCCGAGGCGAGCTGCGCAAGGTGGCCTGGCCCAGCCGGGAGGAGACGATCCGTCTCTCCGGGGTCGTGCTCTTCGCCCTCGTGGTGCTGACCGCCCTGATCTTCGGCCTCGACTACGTCTTCGCCAAGTCCGTCTTCTTCCTCTTCAGTCAGTAGGGCGCGTGTGAGCGATAGCAACGATTCCGACAACGACGCCGCGCCCGCTGACGACGACGCCCTCGCGGGCGTGCTCGCCGACGAGGCGTCGCCGGAGGCCCCCGAGGCCGATGAGGCGGTGGCGGCCGATGACGACCTCGCCACCGACGACGTCGTCATCGACGCCGAGGACCTCCTCCTGGAGGCGCCCGCCCCGCGCCCCAAGCGCACGAGCCCGTTCGAGCGCCCGGGCGACTGGTACGTCGTGCACACGCAGTCGGGCTACGAGAAGAAGGTCAAGTCCAACATCGAGAGCCGCATCAACTCGATGAACATGGAGGACTCGATCTTCGAGGTCGTCATCCCCATGGAAGACGTCATCGAGTTCAAGAACGGCAAGAAGGTCGTCGTCCAGAAGAAGGTGTACCCGGGCTACCTCTACATCCGGTGCTTCCTCGACGACCACTCGTGGGACGTCATCCGCAACACCCCCGGCGTCACCGGCTTCGTGGGCACGGGCGGCAAGCCCGTGCCGCTGTCGCGGTCCGACGTCGAGTCGGCCCTCACGGAGCCGGAAGAGGACGATTCGGTCGAGGGCCTGGCGGCGCAGAGCAAGCGCCAGCGCCCGAAGCTCGACTACGAGGTGGGCGAGAGCGTCCGGGTCAAGACCGGGCCGTTCGCCGACTTCAACGGCCAGATCGCCGAGATCAACGAGGACCAGCTCAAGGTCAAGGTCCTCGTCAACATCTTCGGCCGGGAGACCCCGGTCGAGCTCGAGTTCGCCGAAGTGGCGAAGCTCTAAAGCCACCAGAAGCAGAACAGGGAAACCAGCTATGGCCAAGAAGCGCGTCGCCGCTGTCGTCAAGATCCAGATCCCCGCCGGTGCGGCCACCCCCGCGCCGCCCGTCGGCACGGCCCTCGGCCCGCACGGCGTGGCGATCATGGACTTCTGCAAGGCGTACAACGCCGC
>JAQGMS010000065.1 GCA_028292245.1 Ramlibacter sp.
GCGCCTGCAGCCACCACTTCTGCCCCGTCATCGGCAAGGTCTGGATCGGCATCATGCCCAACGAGCACACCAACGTGATCGGCCTGTCCAAGTACGCGCGGCTGGCCGAGTGGGTGATGGGCCGGCCCCAGATCCAGGAAGAGGCGGTGGTGCAGCTGGCCGACCTGATCATGGAAAAGACCCAGCCCGACGGCCTGGCGATCGTGATGGAGGCGTCGCACTACTGCATGGCCTGGCGCGGCGTGAAGGACATGGACGCCAAGATGATCAACTCCGTCATGCGGGGCGTGTTCCTCAAGGACTCCGCGCTGCGCCGCGAATTCCTCGCCCTCATCCCCGGAAAGAACTAGCCATGTTGGTCCGACTCCTCTACGCCAGCCGGGCTGTGGACACCAGCCCGGATGCGATCGAATCCATCCTCAACCAGTCGCGCCAGCACAACCCGGTCAGTGGCATCACCGGCATCCTGTGCTACGGCGGCGGAATTTTCCTGCAGGCGATCGAAGGCGGGCGGATGCAGGTGAGCGACCTGTTCGGCCACATCCAGCGCGACGCGCGCCACAAGGACGTGGCGTTGCTGCACTACGAGGAAATTTCCGAGCGCCGCTTCGGTGGCTGGAGCATGGGCCAGGTCAACCTGTCCAAGCTGAACCACTCGATCCTGCTGAAGTATTCCGAGAAAGCCGAACTCGATCCCTATGCCGTTTCCGGCAAGGTCTCGCTCGCGCTGCTCGAAGACCTGATGGCCACCGCCGCGATATGCGGGCGGGTCTGACGACCCGGGCGGCCGGCTGACCCGGTCGTGCCCCTCAGCGCGCTGGCCCTGGTCGTACTCGCCGGGCTGATCCACGCCAGCTGGAACATCGCCGCCAAGAAGGCCGGCGGCGACTCGCGATTCGCCACTTTCACCGGCATCGTCATGATGGTGTTCTGGGCGCCGCTGGGCATCTGGCTGGGCCGCGACCAGATCCCTGCCTGGGGTCGCACCGAGTGGCTGTTGCTGGCCGCCAGCTCGGTGCTGCATACCCTGTACTACATCGTGCTGCTGCGCGGCTACCGCAAAGCCGACCTCACCATCGTCTATCCCCTGGCGCGCGGCTCGGGGCCGCTGTTGTCGTCGCTGGCGGCCATCATGCTGCTGGGGGAACAGATCTCCACCTTGGGTGCCGCCGGCATCGCGGGCGTGGTGGCCGGTGTCTTCCTGATCGCGGGCGGGCCGGGCCTGTGGCAGGCCTCGCACGACCCCGCGCAGCGCAAGCGCATCCACAAGGGCATGCTGTACGGCCTCGTCACCGGCGTGTTCATCGCCAGCTACACCGTGGTGGATGGCTACGCCGTGAAGTTCCTGTTGATGTCACCGATCCTGGTGGACTACATCGGCAACCTGCTGCGCCTGGTGGTGCTGGCGCCCACGGTCCTGCGCGACGTGCCGGCGGCCGCGCTGCTGTGGCGGCGGCAATGGAAGTACGCGGTGTTCGTCGGCATCATCAGCCCGGTGTCCTATGTGCTGGTGTTGTACGCCATGCAGACCGCGCCGCTGTCGCACGTGGCGCCGGCGCGTGAAGTCTCGATGCTCTTTGCCGCCCTGATCGGCGGCCAACTGCTGGGCGAAGGCGACCGGGCGCTGCGCCTGCTCGGCGCGGTCTTCATCGCGGCGGGCGTGATGGCGTTGGCGGCCGGATGAAGCCGATCGCCGGGCCACTGCTGCTGGGTTGCGACTTCTCCAGCACGCCGACCCGCCGCAAGCCGATCGTGCTGGCGCTGGGATCGATGTCAGGGGCGCGCGTGGTGCTGTCGCGGCTGGAAAAGATCGAGAGCCTGGAGAGCTTTGGCCAATGGTTGTCGCAGCCGCTCGAGTGGGTGGGAGGCTTCGACTTCCCCTTCGGCTTGCCGCGCGAACTGGTCGAGCACCTGGGCTGGCCGTTGGAATGGCGCGCCTGCATGGATCACTATGCGAGCCTGAGCCGCAGCGAGATTCGCGCTACCTTCTCCGCGTTCTGCGATGCACGGCCGGCGGGCGGCAAATTCGCGCATCGCGCCTTCGACAAGCTCGCGGGGTCGAGCCCGTCGATGAAATGGGTCAACCCGCCGGTGGCCTACATGCTGCACGCGGGCCTGCCGCTGCTGCTGGCTGCCGGTGTCCACATCCCCGGCCTGCACCAGGGCGACTCTCGCCGGGTCGCGCTGGAAGCGTACCCGGGGCTGCTGGCGCGCGAGCTGATCGGGCGGCGCAGCTACAAGAGCGACGACAAGGGCAAGCAGACACCCGAGCGCCTGATCGCGCGCAAGGACCTGGTGACGGCGCTGGAGATCGGCCAGTCGCGCCTGGAACTGCGCCTGAAACTCTCGCACGCGCAGCGCGATGCACTGGCGCACGACGCCAGCGGCGACAGCCTCGACGCGGTGCTGTGCCTGGTGCAGGCGGCGTGGGCGCAGCGGCACGGCGCTCCGCGCTATGGATTGCCCGCGCATGTCGATCCGCTCGAAGGCTGGATCGTCAGCGCTTAGGGACTCAGCCGGCTGAAGGCCTGCAACGCTTCCGCATCGGTGCGGTACATCGCCAGCAACGGGCTGTCATACAGCGCGCCCGCCTTGCGCAGCACCCGTTCCACCGGCAGCTTGATGCCGCTGATGTGCAGCGTGATGCCGCGTCCCTCCAGCATGAGGCGCAACTGGCTGAACACCTCGACGCCGGTGGTGTCCACGCGATTGATAGGGTGCGCGAACAGGCAGACATGCGCGACGTCGGGATGCGCCGCGAGGTGCTCGACGATGGCACGCTCGAATGCGCTGGCCGATGCGAAGTCGAGCTCGTCGTCCATCCGCAGCGCATACAGATGCGGCGCCAGCGGCGGCAGTTTCCACAAGTGGCGGTCGCGCAGGCTGCCGTCCGGGTGCAGGCCGACCTCGATGATGCGCGGGTGCAGCCGCAAGTAGAGGAAATGGGCCAGGCCCATCACGACCCCGGCCAGCACGCCCCAGTAAATCTTCGGCGAGGTCAGCACGGTGACGCCGAACGTGACCAGTGCGGTCAGTGCCTCGACGCGGTCGATCCGCCACAAGTGCAGCAGGGTATGAGGCTTGAACAGGCCCGCCACCGCCGTGACGACCACCGCCGCCAGCACCGAGCGCGGCACCGGGGAGAGCGCCGGCATCAGGAACAGCAGCACGACCAGCACCGTGCCGGTGGCGAAGACCGTGGCCCAGCCCGTGCGGGCGCCGGCATACAGGGTGATCGCGGAACGCGAGAACGACGTGCTGGTGGGGAAGCTTCCCGAGAACGCGGCGGCCAATTTGCCCATGCCTTGCCCGACCAGGTCCTGGCCGGCGTCCCATCGCTTGCCGTCGCGCTGGCTCTCGATCTTCGCGCTGGACGCCATCTCCAGCGAACTCACCAGGGTGATCACCAGCGCCGGCACCACCAGCGCGCCCAGCGCGTCCCAGCCGGGAAAGCCGGGCCAGTAGAACGCCGGCAGGCCGGCGGGCAATGCACCGATCACCGCCCCATGCGCCGCGTAGCCGCTGAAGTGGCTGAGCGCGCCTGCGGCGACGATCACCACCAGCACCACCGGGAATCGCGGCGCATAGCGCTTGCCCAGGACAAACAGCAGCACGCTCGATGCGCCGAAACACAGCGCCGTAACGTCGATGGAAGGCGAGGACCAGAGGCTGGACAAGCTGCCTTCGAGCCCGAGCAGCGCGGGGACCTGCGAGGCGATGATCAGCAGGGCGGCCGCCTGGCTGAAACCCGCGAGCACGGGTGAACTCACCAGGTTGAGAACCCAGGCGGCGCCCGCCGCTCCGAGGCCCAACTGGATCGCGCCCGCCAGCAGTGCCAGCCAGGCCGCCAACGCTATCCATTGCGCGTTGCCCGGCTGCGCCAGTCCCACCAGCGATGCGCCCACCAGCACGCTGCTCAATGCCGACGGGCCGACCGACAGCCGGGTGGAGCTGCTGAACAGGACGGCCGCCAGCGCGGGCAGGAAAGCCGCGTACAGGCCGGTCGCCAGCGGCATGCCGGCCAAGCCGGCATAGGCCACCGATTGCGGAATCATCAGCACCGCGACGGTCAGGCCGGCCCCGAATTCGCCGCGCAGCAGCGCCGCATCCAGGCGCGGCCACTTCAGGAACGGGAACCAGCGGGAAGGATCGGACATGCAGCGAGTATGCCAAGGCCCTCTTCAGCGCTGCGGCATGTCCTTGGCCGAATAGCCCAGGCTCACCGTCGCGTCTTGCGGGATCGGCGGCATCGTCGCGTTCCATTGCTCCCACGCTTCGCGCATGGCTTCCAGCCGCCGCGGTTCGCGCGGCGCGCGGTTGGCACGCTCGCGCTCGTCGGCGGGAATGTTGAACAGGTAGTCGTACCCGTCCACACGCAGGTATTTCCAGTCGCCGTCACGCGACGCGCGCTGGCCGCGGTGGTTCATGCGCCAGTGCAGCGGCCGGTAGAAGCTGTGTGTGGATTGGCGCAGGACCGGCAGCAGCGACACGCCGTCGAGCGGATAGGCCGGATGCGCGGCCACACCGGCGGCGTCGAGCAGGGTGGCCGACCAGTCCATCGTCATGCAGTGCTGGGCGCTGACGCCGCCGGCGGAGATCGCCGCGGGCCAGTGCGCGATCCAGGGAACGCGGATCCCGCCTTCGGTCAGGTCCATCTTGCCGCCCACCAGCGGCCAGCTGTCGGAGAAGCGCTCGCCGCCGTTGTCGCTGGTGAACACCACCAGCGTGTTGT
>JAQGMS010000066.1 GCA_028292245.1 Ramlibacter sp.
TCTCCGGCATCAGTCTGGGCTCGATCCTTTTGCTGGTGGCGCTGGGCCTTGCGATCACCTACGGCCTGATGGGCGTGATCAACATGGCGCACGGCGAGCTGATGATGATCGGCGCCTATGCCACGTATGTCGTGCAGGGCCTGTTCCAGAAATACCTGCCCGGTGCGTTCGATTGGTACCTGGTCGCCGCGGTGCCGGTGGCGTTCGCCGCTTCCGCGCTGATGGGCGCCGCACTGGAGCGCAGCGTGATCCGCTTCCTCTACGGCCGGCCGCTGGAAACACTGTTGGCCACCTGGGGCATCAGCCTGATGCTGCAGCAGCTGGTGCGTTCGATCTTCGGCGCGCAGAACGTCGGCGTCGAGAACCCCAGCTGGATGAGCGGCGGCGTGGTGTTGCTAGGCAACCTGCAATTGCCCTGGAACCGCATCATCATCATCGGCTTCGCGATGGCCGTGCTGCTGGGCATGGCCTTCCTGATCGGCCGCACGCGCCTGGGTCTGTTCGTGCGCGGGGTCACGCAGAACCGCCCGATCGCTTCCTGCATGGGCGTGAACACGGCACGCATCGACACCTATGCTTTCGCGCTGGGGTCGGGCATCGCCGGCTTGGCGGGCTGCGCGCTCAGCCAGATCGGTAACGTCGGGCCCGACCTGGGCCAGGGCTACATCGTCGATTCGTTCATGGTGGTGGTGCTGGGCGGCGTCGGCCAATTGGCCGGCACGGTGTACGCCGCGCTCGGGCTGGGCGTGCTGAACAAGTTCCTCGAAGGCTGGACCGGCGCCGTGCTGGCCAAGATCGCGGTGCTGGTGCTGATCATCATCTTCATCCAGAAGCGCCCGCAAGGCATCTTCGCGATGAAGGGCCGCAGCGCGGAAGCATGACCATGATCCGCGACCCCCAGCCAGCCCTCATGCCCGTGGTGCTGCCCGGCAAACCCGCGGTGCTGAGCGCTACCGGATGGAGTGCGTTCATCGTCGCGCTGATCGTGGTCTGCGCCGTCGCGCCGCTGCTCAACCTGGTGGTGCCCGAGAGCAGCGTGTTCCACATGAGCAACTACGCGGTGGCTCTCGTCGGCAAGATCATGTGCTACGCGATCTGCGCGCTGGCGATGGACCTGATCTGGGGCTACACCGGCATCCTCTCGCTCGGCCATGGCCTGTTCTTCGCGCTCGGTGGCTATGCGATGGGCATGTACCTGATGCGCCAGATCGGCCGCGACGGGCAATATCACGCCGACCTGCCGGACTTCATGGTGTTCCTCGACTGGAAAGAACTGCCGTGGCACTGGGCCTTGTCCGGCAGCTTCGGCGCGACGCTGTTCCTGGTCGTCGCCTTGCCGGGCATCGTCGCGTTCGTGTTCGGCTTCTTCGCCTTCCGCTCGCGCATCAAGGGCGTGTACTTCTCCATCATCACGCAGGCCATGACCTTCGCGGCGATGCTGCTGTTCTTCCGCAACGAGACGGGCTTCGGCGGCAACAACGGCTTCACCGATTTCAAGCGCATCCTGGACATCCCTGTCGCCACGCCTTCGATGCGCATGTTCCTGTTCGTGCTGACCGGCGTCACGCTGCTGGCGTTCTTCCTGTTCGGCCGCTGGCTGGTGGCCAGCAAGTTCGGCCGCGTGCTGCAGGCAATCCGCGACGCCGAGACGCGCGTGATGTTCTCGGGGTACAACCCCATCGGCTACAAGCTCACCATCTGGACTCTCTCGGCCATCATGTGCGGCGTGGCCGGCGCGCTCTACGTGCCGCAGGTGGGCATCATCAACCCGAGCGAGATGAGCCCCGCCAATTCGATCGAGATCGCAATCTGGGCGGCCGTCGGCGGCCGCGCCACCTTGATCGGCCCGATCGTCGGCGCCTTCCTGGTCAGCCTTGCCAAGAGCTGGCTCACCGTCACGGCGCCGGAATTCTGGCTGTACTTCCTGGGCGCGCTCTTCATCGCCGTCACGCTGTTCCTGCCCGACGGCATCGTCGGCCTGGTGAAACGCTTCACGCGGGGCCGCAAATGACGCCGGACCTGCTCGACGAGGGCGCCAAGCGCGCCGCGGCCTACCAATTGCGGGAGCCGCCCGGCAAGACCGAATCGGGCGGCCGCGCTGCCGGCTTCGCGCGTGTGATGACCGACGGCGAAGTCGACACCACCCACGGCCGCATCCTCTACCTGGAAGACGTGAGCGTGAGCTTCGACGGCTTCAAGGCGATCAACAAGCTGTCGCTGGACATCGCGCCCGGCGAGCTGCGTTGCATCATCGGCCCGAACGGCGCCGGCAAGACCACGATGATGGACATCATCACCGGCAAGACGCGGCCCGACGAGGGTACCGTGTTCTTCGGCAGCACGATCGACCTGCTGCGCTACACCGAACCCGAGATCGCGCAGATGGGCATCGGCCGCAAGTTCCAGAAGCCCACCGTGTTCGAGCAGCTGACGGTGTTCGAGAACCTGGAGCTGGCGCTGAAGACCAACAAGGGCGTGCAGGCGTCGATGTTCTTCCGCCTCGATTCCGGCCAGAGCGACCGCCTGGCCGAGGTGCTGCACACCATCCACCTGGCCGACAGCGTGACGCGCATGGCGGGCAACCTGAGCCACGGGCAGAAGCAGTGGCTGGAAATCGGCATGCTGCTGATGCAGGACCCGAAATTGCTGCTGCTGGACGAACCGGTGGCCGGCATGACCGACGAGGAAACCGCGCGCACCGCCGAGCTGTTCTTGAAGCTCAAGGGCCAGCATTCGCTGATGGTGGTGGAACACGACATGAGTTTCATCAAGAGCATTTCCGAAATCGTGACGGTGCTGCACGAAGGCTCGGTGCTGGCGCAAGGCCCGCTGGAGCAGGTGCAAAACGACGAGCGCGTGATCGAGGTGTACCTTGGACGGTGACGATCCCATGCAGCGAATTTTTGAACGCAGAGGGCGCAAAGGTTACGCAGAGAGCGCAGAGGAATTCAAATTTCTTTCTGTCTTCCTCTGCGAAAACTCTGCGCCCTCTGCGTTCAAGAAGCCAATGCGCGGTACCAACTCATGCTGACAGTCAAAAACATCAACCAGTACTACGGCGGCTCGCACATCTTGCGCGACGTGAGCCTGGACACGCACCTGGGCAAGGTCACCGTGCTGCTGGGGCGCAACGGCGTGGGCAAGACCACGCTGCTCAAATCGCTGATGGGCCTGGTGCCGATCAAGACCGGCAGCATCGAGTTCGACGGCAAGCCGATCCACAACGCCACGCCCTACCAGCGCGCCCGTGCCGGCATCGGCTTCGTGCCGCAGGGCCGCGAGATCTTCGCCCGGCTGACGGTGGAAGAGAACCTGCGCATGGGGCTGGCCTACAAGAGCGCCGGCACGCCGATCCCGGCGGAGTTGTTCGAACTGTTCCCCGTGCTCAAGCAGATGCTGGGGCGCCGCGGCGGCGATCTTTCCGGTGGGCAGCAGCAGCAGCTTGCGATCGCACGCGCACTGGCCGCGAAGCCCAAATTGCTGATCCTCGATGAACCCACCGAAGGCATCCAGCCGAGCATCATCAAGGACATCGGCCGCGTGATCCGCATGCTGGCCGACCGCGGCGACATGGCGATCCTGCTGGTGGAGCAGTACTACGACTTCGCGCGCGAGCTGGCCGACGACTACCTGGTGATGGAACGCGGCGAATTCATCGCGCGCGGCCTGGGCAAGGACATGGAAACGCAGGGCGTGCGGCAGCTGGTCGCGATCTAGCGGCCACGGAGCGAGCGGCCTTTGCCTGCACGGCCGTAGGCTATGGGCCTACCGATTTTAGGGGAAGCGTCGCGCAGGAGCGGAGCGGCGGCCCGGGTAACTTTCAGGCATCAACCACTTGGGAGTAATCAAATGCCCGTCATCCTCTGGCTTCTTGGCGTTCCGCTCGTCGTCGTCGTTCTGCTGATGTTGATGCACATCGTCTGATCACGGCTTTTTCTTCGCCTCGTCGAGCTGATCGAGGTTACGCCCCGACAGCTCGCCGCGGTCACCCTCGGCGTCTTCGCCGCCTCCGGTCTGCGCGGCTTCTTCGGGCCCGCGGTTCGCATAGGGCTGGCGTCCCTTGCCGCCGTTCCAGCTCACTTCACTCGGCGTGCCGTGCTTGGCACTGCCTTCCTTTGGATCTTCGTCCGGGGCTTTATTGCTGCTCATGAGGGGTTCCTTGTGGCGACGCTGTCGAATCCGTTCGAAGTGAACATCGATCGCGCGGGCTGCAATTCAGGCAGCACATAAGCGATGCTGGCTTGGCTCTTCAACGGGCCCAGGTACTCGCGATAAAACTCATCCGCCACATGCAGCGACCCGTCGGAGATGCGCTTGTCCTCGACCGCGGCCGACGCCAGGCGCTGCGACCCATGGCCAGGCGACGCTGCCGACGACACGCTGTGCAGCGACACGGCGGTGCCGCCGTTGACCCAGACAATCCCATCCCCGAGGTTCGACATCCAGCCATCGGCCACAAAGCGGCCGGCGGGCGTGGCGGGCGCTGCCGGCCCGTCGCCGCGCATCGAGCCCAGCAGCACCGGGGCGCTGGCGCGCAGCCGCCCCAACGCATCGAACGCGAACAGGCGCGCACCGGCCTTGTCGACCACCACAAAGGGCAAGCCGGTGTGGTCGCGTGACTCCACGGCCCACTGCGCTACCTGCAGCACCTGCGCGGACGCGTTCTCGCGCGCAAGGTCGGCGTGCAACGCCGCCACGGCGTCGGCACGCGGCGCGGCGACAGTGGCTGCGTGGTCGAAGAACAGGCCAAAGCCGAACAAGGCAGCGAGGAGGCCGGTGTAGAAGATCCGGCCCGAGGGCGGGCTGGCTGGGTCTGTTGTTGGTCTTTTAAACACAGTCGGATTAGGGTAGCGATGTTGTCCCACAGGTCTGTAGGATAAATTCGCGTCTACAAGGCGTTGCAGCTGCTCATCAAGGGCACGCTTGCACTCTGCAAGAGGCGTGCCTTACCAGCTCATGCAGTAAATCTCCTGCGACTAAACGGTCCGACAAGAAAGTCGTATCGCGCGCCGGGATAAACCTATTTGGTCACTTCACGTGGCCCAATGCTCGACTTTGTCACGATAACTTCTGTATCAATGCAGGGCACAGATATTGCAGCGTGGAAGGGGCCACTTATCTCGAGTGGGGGAGATTTTTCATGAAGCGTCAACTGCAACAGGGCTTTACCCTGATCGAATTGATGATCGTCGTCGCGATCATCGGTATCCTGGCCGCTGTGGCCCTACCCGCGTATCAGGATTACACCAAACGCGCAAAACTGTCTGAAGTGGTTCTGGCCGCATCCGCCTGCCGCACGACGATTTCCGAGGTGTACCAGACCGGTTCACTGACGCAAGTCGCCGCCAACGCATGGGGCTGTGAATCCACCTCCACGCAAACGTCCAAGTACGTGTCGTCTGTCACCACCAGCCCGGTCGGCGTGATCACGGTGACGGCCACCGGCTTCGGCGACTCGCTGATCGACGGCAAGGCAATCGACCTGGTGCCCACCGCTGCCAACGGCACCGCCATCCCTTCGTACTCGCAAGGCACCGTGATCGGTGGCTGGAAGTGCGGCCCCTCGGCCACCAACGGCATCCTGGCCAAGTACCTGCCGGGCTCCTGCCGCGGTTGAACCTACGCGCTTTCTGTTGCTGACAGGGCGCTTGCCCTGTTCAGCGCGACGGGTCTTAGTCTGATGGGTGTGCCCAGAAGACGGACCCGTTTTTCTTCCATGGGTAGCGGCCCCAAAGAAGAACGGGCCTCGCGGCCCGTTCTTCACTCCCTGACAACTTCCTTATTTATTTCGACGGAACCAGCACCACCGGGTCCGCGGTCTTGGGTTCGATCGTGACTTGGCCGCTGGGCGGCATCACCACGGTTTCCACTTCACGCAGCACGCCGCCGCCGGCAACGCTGCCCGAGGTGCTGCCGTAGCCCACGATGCGGGCCTGGCAAGCTGCCTTCTCTTCACCGGTCAGCACACCGCAGCGCGCCGCGGCATTCGCGTCGTATTGGCCGCCGGCGTTGTCCAGCACGCCGCGCTTCTTGTCGGCCTGGGCATTGCGGGCTTCCTTCAGGCAGGTGGCCTGGTCTTGTTGGGTCTTGCCGGTCATGCAGGCATTCACTTCTTGCTGGTAGCTGCCCGATGCGTCGATGCCGGTGGTGCCGACGGCAACCTGGGCCGTGGCCGCGGTCATTGCCAGCAGGGCGGCGACGCCGTACGAAAGCAGGCTCTTGCGCGAGTGGACGGTGTTGCGTGCGGTCATGTCAAAACTCCTGGGGAATCTGTTTGATGACTGAAGTCTAGGCAGCCCGTCAGCCCATCCGTGCCGGAGAGCAGTCCGCATCGGCGGCGGCGCTATGCCCCTCCCGCCGTAGGACAAGGATTGCAAGGTCGCGCTAAAGCGCCCAGGTGCGTGGCCGTGTGGCCGGCAGGTTCCACAGGCCCGGCCGCCAGGCGTCGCGGACCGCTTTCAGCAGGCCCAGCGCCGGCTCGACCTGTGGGGCGAGCACCCGCACAGCCACTACCTGCGGGCCAGGCGCCGTAGCACCCGCACACTCCCGCAGCGGATGGGCGGCTATCACTTCACGCGCCAGCTCCAGCGCCTGCTCGCGCCGCGCGCGCGGCATTTCGCTGCCCGCAGCCAGGAAAAGTGTGGCAATGCAGCGGTTGCCGGCCAGGCCCAGCGGGCTGTCCATCAGCCGGGCGTCGCGCGCGGCGATGCGCCCGCGTTCCAGCCACGCGCCGCGCAGCTCCAGGTGCTGCAGCAGGCTGCCCTCGTCGAAATGCAATTGCGATTCGGGCAGGCCCAGCGCGGCCACGTCCCAGCCGATCAGCTCGGAGCCGGGCGCCAGATCCATCACCACGTGGTTCTCCGCCAGGCAGCCGCTGTAGCAGATCGCCTCCAGCGGCAGCCATTCGAGCCGCGCGTTCTCTTGCAGCGTGATGTGGGTGCGCTGCGCGGCAACCTCGCCTTGCGAGCGGTAAAAGCGCGATGCGCCGGGCGTCGTCACCAGGCCGTGCGCGCCGGCGCGCGCGCGGATCGCAATCTCCAGCGTGTCGCCGCCCACCAGCCCGCCGGGCGGGTGCACCAGCACGTTGTGGCAGATGGCGTCGCCCTCGGGGTACAGCGTCTGCAGGATGCGCAGCGGCCCGTCGTGCTCGAAGCGCGCCACGCAGCGGGCGTTTTCGACGCTGTAGTCGAGGGACAGGCGTGCGTGCCAGGCCATGGTGCCGCCGGGTCAGTGGTTCTGCGATCCGCGATGGGCCCAGGCGGTGGTGTGCTTTTCGAGCAGGCTGAACAGCTCGTACATCACCATCGCCATCGCGCCGATCACCACCAGGCCGGCGAAGGCCAGGCCCATCTGCATCGCCGAGCCGGCCGAGATCAGCAGGTAGCCGATGCCTTCGTTGGCCGCCGTCATCTCCGACACCGTGGTGCCGACGAAGGCGAGCGTGATCGCCACTTTGAGCGAGGCGTAAAAGTAGGGCATCGAGCGCGGCAACCCCACCTTCACCAGCACGTCCCAGCGCTTGGCGCCCAGCACCCGCAGCACGTCTTCCAGCTCCGGCTCCAGCGTGGCCAGCCCGGTAGCGATGTTCACCATGATCGGGAAGAACGAGATCAGGAAGGCCGTGAGGATGGCCGGCCCGGCGCCGATGCCGAACCACACCACCAGGATCGGCACGAACGCCGCTTTCGGCAAGGCGTTGAAAGCCGTCATCAACGGGTACACCGCGGCGTACGCCAGGCGCGAGCTGCCGATCACGAAGCCCAATAGAACGCCCACCACGATGGCAATGCCGAAGCCGGCCATCGTCACCCAGAAAGTGCGCCAGGCGTGGGCCGCGATGATGCCGCGGTATTCCACCATCTGCGTCCAGATGCGCCAGGGGCTGGGGAAGATGAATTCCGAGACGTCGAAGGCCGAGCAGATCAACTGCCACAGCGCGATCACAGCCACCAGCAGGATCCACGGCGACCATTGCTCGAAGCGGCGGCCCTTCATGACGCCACAGCCGTTGCGGCACCGCTGCGGATCGCGCCGATGTGCCCGCGCAGCTCATGGACGATGTCCGTGAACTCCTTGGTGTAGGTGATCTCCAGGTCGCGCGGGCGCGGCAGCCCGATCTCCTTGCGCACCATGAAGCGGCCGGGCCGCTTGCTCATCACGTAGACCGTGTCGGCCAGGAACACCGATTCGCGCAGGTCGTGCGTGACCAGGATGACGTTGAAGCGCTGCTCGGTCCACAGGTCGCGCAGGATGCACCACAGTTCCTCGCGCGTGAAAGCGTCGAGCGCGCCGAACGGCTCGTCCAGCAACAGCATCTTGGGTTCGTGGATCAGCGCGCGGCAGATGCTGGCGCGTTGCTGCATGCCGCCGGACAGCTGCCAGGGGAACTGGTCTTCGTAGCCGGCCAGCCCCACCTTCTGCAGCAGCGCGCGGGCTCGCTGCTCATACTCGGCGCGCTTGGACTTGAAGTTGCTGCGGTACGGCTCGACGATCTCCAGCGGCAGCAGCACGTTGTCCACGGTCGTGCGCCAGGGCAGAAGCGAAGGCGCCTGAAACGCCATGCCCGAGATCTTCAGCGGCCCGGTGACCGGCAGGCCGTCGATCAGGATGCGGCCGCGTGAAGGCATCTTCAGGCCGGTGGCCAGTTTCATGAAGGTGGATTTGCCGCAGCCCGAAGGCCCGACGATGGCGATGAACTCGCCGCGGTTCACGCGCAGGTCGATCGCCTCGACCGCGAACTGGCCCTGGGCCAGCGACTCCTCGTTGTAAGCGAGCCAGACGTCTTGAAACTGGGCGAAAGCGTCGCCGGTGGCGGCGGCGCCGTCTTTCATCATTTTTTCGGTACCGGCAGCACGTTCAATTCGGCCCGGGTCGGCAGGAAGGAGCCGTTCCACACCGCTTCGGGGTTGACGCGCGTCTTGGTGCCGAAAGCATCGGACACCTGCGACGCCATCAGCGACAGCCGGCCGGGGTTGACCTGGCCGAAGCCTTCGGCGCGCGCGTCGGGGCTGTTGATGACGGTATCGATGGCCAGCTTGAGGCGCCGCGTTTCCAATTCGGTGTTGATGATGCCGTCGCGCGCCTTCACGTCGGCGATGGCGGCCTCCGGCTTCGCGACCACGTCCTTCACGCCCTTGGTGAACGCCAGCAGGAACGCCTTCACCGCGGCGGGGTTCTCCTTGATCATCTTCGGCGTGGCGATCACCACGTTGCCGTAGAGCTTGACGCCAAAGTCGGCGTAGGGGAGCACCACCACGTCTTCTGCCTTCACGCCACGCGCCTCCAGGTTGAGCAACGAAGTGAAGGTGAAGCCGGTGATGGCATCGACGTCGCCGCGCGCCAGCATGGTTTCGCGCAGCGGCGGGTCCATGGCGGTCCAGTTCACGGCGCCGATGCCATTGGCTTTCTGGAAGATCGGGAAGGCGCGGCGGCCGGCGTCGAACACCGGCGCACCCATCTTCTTGCCGTTGAGGTCGCCGGGCGTCTTGATGCCCGATTTCTTCAGCGCCATCACCGAGGCCGGCGTGTTGTTGTAGACCATCATCACCGCGACCGGCTTGTTGGGCGCGTCGGGGTTGTTGGCATGGAACTCCATCAGCGCGGCCAGGTCGGCAAAGCCCATGTCGTAGGTGCCCGACGCCACGCGGGTGACGGCCCCGCCGGAGCCGTTGCCGGCGTCGATCGTCACGTCGAGCTTGGCGTCCTTGAAGTAGCCCTTGGCGGCGGGCGTGAGGAAGAGCGCCGCCGGGCCTTCGAACCGCCAATCGAGCTGGAACTTGATCGGCGTGGTCTGCGCCTGGGCGGCGCCGAAAACGAGTGCCAGCGCAGCCGCGCCGGTGAGTTGAAGGGCGAACCGTTTTTTCATTGAAGACTCCGGAATGACGACAAACGCATACAAAGCAAAAACGGTGCCGCTGAGTTGGCCACCCGGCTTGGTACAGGCATTTTGCCAGCCTCAGCAAGGGGTAGGGCGCGTCCGACGCGGCGACGCGCCAACAACGCACGTTGAGCCTTAACGGGTGACTACGCCTGGGGCATCGGGGCACAACGATATTGCGTTCACCGGCCGTTCGTTTTGGCGGCGGGTGGTCGGAACCGAGAGGGCCGGCCCGCTATCACAACACGCCGTTCGCGGCAAAGGAGTCTCAACATGGGTTTCATACTCTGGCTAATCGTAGGTGGCATCGTCGGCTGGCTGGCCAGCCTGGTCATGAAGACCGATGGTCAACAGGGCATCCTGTTGAACGTCGTGGTGGGTATCGTCGGCGCCTTCATCGGCGGCTGGCTGATCTCCCCGCTGCTCGGCACTGGCACCATCAATGATGGTTTCAGCATCGGCTCGCTGGTGGTTTCGCTGATCGGCGCGATCATCCTGCTCGCCATCGTCAACCTGTTCCGCCGCGGCCGCGTCCGCTAAGAACTGCAGAAGTCTTTTCGGCATCCGGTCCCTCGGCCGGGTGCCTTCTTTCGCGCGTGGCCGCAAGGCGCGCGCGTTGTCGTTCCTGGTGCACTAAAAATTGCCGTGCGGCGGCTGGGCTTGTGTTAATTTCAGGCCATCAACCCTGGAAGCAGCCCCATGAACATCCTTCGCCTCTTGCTTGCCGTGGCCGCGACCGCCGTGGCGGCCGTCCCACCTTCGGTATCCGCGCAGACCGGTGACATCCGCATCGCGCACATCTACAGCCGGACCGGGCCGCTCGAGGCGTACGCCAAGCAGACCCAGACCGGCCTGATGATGGGGCTGGACTATGCGACCGGCGGCACCATGGCCGTCAACGGCCGCAAGATCGTGATCCTGGAGAAGGACGACCAGGGCAAACCGGACGTGGGCAAGAGCCTGCTGGCGGCCGCTTACGGCGACGAGAAGGTCGATTTCGCCGTCGGCCCCACCTCCAGCGCCGTGGCACTTGCGCTGCTGCCGGTGGCCGAGGAGTACAAGAAGGTGCTGATCGTCGAGCCGGCCGTGGCCGATGCCATCACCGGCGACAAGTGGAACAAGTACATCTTCCGCACCGGCCGCAACAGTTCGCAGGACGCGCTCAGCAACGCCGCGGTCGCCGACTTTGCTGACGTCTCCATCGCCACGCTGGCGCAAGACTACGCGTTCGGCCGCGACGGCATCAAGGCCTTCAAGGAAGCGCTGAAGAAGGCGAAGGTGGTTCACGAAGAATACCTGCCGCCGAACACCTCCGACTTCACCGCAGGCATCCAGCGGGTGGTCGATGCGCTCAAGGACAAGCCGGGCCGCAAGTACATCTCGGTGGTCTGGGCCGGCGCCACGCCGCCCTACAACGCCTTGGCCGCGCTGAACCTGAAGCAGCGCTTCGGCATCGACGTGGCCAGCGGCGGCAACATCCTGCCCGCCATGGTGGCGTACAAGCAGTTCCCGGGCATGGAAGGCGCGGCCTACTACTACTTCGGCATCCCGAAAAATCCAGCCAACGAATGGCTGGTGGCCAACCACTACAAGCAGTTCAAGACCCCGCCGGATTTCTTCACCGCTGGTGGCATGAGCGCCGGGATGGCCATCGTCGCCGCGTTGAAGAGGACGGGCGGCGATACCAAGAGCGACAAATTGATCGCCGCCATGGAAGGCATGAGTTTCGAAACGCCCAAGGGCAAGATGACCTTCCGCAAGGAAGACCACCAGGCCATGCAGTCGATGTATCACTTCCGGATCAAGAACGACCCGGCCTTCGCCTGGGGCGTGCCGGAGCTGGTGCGCGAGATCAAGCCCGAAGAAATGAACGTGCCGATCAGGAACAAGCGCTAGCCTAGCTGGCGGCGTCGGGCATGACCTTGTGCTGTGCCATGTTCTCCAGCGCCTTGACCAGGGCCGAGTGATCGGCCTGTCCGTGGCCCAGCGCCACGCACGATTGCATCAGTTGCGCCGCGTTGGCCGTCTGCGGCAAGGCCACCCCCAGCGTGCGGGCGCCTTGCAGCGCGAGGTTCAAGTCCTTCTGGTGCAGCCCGATCCTGAAGCCCGGGTTGAAGGTGCGCTTGATCATCCGCTCGCCATGCACTTCCAGGATGCGCGACGAGGCGAAGCCGCCCATCAGCGCTTCGCGCACCCGGGCCGGGTCGGCGCCGGCCTTTGACGCGAACACCAGCGCTTCACCGACAGCGGCGATGTTCAGCGCCACGATGATCTGGTTGGCCACCTTGCACACCTGCCCATCGCCGGCGGCGCCGACCAGGGTGATGTTCTTTCCCATCAACTGGAACAAGGGCTTGATGCGCTCGAACGATTCCGGCTCGCCGCCCACCATGATGGTCAGGCTGGCCGCCTTGGCGCCGACTTCGCCGCCGGACACCGGGGCATCGAGGTAGTCGCAGCCCAGCGCGACGATCTGCTTGGCGAAGCCGCGGGTGGCGATCGGGTCGATCGAGCTCATGTCGACGACGGTCTTGCCCTTGGCCAAACCGGCGGCCACGCCCTTGGCGCCGAACAATACTTTCTCTACGTCCGGCGTATCGGGAAGCATCATGAAGACGACGTCGGCGCGAGCAGCGACGTCTTGCGCGCTGTCGCACGCGACGGCGCCGGCATCCAGCAGTTCCTGCGGCACCTTGCTGCGGGTGGTGACGTGGACCTTGTGGCCGGCCTTGACCAGGTGCAGCGCCATGGGGCTGCCCATGATGCCCAGGCCGAT
Source organism: Ramlibacter sp. (assembly GCA_028292245.1). Taxonomy (GTDB): domain Bacteria; phylum Pseudomonadota; class Gammaproteobacteria; order Burkholderiales; family Burkholderiaceae_C; genus Ramlibacter. Next base: position 12,654 of record JAQGMS010000066.1, read on the forward strand.
GAATCCGAGTTGGCTCATTGCGTTCTCCTTATTGGGTCGGGTCGCGGTAGCGGTCGGCCAGCGCCTGCGTGCCCGAGCGGAACACGCCCAGGTCGCTGCCGACGGCAACGAAGCTGGCGCCCTGCGCGAGGTAGCGGCGGGCATCGGCTTCGACCGGCGCAAGGATGCCCACCGGCTTGCCGTGCGCTTTCGCCGCCGTGAATATCTGTTCCATCGCGGCCTGCACATCGGGATGGTTGGCGTTGCCGATGTGGCCCAGGCCGGCGGCCAGGTCCGACGGCCCGACGAACAAGCCGTCAACGCCGTCCACGGCCGCGATCTGCGCTGCCGCGGCGACGCCGGCCACGCTTTCGATCTGCACCAGCACGGTCATGTTGTCGTTGGCGATGCGGAAGTAATCCGGCACCGTGCCGTAGCGGTTGTTGCGCTGCGCGACCGAAACGCCGCGAATGCCTTGCGGCGGATAGCGGGTGGCGGCGACCGCGTCGCGGGCCTCCTGCGCGCTCTCGACGAACGGGATCAGGAAATTGTGGAAGCCGGCATCGAGCAGCCGCTTGATCACCACCGGCTCGTTGAACGGCGGGCGCACCACGGGAGCGCTGGCGCTGTCCTTGAGCGCCATCAATTGCGGAATCAGCGAGCCGACGTCGTTCGGCGAATGCTCGGCATCCAGCAGCAGCCAGTCGAAGCCCGCCAGTCCCAGCACCTCGGTGGTGATGGGGTTGGCCAGCGAGCACCAGCAGCCGATCAGGCGCTTGCCCTGGCGCAGGGATGCGCGAAAGGAATTCGGGAACGGGGAATAGGGTGTGGTGGTCATGATGGAATCTATCGGTCGAGCGCGGGGCGCTTGGGGTTGAATTTCCAGCCGGGGATGAGGTACTGCATCGCGATGGCGTCGTCGCGCGCGCCCAGACCGTGCTCGTTGTAAAGCCGATGCGCCTTCTCGACCTCGGCCATGTCGAGCTCGACGCCGAGCCCCGGCTTCTTCGGCACTTGCACCAGGCCGCCAACGATGCGCAGCGGCTCCTTCGTCAGGCGCTGGCCGTCCTGCCAGATCCAGTGCGTGTCGATCGCGGTTACCTGGCCCGGTGCGGCGGCCGCGACCTGCGTGAACATCGCCGGCGACACATCGAAATGATTGTTGGAGTGCGAGCCCCAGGTCAGGCCCCAGTCGCGGCAGGTCTGCGCCACCCGCACCGAGCCGGCCATCGTCCAGAAATGCGGGTCGGCCAGCGGGATGTCGACCGACTGCAGCGACAGTGCATGCGTGAGCTGGCGCCAATCGGTCGCGACCATGTTGGTGGCCGTCGGCAGGCCGGTCGCGCGGCGGAATTCCGCCATCACCTCGCGCCCCGAAAAACCGTCTTCGGCGCCGCACGGGTCCTCCGCATAGGCGACGACGCCGCGCATGTCGCGCATCAGGCGGATCGCGTCCTTCAACAGCCAGCCGCCGTTGGGGTCGAGCGTGACGCGCGCTTTCGGGAAGCGCTCGTGCAACGCCTTCACCGCCTCGATTTCTTCCTCTGCGCGCAGCGCACCGCCCTTGAGCTTGAAGTCGTTGAAGCCGTAGCGTTCGAACGCGGCCTCGGCCAGGCGCACCACCGCCTGCGGTGTCATGGCCTTCTCGTGGCGCAAGCGGAACCAGTCGTTGTCCGCACCGGGCTCGCTCGGATAGGGCAAGTCGGTCCTGCCCTTGTCGCCGACGAAGAAGAGGTAGCCCAGCATCTCCACTGCATCGCGCTGCTGGCCTTCGCCGAGCAGCGCCGCGACCGGCACTTGCAGGTGCTGGCCGAGCAGGTCGAGGAAAGCCGATTCAATCGCGGTGACGGCGTGGATGGTGGTGCGCAAGTCGAAGGTCTGCTGGCCCCGCCCGCCCGCATCGCGGTCGGCGAATTGGCGATGCATCCGCTGCAGAACGCGCTGGTGATCGCCGATCGGCCGGCCGACCACGAGATCGCGCGCATCTTCCAGCGTCTGGCGGATCTTCTCGCCGCCCGGCACCTCGCCGACGCCGGTGTGGCCGGCACTGTCGGTGAGGATCACCAGGTTGCGGGTGAAGAAGGGACCGTGCGCGCCGCTGAGGTTCAGCAGCATGCTGTCGCGGCCGGCGACCGGGATCACCTGAAGCGCGGTGATGGTTGGCGTTGCATTGGGCATGGGCGTTCAGTCGAGGGTGATGCCGCGTTCGCGAATAATGCGCGCATAGCGCTGGCGGTCGCTGTCGATCAATTGGGCGAATTGCGCCGGCGTCGTGCCCGACGGAATGGCGCCGAGTTCGATCAGCCTGCCCTTGACGTCGTCGGAGGCCAGCACTTCGCGCACGTCGGCGGATATCTTCTCGACCAGTTCGCGCGGCGTGCCGGCGGGCGCAAGCAGCCGATCCACGAAATCGAGTTGAAGCCCGGCAGCGTCGACTCGCCCAGCGTCGGCACGTCCGGCAGGGCGCCGACGCGCTTCTCGCTCGTCACGGCCAGCGCGCGCAGTTTGCCGGCCTTGATATGGCCGCTGGCTTCGAGCACCGTCATGAACGACAGCTGCACATGGCCCGCGAGCAGGTCGCTGATGGCCGGGCCGCCGCCGCGGTAGGGCACATGCAGGATGTAGGTGCCGGTCGATTCCTTGAACATCTCGGCGGCCAGGTGCGGCCCGCCGCCGGCGCCGGAACTGCTGTAGCTCAATTTGCCCGGCTGGCTTTTCGCCAGCGCGATGAATTCCTTCGGCGTCTTGGCGGCCACCTGGGGATTCACCATCATC
>JAQGMS010000068.1 GCA_028292245.1 Ramlibacter sp.
AACGTCTACCTGCGCAAGGTCGAGAAGAAGGACGGCCAGCTGTACAACGTCGAGTTCGACGTGATCAAGGACGTCAAGGATCCCGGCAAGAGCAGGTAATGCTCACCATCCTCTTCGACGGCATCGCTTACGGGATGCTGCTGTTCGTGCTCGCGGTCGGCCTGGCCGTGACCATGGGCTTGATGAATTTCATCAACCTCGCGCACGGCGCGTTTGCCATGGTGGGCGGCTACACGACGGTGCTGCTGATGCAACGCGCCGGAGTGCCGTTCCTGGTCTGCCTGCCGATCGCGTTCATCGTGCCCGCGCTGCTCGGCGGCGTGCTCGAGCGCACGCTGTACCGGCCGCTGTACAACAAGCCGCACCTGGACCAGGTGCTGTTCTCCATCGGGCTCACGTTCATGGCCGTCGCCGCCGTGGACTACTTCGTCGGCTCGACCCAGCAGATCATCCAGTTGCCCGAGTGGCTCAAGGGCCGTACCGAGATCGGCAGCGGCGCCTGGATGCTGGGGATGGGGCACTACCGGCTCTTCATCGTCGCCGTGTGCGCCGTGCTTACCGTGGTGCTGCAACTGGTGCTGTCCAAGACGCGCTTCGGCAGCCGCCTGCGCGCATCGGTGGATGACCAGCGCGTGGCGGCCGGGCTGGGCATCAACGTCAACATGGTGTTCCTGTCCACCTTCGCCGTCGGCTCGGGCCTGGCCGGCCTGGGCGGCGCGCTCGGCGCCGAAGTGCTGGGGCTGGACCCGAGCTTTCCGCTGAAATTCATGATCTACTTCCTGATCGTCGTGGCGGTGGGCGGCACGTCCTCGATCACCGGGCCGCTGCTGGCGGCGCTGATGCTCGGCATCGCCGACGTGGCGGGCAAGTACTACATCCCCAAGATGGGCGCCTTCATCGTCTACAGCCTGATGATCGCCATCCTGATCTGGCGGCCGCAAGGCCTGTTCACGCGCACCGGGGGCAAGGGATGAATGCACAGCAGTCGCTCCTCGCGGCCAGCCGGTGGAAGCCATGGGAACCGGTCCTGTGGCTGCTGGCGTTCGCCGCGCCGCTGGTTCTCCCCAGCCACTCGGCCCTGATCAATGAAATCGCGATCGTCGCGCTGTTCGCGATGTCGCTCGACCTGGTGCTGGGCTACACCGGCATCGTGTCGCTGGGTCACGCCGCTTTCTTTGGTTTCGGCGCTTACACGGCGGCCCTGTTCGCCAAGCATGTCATGCCCGATCCGCTGGTCGGGCTGGTCGTGGCGATAGCCGGCGCCACCGTGCTGGGCGCGATCGGCAGCCTCACCATCCAGCGCGGCAGCGACTTGACGCGCCTGATGGTGACGCTGGGCGTGGCGCTGATCCTGCTGGAGCTGGCGAACAAGCTCGATTGGCTGACCGGCGGTGCCGACGGGCTGCAGGGCGTGGTGATCGGCCCGCTGCTGGGGACCTTCGCGTTCGACCTGGCCGGGCGTACCGCGGCGTACTACTCGCTGACTTCGCTGCTGGTGTTTTTCCTGCTGGCACGGCGGCTGGTGCACTCGCCGTTCGGCGCGACGCTCAAGGCGATTCGCGACAACCGCCTGCGCGCCATGGCGATCGGCATCCCGGTCGGGTCGCGGCTGGCCGTGGTGTACACGGTGGCGGCCGCGCTTGCCGGCGCCGCCGGGGCCTTGCTGGCGCAGACCACGGGCTTTGCCTCACTGGACGTGTTCGAGTTCCACCGTTCGGCCGACGTGCTGCTGATCCTGGTCGTGGGCGGCACGGGCTGGCTTTATGGAGGAGTCGCCGGCGCCATCGTCTTCAAATTGATGCAGGACGCGCTGTCGGCCGTCACGCCGCAGTACTGGACCTTCTGGATCGGCCTGTTCCTGGTGGTGCTGGTGCTGGTGGGGCGCGAGCGGCTGCTCAAGCCATGGACCTGGGTGGGGAGCAAGAAGGCATGAGCGAAGACATCGTCTTGTCGGCGCAGGGCCTGGTGAAAAGGTTCGGCGGCATCACCGCAACCAACAACGTCACGCTCAACTTGAAGAAGGGCGCGCGCCATGCGTTGATCGGCCCCAACGGCGCCGGCAAGACCACGCTCATCAACCTGTTGACGGGCGTGCTGGAGCCGACCGAAGGCCGCATCACCCTGGAGGGCCGTGACATCACGCAACTGGCGCCGCACAAGCGGGTGGCACGCGGCATGGTGCGCACATTCCAGATCAACCAGCTGTTCAACACCATGACGCCGCTGGAAACGCTGGCGCTCGTGGTTTCCCAGCAGAGGGGGCTGGGCGCCCAGGTCTGGCGGCCGCTCGGCGCGGACAAAGATGTGGCCGGCCGGTGCGCGCAACTTCTGGAGCAATTTCGCCTGGCCGAGGTGATGAACCAGCGAACCGAACATCTCGCCTACGGCAAGCGCCGGTTGCTGGAGATCGCGATCGCCCTGGCCTGCGAGCCGCGCGTGCTGTTGCTGGACGAGCCCGTCGCCGGAGTTCCGGCGGGCGAGCGCGAGGAATTGCTGCAGACAGTGGCCGCGCTGCCGGCCGACGTGTCGGTGCTGTTGATCGAGCACGACATGGACCTGGTGTTCAGTTTCGCAAATCGCATGACGGTGCTGGTCAACGGCACGGTGCTGACCGAGGGCGACCCGGACCAGATTGCCAACGACCCGGAAGTCAAGGCGGTGTACCTCGGGCACGGCGAAGAGGAGGGGGCCCATGGCTGAACTCCTGAGAGTCGAGCGCTTGAGCGCCGGATATGGCGAGGCGGTGGTGTTGCACGACGTGTCGCTGGCCCTGGACGAAGGCCGTACCCTGGCGCTGCTGGGACGCAACGGCACCGGCAAAACTACGCTGATCAACACGCTGGCCGGTGCCACGCGGCAGCACGGCGGCTCCATCGCCCTGGGCGGCGTGGCATTGCACAAATTGCCGGCGCACCAGCGCGCAGCGGCGGGCATCGGATGGGTGCCGCAGGAACGCAACATCTTCAAGTCGCTGACGGTGCATGAGAACCTCACCGCGGTCGCGTGGCCCGGCAAGTGGACGCCCGACGGCGTCTACGCAATGTTTCCGCGGCTGGCCGAGCGCAAGACCAACCTGGGCACCCAGCTCTCGGGTGGGGAGCAGCAGATGCTGGCCGTGGGCCGCGCACTGGTGGTCAACCCGAAGTTGCTCTTGCTGGACGAACCGCTGGAAGGCCTCGCGCCGATCATCGTGGAAGAGTTGCTGCGCGCGATCCGCCGCATCACGCGGGAAGAGGGCCTGTCGGCCATCATCGTGGAGCAGCATCCGCAGGCGATCCTCGCCATCTCCGACAGCGCCGTGGTGCTCGATCGCGGCACGGTGGCGCATGCCGGTACAGCCGGGGAACTGCGCGACCAGCCGCAGTTGCTGGACCGGCTGCTCGGCGTGTCCCGCTAGGCGCGCCCGCCGATACATACGCCGGCAATGGGGCTATCGCCAGCCGGCAGGTGGCGCTGGCATACTGGGCAGCACGCCACGCGACAAGGCGAGAGGGGAACGCGATGAACCAATCCCTGAAACAAGAACCCGGCTTCAAGCGCAGCAGCTTCGTGCAGTCCTGTGCGTTTTGCGGTGCGCGGTTCGAAGTGCTGGTTTCACGCATGGCCGGCGATGACGAGCACGAGGACTATGCGTGCCCCGACTGCGGCAAGGGCTACACGACCCATGCCGCGCTGCCGCCGCTGGTGAGTCTGCTGGCGCACCGCAGCGACGGCAAGACCGACCCTTACCAGGAAACGATGTTCTAGCGGCGCAGCCGCGTCAGCCGGGGAGTCGCTTGTTTGCTTCGAGAAAGACCGCTTTCGCTCGTTCGATTTCGAATGGACGCTCCTGCATCGTGACTGGATCGAATTCCGAACGGGACACCTTGAAGAAATCGCCGCCGTATACCTGCAGCGCGCCCGTCAACCGATCAAGAGGATTCGTCACGGCGTGAACGGTTCGCGCCCCCAGGAGAACGGCGTCACCGGCATCCAGATGCTTCTCGCCCGCCGGCACGAGACCACCCGCAGTGCGCTTGAAAAATGCGTTGTCCTCCCTGCCTTGGTAGACGGCAATGACCGCCCACATCCTGTGGTCGTGCGGAAATAACGACATGCCCGGCGCCCAGACGACGTTGAGGATCGTCAGTTCATCGGACTGGTACAGGGGAATGAGCCCGGCCTTCGACGGCGTGCCGAGCGCACGCACCGCCGCGGCCGGATCTGAGACCGCGCGTTCAGCAATCTCCTTGATTGCTTTTCCGGGAGAGGCGGATTGCAGCGCACTTCGGCAATCCGCGATGAATTCCTCTTTGCTGAACACCGGTGCTCCTTCTGTGCCGATCATCGGTCCGGCGCGAATCCGGCGGCCTTGACGATCGGTGTCCACTTGGCCGTCTCGGCGGCCATAAGCCGCGTCAATTCCTCCGGCGTGCTGGCTGCAGGTTCCTGGCCCAGCCGTCTGATCCGCTGCTGCACGTCGGGCATCTCCAGCACCTTGTTGATCTCCTCGTTGCGCCGCGCCACGACGGCCGCAGGCGTTTTCCCGGGAGCCCAGAAGGCGAACCGGAGTGTTGCCTCCACATCCTTGTAACCCTGTTCACTGAAGGTCGCAACGTCGGGAGTTGCCGGCGAGCGTTTGCCGCCGCTGGTGGCCAACAGCCGCAGTTTCCCGGTCCTGTGCAGTTCCAGGTAGATGCTGAGCGGCGCTACTCCCGCCGGCACATGGCCGCCCACCAGGTCCGTCGCCAGCGGTCTGCCTCCCTTGAACGGCACGTGGATAATCTCGACTCCAGCCGATTGCGCGAACAGCAGGCCGAAGAAGTGAGGCAGGCTACCGGCCCCCGGGCTGCCAAAAGCGGCCTTCGTGGAATGGGCCGCCGCCCAGTCGATGAACCCGCGCAGGTCCCGGACATCCAAGTTGTTCGCAACGGCGAGGCCCAGCTCGAAGCGTGTGGCCACGCCGATCGCGGCAAGGTCCCTGGCGGGTTCGAAGTGCTCCTCGGGCCGAGCCGCGGCTTCGATGGCGACGTTGCCAAGACCGGCAAGGAGCATCACGTTGCCGTCCGGCTGCGACGTGAGCAGGGCCTTCATTGCCACGGCACCGCCCGCTCCAGGCCGGTTTTCAACCAGGACGGGCTGGCCGCGCTCGCGCGCGAGTTTCTCGGCAATGATGCGGGCAATCGCATCGATCGTGTCGCCGGGCGGAAAGCCAACGAGAATCCGCAGCTCGCCCTTGCCGGCGTCCGGGCTTTGCGCGATCGCGAGAGGGGCGGCGGCCAGCGCGCAGGAAAGCGCCAGCGCGCGCCATGCAATCGCGGATTCCATCACCGCACCTCCGCAACAGAATCGGCGGGGCGCGGAAAGTCGCGCAGCGCGACCTCGCCGATCCTGCGGCCGACTGCGGAGCCGTCCCTGTCCGCGCTGCGGAAGTGGATTCCGCCCCAGACGCGGGCGTTGTCGACTTCCTCCGTGATCTGGGAAAAACGCGCATAGGTACGGGTGACGCCGAAAATCGGCGGGAATGTCACCGACACACGGACTGAATCGGCGCCGAAGAACCTGGTGAGCACCGCTTCCGCGGCTCCCGAAAAGACGGCGTGGGCGGACGGGTATTCGGGATGCGGTGGCGTGCCGAGCAGCGGCTCCCACTCGGGATCGGCCTTGAGCGCGGGAACGCCGAGGGCGCCGGCGCCGCGGATAGCCGTGATCGGGCGCCAATGCGGGTTCTTGTACTTCTCGGCAAACGCGATGATCTGCGAGTCGGCGGTCGCCATCGACAGGATCGCGAACAATCTGGCGTTGTCAGCCACCGGCAGGCCTTTCGCCGCCGCGGCGGCGCGCGCGGCAGCGTGCCACGGCACACCCGTCTGCACGGTCCAGAACACGGCTGCGGCGGTCTGGTCCGCGGTGCGCGTGGCGCTGTTGCGTGCGCCGAGGGTCTTGACTTCCTCGAAATCGCGGGCGAAGTCGGCGCTTCCGATCGCGGGCGGCCCTTTCCATTCCAGGCCGCTTGCGGCGCTCACGAGGAACGGCGTAACAGCGCCCCAGTGCGGCAGGATCGCCGCCATCGAATGCGGCGGCGTCACCTGATAAAGCCGGGCGCCTGGCTTGGCAGTGAAGGTGACAGTGGCAGTCGACTGATCGGTACCCCTCAGTGCCACGCTCTTTTCCGCGATTTGCGCCCCGAGAGCGACGCCATCGGACTTGGCTCGACCCTCGGTTACCCTCGCCAGCGCAGTGTCCAAGGCAGCGTCCAGCACCTGCCGTTGTGCCGGCGCAAGCTTCACGAGCACCCCGTGAGCGGCGGCAGCGACCGCTGCGTCGACCGAGGTCCCGCCAGGCGCCCTGAGGTTGACGGCGTAGGCGGGTCCCTTCTGGTCGATCGCGCGGACGGTATCGTAAATCGCGCCGTGCACGATGGCCATGACGCGCGACTGGAGTATCGAGTTGGCCGGCACCGCGGTCGCGTTCAGCGCGATCACATTCCAGTCGGTGACGACGTCAGCATGCAGGCAGGACCATGGCTGGAATCCCACTACGGTGAAAGCCAGGGCAAGAACTGCCCGTTTCTGGGGTTTTCTCATGGCCGCTTGCCTTTCGGGAAGAACATGGACCGACTCTAGGCGCGGAGATAAGATGTGTCTAATGCATTTGTTGGAGGCTAACTGATGCAAAAATCTGATCGAACGCGATGAACCTGCGCCACCTGCGCGCCTTTGCCGCGATCGCCGATCTCGGCGGATTTGCTCGCGCCGCGCCCGCCCTTCATCTCAGCCAACCCGCTTTGTCGCGGCAGATTCACGCGCTCGAAGAGCAGCTTGGCGTGCCGCTCTTCGACCGGGTAGGCCGCGGCGTCCAGCTCACGTCGGAGGGTGAAGACCTCCTGCTGCGCAGCCGCCGCTTGCTGGCGGAAGTGGAGGCGCTGGGGGAGCGTGCGCGTGCCCTCAAGACCGGCGCGACAGGAATCCTTCGCGTCGGCGCGACACCGCAGGTCATAGAGAACCTGCTCGCGAAATTCATCGTGCGGCACAAGCGCCTTCATCCCGGAGTCGAAGTCCATCTGGTCGAGGACGGCGGCGAACACATGGCGGAGCGCCTTGAGCACGGCGATATTCACCTCGCCTGCCTGCCGGCGGGGGACAGCCGCTTCAAGAGCCGGCTGCTGGCGCCGATGCACCTCGTTGCCGTCTTGCCCCGCGCGCATCGGTTTGCCAAGCGCGGCGTGCTGGAGTTCGCCGAGCTCGCCGGCGAGCCTCTGGTGGTCCTGCGCCGCGAGTTCGGCTCGAGGACATGGTTCGACGCTGCTTGCCAGGTTGCCCGCGTCCACCCAGTCGTGCTCCTGGAGAGCAGTGTGCCGCAGACGCTGGTGGAGTTGGCGGCCACCGGGTATGCCACCGCCATCCTGCCGTCGACCGCGAGCCCGCCACGCAGCGGCATCCGCGCCGTGCCGTTGGTTTACAGAGGCGCCTCGCTCGGCCGGTGGCTGTCCATCGGTTGGGACGGGCAGCGCTTCCTGGCGCCTTACGCCGCGCAGTTCATCGATGAATTCGTCGCGTCCGCGCGGCTGGAATTTCCGGGCCAGGATCTCATCCGGCGCGCACCTGCGCTGCCGAAGCCCAAGGAATCCGCGGCTTGATGGACGCGGAACCAGGGTGCGCTTGGTCGTTCAGAGCGTGTCGATGAAGCTGCGCAGCTTGTCGCTGCGGCTCGGGTGCTTGAGCTTGCGCAGCGCCTTGGCTTCGATCTGGCGGATGCGTTCGCGGGTCACGTCGAACTGCTTGCCGACTTCTTCCAACGTATGGTCGGTGCTCATCTCGATGCCGAAACGCATGCGCAGCACCTTGGCTTCGC
>JAQGMS010000083.1 GCA_028292245.1 Ramlibacter sp.
TTTTGGCGAGGAGCTTGCGCACCGCGCCGACGGGGGCGGTGGCGAACCAGTTGGGCTCCTGCGCGTGCATGGCGTGGCCGACGATCCGGGCGATCGGGCGCCCACCGGGGCGGTGGTGAACCAGCCAGGTTCCTGCGCGTGCATGGCGTGGCCGACGATTCGGGCGATCGGCTTGCCGCCGAAGCGCGTGGCGGTGGACTCCTTCATCATCACCAGCGCGGCGGCGCCGTCGTTGATGCTGGAGCTGGATGCGGCGGTGATGGTGCCGTCCTTCTTGAAGGCGGGCTTGAGCGTGGCGATCTTGTCGAGCTTGACCTTGCCCGGGCCTTCGTCGATGGAGACCACCACCTCGCCGGCGCGCGTCTTCACGGTGACCGGCGTGATTTCAGCGGCGAAGGCGCCCGACTCGGTGGCAGCCTTGGCACGCTTGACGCTGGCGGTGGCGAACGCATCCTGCGCCTCGCGCGTGAACTTGTATTTGGCGGCGCAATCCTCGCCGAACGTGCCCATCGCGCGGCCGGCTTCGTAGGCGTCTTCCAGGCCGTCGAGCATCATGTGGTCGAAGATCCGGTCGTGGCCGATGCGGTAGCCGCCACGGGCCTTGAGCATCAGGTAGGGCGCGTTGGTCATGCTCTCCATGCCACCGGCGATCATCACTTCGTGGGTGCCGGCCAGCAGCATGTCGTGCGCGAACATCGCGGCCTTCATGCCCGAGCCGCACATCTTGGACAGCGTCACGGCGCCGGCGCTGTTGGGCAGCCCGCCCTTGAACGCCGCCTGGCGCGCCGGCGCCTGGCCCTGGCCCGCCATCAGGCAGTTGCCGAACAGCACCTCGCCCACGGCGTCGCCCGGGATGCCGGCGCGCTGGACCGCGGCCTTGATGGCGGCGCCGCCCAGGTCGTGCGCGGAGAGCGTCGAGAAGTCGCCCTGGAAGCCGCCCATGGGGGTGCGCGCGGCGCCGACGATGACGATGGAATCGGACATGGTTTTCTCCTTCTAGGAAAGTGGGATCAGGGTTGAATCAGGCCGCCGCGTTCTTCCTGGTCGATGCGGCGCAGGTAGCTCTGAAATTCGGGGTCCTCGCCGCGCAGCAGCAGCGGCAGTGCATTGTGGAAATCCTCGCGGTGGCACCATTCGCGCATGTAGTCGTCCCAGCTGTTCCAGCGCCGGGCCTCGGTCTCGCTCATGTTGCGCTTGTACGCCACCAGGTACGCGCGCTCGAACAGCGACATCAGCATGTCGAAGATCACCAGCATGCGCTCGTTCTGCTCGCTGGTGGGAGCCGGCAGCGGCTCGTTGGTGCGCAGGTGCAGGTCGGGGTGGGCCAGCACGACCTTGAGGAAATCGTTGTAGGCATCGGACAGCAGCTGGTAGGCCTCTTCGTCCTCGTTGTCGCGTTCCTTGCGCTGCTCCCACGCGAAGAACGCGATGGCGAACGGCAGCGCCACCACCGTGACGATGAAGCTGGCGAGCTCCCAGGCATCGCGGGCGTTCATGGGGTCTTCGCAGCGGCATGGGCGGCTTTGCGCGAGAAGCGCTTCTCGCGCTCATAGGGAAACACATCGTGGACATAGCCGGCCTGGATCCGTTCCTTGTGACTCTGCCAGAAAGAGGCCTCCAGCAGGTCGGCATGGTTTTTCATGAAGACCTCGCGCACGGCGTCATTGCCCAGCAGGAACGGGCCGAAGGTTTCGGGGAACACGTCGTGCGGCCCGACGGTGTACCAGACCTCGCCGGACATCTCCTCTTCCTCGTTACGCGCCGCCGGGACATTGCGGAAGTTGCAGTCGGTGATGTACTCGATCTCGTCGTAGTCGTAGAACACCACCTTGCCGTTGCGGGTGACGCCGAAGTTCTTCCACAGCATGTCGCCGGGAAAGATGTTGGCGGCCACCAGGTCCTTGATCGCGTTGCCGTACTCGACCACGGCGCTGGCGATCTGGCCGTTCGCATGTTCCAGCGCGACGCCGTCCTCGCCTGCCGCCTTGCCCGCGTCGAAGGCTTCCTGCAGGTAGATGTTCAGGGGGATCATGCGACGCTCGATGTAGAGGTGCTTGATGATCACCTCCTCGACACCGTCACCGTCGCGGTCGCTGATCTCCAGTTGGCTGGGCGCGAAATGGCGGATTTCCTCGATCAGGTCGTCCTCGAAGCGGTCGCGCGCGAACGCCACTTCGCTGTACTCCAGCGTGTCGGCCATGCGGCCGACGCGGTCGTGCTGCTTGACCAGCAGGTACTTGCCCTTGATCTTCTCGCGCGTGGTGTCCTTCTGCGGCGGGTAGAAGTCCTTGATCAGCTTGAACACATAGGGGAACGACGGCAGGTCGAACACCAGCATCACCATCCCCTTGATGCCGGGGGCGATGCGGAACTTGTCGCTCGAATGCCGCAGGTGATACAGGAAGTCGCGGTAGAACAGCGTCTTGCCCTGCTTGGCCAGGCCCAGCGCGTTGTAGATCTCGTTGCGCGGCTTGCGCGGCATGAGGGACCGAAGGAACTGCACATAGGCCGACGGGATTTCCATGTCCACCATGAAATAGGCGCGGGCGAAGCTGAACAGGGCCTGCAGGTCGTCCTCGCCGAACAGGCAGGCATCGATGATCAATTTGCCCTGCTTGCTGTGCAGGATCGGCAGC
>JAQGMS010000366.1 GCA_028292245.1 Ramlibacter sp.
CTAGCCGAGTGTCAGCCTGCCGGTTGGCGGGCACGAGGCGAAACCCAAATAACCAGGCTAAGCATGTAGTCCTGACTGTGGAGGGCTTGCGGACGCGGGTTCGATTCCCGCCGCCTCCACCAATTGCCTGTCCAGAGACGTCCGAGAACGTCCAGCGACGTCTCCCTTCCCTCTGATTTAACTCAGAAAACTGTCCTGAGGCGTCCAGCCTCGTCCGTTGACAGCCTGCAAGCGGCGGGGGTGACTTTGGGGGTAACACCCTACCCTGCCGAACGAGTTACCCCCAAATGACGCTGACCAACACGTCGATCAAGGCGCAGAAACCCGGCCGAAGCCGGTGAAGCTCTTCGACCAAGGCGGGCTGTATCTGGTCGTTACACCCGCCGGCGGCAAGTGGTGGCGCCTCAAGTACCGGTTCGACGGCAAGGAGAAGTTCCTCTCCCTCGGCACCTATCCCGACACGTCGCTGGCCATGGCACGCGAGAAGCGCGATTAAGCCCGCCGTCTCCTCGCCAGCGGCATTGACCCTAGCGCTCACAAGCAGGGCGCTAAAGCGGCCCGTGAGAACGCGGACAGCTTCGAGGCAGTAGCACGGGAGTGGTTCGCCAGGTTCTCCCCCCGCAGGGTGCCAAGCCACGCGGACAAGATCATCCGCCGGCTCGAGCGGGACGTGTTTCCCTGGATCGGCAGTGAGCCGGTGGGCGCAGTCACTGCCCCGAAGCTCCTTACTACGATGCGGCGGATCGAGCATCGCGTCGCTACAGAGACCGCGCACCGCGCTTTGCAGAACTGCGGGCAGGTGTTCCGCTGGCGAAGCACTCGCGAACACGCTTGAAGATGCCGTGCTCTTTGAGAATATCGATTTTTTCCGTGAGCAGAAGGGGACCGGACTCGTAGCTAAGTTCCAAGCCGCGATAGACGGCAGCACGACAATTGCCGACCTCGGCACGCAGTTGGCAGAGTGCCTCAAAACTGGGAGCAAGGCTGAGCTAGCACTAGACCTTCTTGAGTTTAAGGAGGCGAACAAGCTGAAGCCCCCAACCTACATCAAGGAGGGCCTAGTCTGGCTGGCAGGGCAACTTCGCCAACGGCAGAAGGAGCTTGGTCTTGCCGTAGCCGAAGAGTTGGCACAGCCATCGGCGGCGGCGGTCTGATGGCTTTCACCGCGGATCCAAACTCGAATATCTCTCTTGACGAACACGTCGAGGGACAGATCGCCGCGTGCCTCGATCTTCAGGCCCCGCGAAGCTTTTTCCTCTACGCCGGAGCAGGCTCGGGCAAGACCCGGTCCCTCGTTAAGGCGCTTGAATATATCAAGGGCCATAACGTGGATCGGCTGCGTCTGCGCGCACAACAAGTCGCCGTGATTACATACACCAACGCAGCGCGCGATGAGATCATGCGGCGGATAAGGTCGTGCGCGATCATTCGCCTTTACTTGATGCGCAGACGATCAGGCGGGCGGCTGACCAACGCGAGCAGCTGCAGGCCGCGCGCGATGCCGTCGAAAGTCTCATGGCACTTTGGGACGATGGCGAGCCGAACTGCGGGGCGATCGTCCGCAACGTCGCAGAGACCGGTCTCTTCTCCCTCCCAGAAAGCCTAAAGGCGCTCGTGATGCGTGAGGCTATCAATGAGGTCCCGACCGTCGGCATCGAGGCCGAGATGGCGGATCCTCTACCGGCTGAGATCATTGCCCTAGAACGCTTTCTTGCAGCGCCGTTCTCTGAAATTGCGCCTTACGCTCGCTACGTGTCTAACGAAGCAGAGTTCGGAACGCATCAAGGCGTCAAGGGGCTGGAGTTCGACCGTGTAATGGTCTTGATGGATGATGCGGAGGCGCGCGGCTTCATGTTCGGATATGAGAAGTTTTTCGGCGCGAAGCAGTTAACTCCGCTTGATATCAAGAACGAGGCAGAAGGCCAAGATAATTCAATCGCGCGGACTCGGCGGCTTTACTACGTAACCTGCAGCAGGACCAAAAAAAGTCTTGCCTTGCTCCTGTATTCGGCCGCGCCCTCCGCGGTGCGTACACACATGATGAGCAACGGTTGGTTCGACGAAAGCGAAATCGTTCTCGATCTTCCAACACAAGCCTGACACGCCCGTGCTAATTACTTCCGCCTCTTCATGTTTTAACCGGCCGAGCGCGCATGGCGAAAAGAGCTGCTGAACCCGGACCGATCTGTAGCGCCAGTCGCGGACTGCCGCTTCTGGCCAATAGACGACGATTCGCTTTGCGACGAAAACCTTCAGTGATTCGGAAAATAGAACTGGACGACCTGATGATCGTGATTGCGAATCATAAGCTGATTCTTACCACTAAAGGTGCACGCGAACACGTCACCTTCCACTTCGGGCCGGCGTCGCAAGTAGCTGACATTCACCGAACGACGACTGCAGCAGATGGGACGATCCAGCACGTGCGCTTGTGGGCTGTTCGCCATGAAAGCTTGGTATCCGCGTGGCCTGCAATGTCCGTCGCTCTGGTAACGGCATTGAAGAATTGCGCTCGCCCGCTTTCGATAGCGCAGATGCACAGAGGCCGTGTAGCGGCTGTCGTCGGCCTAGTGGCGCGAGAACAAGACATATGGAATATCACCACGGTGCGCCGCGGTAGGCTGACCTTTCAACCAGAGAAAATCGCTGAAAACGCTTGGGCGCCTAGCTACTTAGAAGAGCTTTTCTCTCTGGGCGAGGACGAACTGTTCACCATCCTTCGCTGTAAGGATCGCCGTAAGCCGCGCATCATAGGTGTGGGCTTCGCTCTCAAGCGGCGTGGCGGACACAGGCGCTTGATGTGGATAGCGGAGCGCAGTATTAAGAACGTGGTTAGGGATTTCGGGCGTTCGCTGGCCATGCTGGGAAGCGCAGAGTTTGGAGTTGATCTTCATCGCAGCGTGGTCCCAAGACCCTCCTAGCTAGCGTAAGCTTCCCCGTCAAGTAGATAGTTCTAGAGTGGAATTCTCCGTCGCGAGCAGTCGCTCGCGGTAGCGCGCTGGCGGCAGGCTTCCCAGCGCATCGTGTGGTCGAATTTCGTTGTAGCGGGGTAGCCAGTCGTCGGTGATCTCGCGTACTTGGCTGATCGAGTCGAAGAGATAGGCGTTCAGCACCTCGCTGCGATAGGTACGGTTAAAGCGCTCGATGAATGCGTTCTGGTCTGGCTTGCCGGACTGAATGAACATCAGGTTGATGTGGTTCGTTTTGCACCACTCGGTGAATGCATAGCTCGTCAGCTCCGGTCCGTTGTCGCAGCGGATTGCAGCGGGCTTACCGTGGATTTCGATTAGTTGTTCGAGAAACCGAATGAGCCTCAGGGCAGGAATGCTCGTGGCGATCTCGATGCCAAGCGCACCGCGGTTTGCCTCGTCGAGAACGTTCAGCGTGCGAAACGGCCGGCCGCTATAGAGGCTGTCGAACATGAAGTCCAGCGCCCAAATGGCATTGATGACGGGCACAACGATCATCGATTGGCGTTCACGCGTGGGCAACCGCTTCTTTGTGCGGCGCTGCTGGTTCAGTCGCATTGCGCAATACACCCGATGCACTCTCTTGTGATTCCAGGGCCGGCCGAGCTGCCGCAGCCGCTCAAAGCATTTCCAGAATCCCCAGCGCAGCTCCACGGCGACGATCTCGTTCAGCGCCGACACGATCTCGACATCACGCGTGGATTTCTCAACCGGCCGGTAATACGCCGCCCGCGACAGCCGGACGCTTGAACAGGCGCGAACCACCGACAGCCCCGTGTCTTCGACCATGATCCGGGCTGCCTCGCGCTTGGCTGACGGCGTTAGAGCTTTCGGGTGAGGACTTCCTTGATCGCGGCGTTCTCGAGCGCCAGATCCGCATACATGCGCTTGAGCTTCGCGTTCTCGGCCTCGAGCGGCCTTGAGCCGCTTCAGCTCGGCCGCGCTGGCCCCGCCGTATTTCGATTTCCAGTTGTAGTACGTGGCTTGGCTAATGCCGTGCTTGCGCATGATCTGCGCGACGGGCACGCCGGCCGCGCCTTCCTTCAGCACGGCCAGGATCTGCGACTCGGTAAATTGCGACTTCTTCATCAGACCTCCCTGAGCAGATAATCCTGTGACGTTCTCCCAAGAAACCTAGGCAATTTGAAGCTGGAGTAAGGTCGTCTCTGAAACCCTGTTGAGGGGAAGGAGGAGCGACGATGAAGAAGTCGAGGTTTACCGAAGAGCAGATCGCTTACGCATTGCGGCAAGGCGAG
>JAQGMS010000096.1 GCA_028292245.1 Ramlibacter sp.
CTCAGCTTCTTTTTTGATAGCGCGGCGGGCCCGCCGGATGCGGGCTGCGGGCTGTTTTGGCTTGGAACGGCGGCCTTGGCTGCTGTTTTGGCCGTGGCCGCTTCCTGGGCCGCGGCAAACGCCTGGGAGCGGCGCGACTGGACCAGCCAGTCCTGCACGCCACCTTCGTACTCGCGCCAGCGGCCGTCGCCCTCGAAAGCGATGGTGCTGGTCACCACGTTGTCCAGGAAGGTGCGGTCATGGCTGACCAGGAACACGGTGCCGTCGTAGTTCTGCAGCAGGTCTTCCAGCAGTTCGAGCGTGTCGATGTCGAGGTCGTTGGTCGGCTCGTCGAGCACCAGCACGTTGGCCGGCCGCGCGAACAGCCGCGCCAGCAGCAAGCGGTTGCGCTCGCCGCCCGAGAGCGACCGCACGGGCGAGTTGGAACGCGCCGGCGAAAACAGGAAGTCGCCGAGGTAGCTCTTGACGTGCTTGCGCTGGTTGCCGATCTCGATCCATTCGCTGCCGGGGCTGATGAAGTCTTCCAGCGTGGCGTCGAGGTCGAGCGCATCGCGCATCTGGTCGAAGTAGGCCACCTGGAGGTTCGCGCCTTGCCGCACTTTGCCCTTGTCCGGCGCCAGTTCACCGAGGATCAATTTGAGCAGCGTCGTCTTGCCCGCGCCATTGGGCCCGATCAGGCCGACCTTGTCGCCGCGCAGGATGGTTGCGGTGAAGTCGCGCACGATCAGCTTGGCTTCTCCTGAGCCGGTCGAAGAGGCGAACGACTTGGCCACACGGGTGAGCTCGGCCACGATCTTGCCGCTGGGCAGGCCGGAGGCGACGTCGAGCCTGACGCTGCCCAGGGTTTCGCGCCGCGCGGCCCGCCGCGCGCGCAGGTTGTCCAGCCGCGTGATACGGCCCTGCGCGCGGGTGCGCCGGGCCTCCACGCCCTTGCGGATCCAGACCTCTTCCTGCGCCAGCAATTTGTCCGCTTTCGCGCTGATGACCGCCTCCTGCGCGAGCTGTTCTTCCTTCTGGAACTGGTATTGCGTGAAATTGCCGGGATAGGAGCGCAGCTTGCCGCGATCCAGTTCGACGATGCGGGTCGCCACCCGGTCCAGGAACGTGCGGTCGTGGGTGATGGTGACGACGCTGCCCTTGAAATCGATCAGCAGGTTCTCCAGCCACTCGATCGAGTCCAGGTCCAGGTGGTTGGTCGGCTCGTCAAGCAGCAGCACGTCCGGCCGGCGCACCAGGGCCTGGCCCAACGCCACTCGTTTCTTGGTTCCACCGGACAGCGTGCCGATCACCGCCCGCTTGTCCAGGTGCAGCCGTTGCAGCGTTTCCTCGACCCTCTGCTCCCAGTTCCACCCATCCTGGGCTTCGATTTCGCCTTGCAGCTTGTCGAGATCGCCGTGGCCGTGGCTGTATTGGTCGATCAATGCGATGACATTGGCCACGCCGGCCAGCGTGGCCTCGAAAACGGTGGCTTGTGCATCGAGCACCGGTTCCTGCGCAACGTATGCGATGCGCAGGCCTTGTTGCAATTGCAGGATTCCGTCATCGGCCTTTTCCAGGCCGGCCAGGATTTTCAGCAGCGACGATTTGCCGGCGCCGTTGCGCCCGATCAGGCCGACCCGCTCGCCGCTTTCGATCGAAAGGTCGGTGTGATCGAGCAGGGGAACGTGGCCAAAAGCCAGCTGGGCGTTGAGGAATGTGATGAGTGCCATGAAGGGCGCGATTATCCGGGCATCGGCTGGAGCCGGTCCTCTATCGCCTGCGCGGAAGGGTCTATATAGTCGTCCCACTCGAGCGCAAGCCCAAGGAGGCGGAGTGGAACTGCAAATCAACGGCAAGGCCTTGCAGGCCGATGCCGACGCCGACATGCCCCTCTTGTGGGTGCTGCGTGACGTGCTGAACATGACCGGCACCAAGTTCGGCTGCGGCGTGGCTGCCTGCGGGGCCTGCACCGTGCGCATCGACGGCCAGGCGGTGCGCTCGTGCGTAACCCCGGCAGGCAGCGTGGTGGGCAAGCGCATCCAGACGATCGAATCGCTGGGCTCACCCGGCAAGCCCCATCCGCTGCAGGCTGCGTGGATCGCCGAGCAGGTGCCGCAGTGCGGCTATTGCCAGAGCGGCATGCTGATGGCGGCGGCGGCGCTGCTCGAGAAGAAGCCCAGACCAACCGATGCCGATATCGACGAGGCGATGACCAACATCTGCCGCTGCGGAACCTACCAGCGTGTCAGGCTCGCAATCAAGCGGGCAGCAGGGGTCAAGGCATGAGGCGCAGGGCGTGGTTGCTTAGCGCCGCGGGAGCTGCTGGCGCGTTGGTGGTCGGCTGGGGCGTGATGCCGCAGCGTTCACGCCTCGGGTCGGCCGGCCTGATGATCCCAAAGGCGGGTGACGTCGCGCTGAACGGCTGGATCAAGATCGCTTCGGATGGAACGGTTGTCCTGGCGATGCCGCGCAGCGAGATGGGCCAGGGGGTCTATACCGCGTTGCCGATGCTCGCGGCCGAGGAGCTGGACGTGCCGCTGTCCGCGATCCGCATCGAGCAGGCCGGCTCCGACACGATCTACGGCACCGTCGCGACCCTGGTGGCGGGCTTGCCGTTTCATCCCCTGGATGCGGAGAACGAGGACGGCTTCGGCCGCGTCCAGGCCAGCCGTTGGGTGGTGGGCAAGATCGCGCGGGAA
>JAQGMS010000411.1 GCA_028292245.1 Ramlibacter sp.
TAGGCGCGCTT
The DNA here is from genome assembly GCA_028292245.1 of Ramlibacter sp. Classification (GTDB taxonomy): domain Bacteria; phylum Pseudomonadota; class Gammaproteobacteria; order Burkholderiales; family Burkholderiaceae_C; genus Ramlibacter. Next base: position 12 of record JAQGMS010000411.1, read on the forward strand.
GACATGCGGATCGGCCAGCACCGCGCCCGGATCGCCTTCGGCGATCTTGCGGCCGAAATCCAGCACCATCACCCGGTGGGAAATATCCATCACGACGCCCATGTCGTGCTCGATCATCATCACGGTCATGCCGAACTCTTCGTTGAGGTCGACGATGTAGCGCGCCATGTCTTCCTTTTCCTCGAAATTCATGCCGGCCATCGGTTCATCGAGCAGGATCAGTTGCGGCTCCAGCGCCATCGCGCGCGCGAGTTCGACGCGCTTGCGCAAACCGTAGGGCAGGGTGCCGGCGGTGGCCTTGCGCACCGACTGCAGATTAAGGAAATCGATGATCTCCTCGACCTTGCGGCGATGCTCGAGTTCTTCGCGGCGCGCGCCGGTCAGCCAGTACAGCGATCCCGTGATGAAATTGTTCTTCAGGAGGTGATGGCGCCCGACCATGATGTTGTCGAGCACGCTCATATGATGGAACAGCGCGAGGTTCTGGAAAGTGCGGCCGATGCCGAGCGAGGCGCGGGCGTTGGGATTGAGTGCGGTGACGTCCTGCCCGCGGTAGTACAGATGGCCTTCGGTCGGCCGGGAGCGGCCCGAGATGCAGTTGACGATTGAGGTCTTGCCGGCGCCGTTGGGGCCGATGATCGAGAACAGCTCGCCATCATTGACGCCAAAACTGACTTCGGTGAGTGCACGCACGCCACCAAAGCGCAGCGATACCCCGCGCACTTCCAAAGTATAAGCCACTTATTCCTCCAGCTACGGCGCTTGGCGCGCTCTTTATCTATTATCTTCCTAGCATAACGCCGATCTTACATCGCGCTTCATTGGTAGGCCACCGAACTAATGCCTTGCGACGCAGGCCGCTTGACGCACCCGTCGGATTGCGGGCATTTCGCCTTTCGCGCGCGATCCGCTTGCGGCGGCACCGCGCCGCAGGGCGCGAGGTGGCTCTCCATAGGCGAAAGCGATACGTTAAATTGTCTTGTGCCTGACAATTGGTCAGCAATTTTCGCGGCCCCGGCGCGCCATCGGTTCCTGCTGGCGACGGGCAGTTTTGTTGCGGTGCAATATGTGTGGGATTGACCAAGCGGGTGACCGGGCGATGGGATCATGATTGCTCCAGATTACCTCAGGCGCATCGCGGCCTGGGCACGCGAACTGGACCAGCGAGAGACAGAAATCGCCCGCGCCGGCATCGTCGAAAAATCCGACCGTGCCAACGAATTCATTTTCATGCGTGGCGACAATTTTGAGTACTGGACCGGCGTCGTCAGCGGTCTTGCCCGAATGGGCATCGTGTCCCGCGGCGGCAAGGCCGCCAGTTTTGCGGGCCTGACCGCCGGCGCCTGGTTCGGCGAAGGCACCGTGCTCAAGAAGGAGCCGCGGCGCTACGACGTGGTGGCCTTGCGCGATACGCGGCTGGCGATGATGGATCGGGCCACCTTCTTCTGGCTGTTTGAAAACAGCGTGGGGTTCAACCGGTTTCTGGTCGGGCAGCTCAACGAACGCCTGGGCCAGTTTATCGGACTGCTCGAATATGGCCGGACGCTGGACGCCACCGCCCGTCTGGCGCGGTCGATCGCCTCCCTATTCAATCCCATCCTTTATCCGGACCTCACGCGTCACCTCGAAATCACCCAGGAGGAAATCGGGGCGCTGTCCGGCATGAGCAGGCAAAACGCCAATCAGTGCCTGAGGCGGTTGGAGAAAGAAGGCCTGCTGAGGCTTGAATATGGCGGCGTCACCATCGTCGAACTCGATCGACTGCGCCATTACGGTGAGTAGCGGCTGATTCAGACCTCCAGCCATTCCTTGCGAACGGCTTCGTTGTCCCTGAGATCGGCCGGCGTGCCCTCGAACACGATGCGGCCGTGGCCCATCACATAGAGCCGGTGCGAGATTCGCATGGCGATCGACAGCTTCTGCTCGACCAGCAGGATTGCGACGCCGCGGCGGGCGATTTCGGCAATGAGATCGCCGACCTGTTGCACGATAATCGGCGCCAAGCCCTCGGTGGGCTCGTCGATCATGACGAGTTCAGGATCGCCCATCAGGGTACGGCAAATGGTCAGCATCTGCTTTTCGCCGCCCGACAGCACGCCTGCTGCGGTGTCGGCACGCGCGGCGAGGTTGGGGAACATCTCCAGCATGTCCTCCAGCCGCCACTTGCCCGCGCGTCTGGTATCCTTGATGCCAAGCATCAGGTTCTGCCGCACCGTCAGGCCGGGAAAGATGTCGCGATGCTCCGGAACGTAACCGAGCCCGAGATGCGCGATCCGGTAGCTCGGCAAGCCCGCGATATCTGCGCCCTTGAACCGGATCGAGCCCTGGGGAGGAACTTCACCCATGATGGCCTTGACGGTGGTGGAGCGGCCAACCCCGTTTCGGCCGAGCAGGCTGACCACTTCGCCGGCATTGATATGCATGTCCACTCCCTGCAGGATGTGGCTCTTGCCGTAATAGGCGTGCAGATCACTGACCTCCAGCATCATGCGGCCTCCTCACCGAGATAGGCTTCCTTGACCTTCGGATTGCCACGGATCTGTTCGGGCGTCCCGGATGCGATGATCTGGCCATACACCAGCACCGATATGCGGTCGGCGAGGCCAAAGACCACGCTCATGTCGTGTTCGACGATCAGCAGGGTGCGGCCTTCCGTCAGTCGCCGGATCAGGGCGACCGCGCGCTCGGTTTCGGCGTGGCTCATGCCCGCAGTCGGCTCGTCCAGCAAAATGACGTCGGCGCCTCCGGCAATGGTGATGCCGATTTCGAGCGCGCGCTGTTCGGCGTAGGTCAGCAAACCGGCCGGTACGTCGCGCCGGGCGGTCAGATTGATGTCCACGAGGATGCGGGCGGTCCGTTCGCGCACTTCCGGCAATCTGTCGATGTTCTTCCAGAATGCGTAGCGGTGGCCTGTAGCCCACAGCACCGCGCAGCGCAGGTTTTCCCACACCGTCATGTTGGCGAACACGTTGGTGACCTGGAAGCTGCGTGATAAACCGCGGCGATTGATCTGATAGGGCGGCAGGCCGGAGATGACTTCGTCCCGCAGCAGGATGCTGCCGGCTGACGGCATCATGTAGCCGCTGATCAGATTGAACAGGGTGGATTTGCCGGCGCCGTTGGGTCCGATCAAAGCGTGACGCTCGCCCTGCGCCACCTTCAGGCTCACATCACGGATCACCGACGTGATCCCGAAATTCTTCTCGACTCCGCGCAGTTCGATCGCGTTGCTCACAGGGAGATTCCCTTCTCGCGCGCGCCGCCGGTCGCCTCATCCCAGGCATGACCGACCCATGTCCAGGTCTTGCGTGCAACCAGGAAGCCGCCGACGAGAAGGATCGCTGCCGTCGCCCACAAATACTTGTTCGCCGCGTCGAAGGAGACGCCGAACGCCTTGATGTGAGAGTCGTCGCCGGGATTGACGGTGTGATGCACGATCGTCTCGATCGCGAGGACGAGGCCTGCGATCATGGCCAGCGTCGGCACCAAGGCAATCAG
>JAQGMS010000427.1 GCA_028292245.1 Ramlibacter sp.
GGCCTTTGGGTGGTCGAGGACTGCGCGCAGGCACATCTGGCGCGATTCAAAGGCCAGCAGGTCGGCAGCTTCGGCGATGCCGCCACCTATTCGTTCTATCCCGGCAAGAATCTGGGGGCGATGGGCGACGCCGGCGCCATCGTCACCAACCTCGCCGATCTCGCCGAACGAATGGCGATGCTGGCGCGGCATGGCGGCCTGACCAAGCATCAGCATCAGATCGAGGGCATCAACAGCCGCCTCGACGGGCTGCAGGCGGCGATCCTGTCCGCAAAGCTGCCGCATCTGCCGCGCTGGACGCAGGCGCGGCAGGCCGCGGCCGCGGTCTACGATGCCGGTCTCAACCAGATCGAGGACGTCATGGTGCCGCAGATCGGCGCCGACCGCACCCACGTCTACCACCTCTACACCATCCAGCACCCAAGGCGCGACGCGCTCGCAGCACACCTCAACGCCAACGGCGTGCAAACCGCGATCAACTACCCGGTCGCGCTACCGTTCCTGGAGGCCTACCGCCGCTTCGCCCATCGCGCCGAGCAATTCCCCAACGCCCACCGCCACCAGGGCCGCATCCTGTCGCTGCCGATGTTCGCCGAGATCACGGCGGAACAGCAGCGAGAGGTGGTGGAGTTGATCAGGGTGTTTGGGTAGCGAGGCGATCGCTAATCCGCGATGGCCGCGGGCGCCTTTGTCAGGGATGAAGCGGGAACGTTGCCGGCTTCGATTGCGTACCAGGCGTCGAATCCCCCACGCGCGTCAGTCTGTTGCCGAGACGAATAATAGGGGACTCGAAATATCTCCAACTGGCAATCGACAACAAGCACACGATCGCAATGCTGCCGTAGCGCAGAATTTCCTGCGACCAGATCGGGGGCAACGGCGGCTGCAAGCGGGCGTAGATGAAACCAAAGATCAGCGGGTGGATCAGATAGATCGAGTAAGAGGCATCCCCCAGCAAGACACCGATTCGTCCAACCCTGCTCGATATCTTCGAGATGTTGACCAGGCCGGTCAGCAACAGGAAAAGCATCAGCGAATATGCACAGCCGTTGAGATCGGGACTGAGCAGCGCCAGAATCCCGGTTCCGGTAACAATCGGAATCCAGAAGCCAGCGACGCGGAGTCGCGCGTGCAGCGCGAATGCGGCGATCCCGGCCAGGAAACACGGATAGTATTCTGCGTACAGGTGCAGGTACCAAGGCAGCGAAAACAGCCGATCGAGCGCGACGGCCGAAATCAGAAACGCGGCCAACCCGGCGATGCCGAAGTGGGGCACCAGAATTGCCGCCAGCAGATAGAACGCTATTTCGTGCTGCAGGCTCCAGCCCACGTTGTAAAACGGATAGCCGTTTGTCGGCAGCAGGGTAAGCGAATAGAAAAAGGAGGCTGGCGTTGTTCCCGGCTGCAGGCCCAATGCCACCAGCGACAAGCCGAGAAATGCGAACGTCGTAACAACCCACAATGGGTAGATGCGGATCGCGCGCCGAGCGAGAAATTGCGTCAGCCTGAAGCCAGGCTTGGCCGCGATAAGACAGATCACATACCCACTTATGGCGAAAAACAGCGGCACCGCCGGCAGCATTCCGATATTCGGGATGGGATACGCCGTTGCCGGCGGAAATGACAGAATGATGTGCCACGAATGGCCGTAAGCGACGAGCAAAGCCGCGATGGCGCGCGCGATTTGAAGTCCCGGGAGTTTTTCCTGGTTTACCAATTCCGCCTCCAGAAGATGGCGATACTTACCACCATGGCCTCACGTGGAACATCCCTGCACGGCAAGCGTCTTCGGGCACCCTTTGCTTTTTCCACGCGAGCACGAACGCGAAGTGGATGGATAGAGTCATCGGTTCCGGAAGCGATCACTCACATTCTTCGGCGCGGCATTCAAGCTGGTTTCCACCCGAGCGCCAACAGCTTTGTCGGGCGCGCGACGAGAGGGCACCCGATCCTTTGCCACATCGTGTTTTGGCCGACAGCTCGGAGTGACAGTTCGATCCATCTTCCGGGTACTGGTATGAGCCACGGCGGCCTGCCCAAGCTCGCGCGGTATCTCGCAATGATTTCTGACAGGGTCAGCGGCGTCGGATCCGAGACGATGAACGTTTCACCGAGAGCACGGGGATTGGTCAGGGCCAGCGTAACGGCCGAACAGAAATTCTGGACGGACAATACCGACCGCTGCGCCGGCAATCCTCCAAACGGCAGCGGAATCGGCAAGCGCGATATCTTGTGCACGGTGGCGAAATTTCCCTTCTCGCCATCGCCGTAAATTACCACCGGGCGGAGGATCGTAAACCGGGCGCCCGACGAGCGAACGGCCTCTTCCGCAGCCAGCTTCGATCTGCCGTAAGCGTTGATCGGCTGAGGAACGTCACTCTCGCTCAATTCATGCGGCGAGAACGCGCCGGATTGTGCGGCGATCGATGAAACGAAGATCAGATGAACGCCGCAACGATTGGCCGCGGCAGCGAGGTTTGCGGTCGCCTGATGATTGACGCGGTCATAGAGGTCGTCTTCAGCAAATGTGTGGGCGATTCCGGCGAGGTGGACGACGACGTCGCATTCTTTCAAGAGCGGCGTCCAATCGAAAGGGATCGACAGGTCCGGAAGCGAGGCCGTGGCCAAGTCGGGGATACCGAAGTGGGACACCGTCCTCGATGCGACGATTACCTTGTAGCCTTGCGCTGCCAGATAAGGAACGAGATGACGTCCAACGAAGCCGTCGGCACCGGTCACCAGCACCGTTGTTTGATCGCTCATGTCAATGCGGGTGCTCCCGATCGTAAACCTCTTTGCCGCTCGACCATCGTGCGCCTGATTCAAGCCGTGGTTGTTAGCCTCTTTAGCTTACGGGAGAGTTGTCCATCGAGCAACTTGTCCATCAGATCGCGATAGCTTTCCAACGCGATCTGGCGGGTGAAGCGGGCGGCAACCAACACCGCTCGATGGCCCTTTTCGCTGGTGCCGCGGGCGTCGGACGCTGCCTGGCGGATGATTTCCGCGATAGCCTTCGGATCTTCAGGAGGCGTAACCCAGCCAATATTCTCTTCGCGCATCAGAATGGCCGCCTCGGCGTCGGCCTCGGAGCAGACGACGATAGGCCGCCCGATCGCGAGCAGATTGTAGAAACGACTCGGAACCGACACGCCGGTGTTGTTTTTGCGGTAAGGGACGATCCAGATATCGCCGGCGGACAGAAATGTCTCCAGCTCGGATTCCGCTACCCGCTCGATCAGAGTAACGTTAGGAAGCGGCGCCGCCGCCTGCATCTCGTTGAGCTTGGTCCAGCCGACTCCTTCTCCCGAAAGCAGGAATTTGATATTGTGATTGTCCTGCAGAATTCGCGCGGCTTCAAAAACCGACTCAGGATCATGCGTGAAACCGGCGTTGCCAGACATGGCGACCACAAACTGGCCTCCGCATCGGCCGCGATAAGGATTTTCGGCGCTAAGCTCCCTGTAGCGCACGGTCAGGGTCGCCCAATTCGGAATCAAATTCAGCTTCGTCGCGGTCATTTGCGGATAGTCAAGCAGTTTCGATCGCATGTCGCGCCCGATGATCACAACGGCGTCGAGCCAACGAAACATCACTTGATTGGCCGTCCGAAGCCACCTAGTCAGAAACGATGAGGCGCTGAGAAAGCCGGCCATGATCAGGGTGTCGGGATAAAGATCGTAGACGATCACCGCGGAAGCTGCTTTTCGGAGCCGTGCGGCCAGAGCAACGGTATACGGGAGCGTAAACGGCGTGGTGACGCACAGCAGCACATCATCGCTGCGGGCATGTTTCATGACCGCCACGAAAACCTGTATCGAAAACAATACAGCGGCGAATGACCGTGAAACCAGCGCGGATTTTTCCGGCCACCAGCTTCTGATTTCGATGACTTCAGGCTCGCCTGGTCTCGGCGGAAATTTCGAAGCGGAATCGGGCGAGCTGGAGATCACCACGACCCCGATTTCGTTGTGCCAGTGCCGTAGCGATGTCGGTCATATAGCCGGAAGTCGTGCTGGGGAATGGCGCGTAATGCTGGCTGACAAGCACGATTTTGCCGGCTCTCCGTGGGCGCCTGGCGATCGCCGGTCGATAGATCGCTGGCGGCTCAATCGTCAGCCGATCGTAAAGTTGGACGATGGAATTTCCGATAATTTTCGCCGAGAGTTTTCCGACGACCAGTTCTCGCGCGGCATTGCCATATTGCGCGCGAAGTCCCGGCGAGCGTGCGAGCTTCAGAATCGCCTGAGCGAGCGCCACCGGATCTTCAATGGGCACCAAAAGCCCTGTCCGGCCCTCGACAACGATCTCGCGGCACCCCGGCGCGTCGGAGGCAATCATCGGCCTTCCGCATGCCGCGGCTTCCAGCAGGCTCCCGGGCAGGCCCTCCCGATGCGAAGGCAGTACTGCAAAGTGGCAGCTGCGCCATAACGACACGATGTCTTCAATGTGCCCAAGCCAGGTGATACCGGGTCGCCGACTCCACTCCTCCACCTCTTCCTGCGAGACTGAAGCGGGATTGGCCGGATCCAGATTTCCGGCAATGATCAGGTTCGCATCCTCGCCCTGATTGCGCAGAATGGTTTGAGCCGCGACCAGCGCGCGGATACCCTTGTCGGTGAGCAAGCGTCCCGCGAAGCCGAATGTAATAGGTCCCGCCGGCTCCGGCAACGGTTGCAGGGCGTCGGTATCGACGCCGGATCCCGGGATCAGGACCATGCGTTCTTGCTTGATGCCGAGGTCATCAAGTGCCGCACGATCGTCCGGATTTTGCACCAGGACCAAGCTGCGCCGCCGGTTCAACAGGCCAGGCAGAATCCATTTCATGCTCTCCTTGAGGAGCCGGGTTCGCCAGGTTGTCGACGTAAAGATATATCCGAGGCCGGTGATCGCGTTTACCCGGGGAAATTTCCTGCCCACTGCAGCGATCGACCCATAGACGCAGCACTGCAGGCCAGAGTGGTGGACGATCTGGGGCTTGACTTGTTTCTCGACGCGCCGAAGTGCCAGAATGGTCGGAATCGCCGCGAACGGAGACAAGCCGCCGCGCTGGAAGGGTATCCGATGCAAGATAAAACCCTCGGCCTCGATGGCCTCCGCGCCCTTGTTCACCCGCGTTGCCACGTGGACCTCGAAGCCGGCCTGACGTGCCGCGCGTGCCATCGGCAATCGGTTGAGTAGAAACGCGAAATCCTCGTTCGCGACATAGAGCAGGCGGCGCGGGGTGTCAGTCGTTGCGTGGTTCATTCAACTCACGAATTCGGGGCTAGGGTGATGACAGCAAACCGCAGAGCGGACGTGCGGTACAAACCAACAGCATGCCAAATCGCCTGCGTGGCGGCAATCCAATTCGCCGCTATTCCTGGCGCGCTTGCGGAGCCTCGCCAGCTGCCATTTCTGGAGCCGGGGCGAACGGAATCAAATCTTCGACGATCCGCATTTGCGCAATGATCCCTGCCGTAGTCGCCAGGAAAAACAGGTCCAGATATCCGAAGCCGAACGATCCCGAAAATTCCGAGCCGATGAGATGGAATACGTACATCGAGATAGCCGCTCGCTGGAGTGACGAAAGCAAATGCCAGTACTTCAGAGAGACAGCGAGCGGCAAGAGTATGAACACGCTGAACAGCAGCAAGCCCGGAATTCCAGCTTCATAGAGCAGTTCAAGATGAACATTGTGCGGGTAAACCTGCGAGGCAATTGTTGGGTGAAGATACCAGTCCGGAGGACCGTAACCTTCCGTTACGGGATAGATGCCAATCCCTCGGCCAAACCAAAGCCGCTCAGGTTCGGTGGCGATCTGATGCCAGACCTGCGACCAGATATCGACTCGCAGACCCGGAGAAGGATGCTGGATCTCCCGAACCGTGCGAGACATCGCATCGGCGGCCGTCGGATGGGAGACGTTATACTGGAGTGCGAATTTGTAGAGAAGGCCAGTCGCGACCATGGTGGCTGCGACTGCGACGATACCGCCCAGGAGCGCCAATTTTTTCGATCGTACCCAAAGTGCCGCGCTGCCCAGAAAGATCATGCTGCCTATCAGCGCAACCAGCGCGGCTCTTGCCGCGATATAATACATGAATGGTATAATGATCAGCATAACACCACCAGCCACGATGCGCTTCGTTCGAGTGTTGCTTAGACCAATAACGGCCAGCCCCGCCGGCCCGAGCATCAATCCAATCTTCTGATGGAACGCGATGTACAAACCGGGAATTCCAACACCAAAAATGTCATTGAGCATCCCGCCCTGCATGATGTCGCCGAATTGAACCGTATAGCGAACAACGACGACCGCATAAAATACGGCAGCACCGATCAGCAGCATGAATAACGCCTTCAATGCCCGCGAAGCGGCAAATCCGAAAATCATGAACAGCGAATGGAAGATCAGGATTCCGTAAAGGTGGGTCATCGGGACGAGCGGGCGGGAATACAGCAGAAAGTTGATGATCACCAAACCATAAAACGCCGCCGTCGCCCAAAGGACGCACGGAATCGTGGTCGCCATATTGTAAACCGGACGACCGTTGAGAGCGATCAACGCGAGTCCCATCAAGCTGGCAATCGCAAAAATCGCGGTTGAGCCGACGAGATAAAACGGCACGAACAATTTTGCGAAGGCCGCTATCGTCACGATCGCGGCGGTCACGCCGGCCAGACGGCATTCGTGGCCCGCCAGGACGGCGTGGAAACGCGTTTGATGAGATCGCGGACCACGGGAAATGTCGTTATTCATGTAGCCTTAGGTGCCTGTTGTCGGCGCACAGGTGGACTGGGCCTGTTTGAGTAAGTGAAGCATACAATCATTATAGCGTAATGCCGTGCCGGCTGCAGTCTGTCCTCGGTTGCGGGCGAACCTTGACGCGCCGACTATAGTCCCGATCAAGACTGCAGGATTGAGTTTTGTTCAAGCGGCGCTCGCTGTTTCTTCGCCACGGCGCACCAATAGGGTACTTGATCCGAAAACTGGATCGCGCCGAAACCCGCGCTCTGCAGCATTTGCTCGATTTTCCGCCGCGTGAATCGTTGTTCCAGTCGGGTGCAGAACCGGTCATAGGCGTCCGTGCGCATCACATAGAAATCCCGGTGGCGGTAAGACTCAAGCGGAATTGCCGACGGGGAGAAGCCAACCCTCTCAACCAATGCGGCGAAGCGAGCAAGCGGCCAATAGACGAGAAGAGCGATCATCTGACTAAGCGCCAGCCGTGCCTTTGGCGGTAACGGCGAAATGATCAGGCGAAAAACATTGCTGAACCGCCAAACGAAGCGATACCACCAGGGACGATTATCCAGCGCATAATAGAGATAAACGAGGAACGGCGCGCCAACCTTCAATTTGGCAGCAATTGCGCTGATCGCCGCCGCCGTGTCCGGCACGTGGTGCAGCACTCCCAGCGAGAACGCGAAGTCGAGGGAGTCATCATCAAGCGGGATGTTGCCGACGCTCGCGTGATGAAAAGTGACGTTGGCGGATGTAGCGAGGTTCTCTCGGGCAACGGCGAGAGCCTCCTTGCTTGCGTCGAGTAAGTGGAGATGTCCGACTCTGGGTGCGACCATCGCTGACCAGCGTCCGCTGCCACAACCAACATCGATGCCTGTAGAATTGATCGGCAATTCATTCCATGGGAAAATCTGAAAATAGGAGCGGAAGATAGCCTCTCGATCCGCGGCTGAAAATTCCGTCTCGCTCTGCCGAAAGGTCGACCATTCGTGGCCGAAACCCGCCGCGACGTCTGGATCAATGTTTTCGGCGGCGTCATCCATTACATCGCACTCTCTGGCAACTCGCCGTTATGGCCGTGCGAAGGGGTTTGCGCAACAAAATGCTGCAAAGAGATGGCGCCTTGTACGAGAGAAAATGGTACTCCGGCGCTCGCGATCAGAGCAATCCGCCTTAATGCTGTATCACAGCGTTCGATGCCTGTGTCGTTCTGGCCATTACGTCAACCTGATGGTTGCTACTATATCGAAGGACGCGCAGGTCTTGTCATACCTCAACCGGCAATGCATAAGCTCGATTTTGTACTTCAACAGGTTCGCTGCGATGGCCAAGGTCACGATCCTCGCTTCATCATGACAGAAATTTCGGATATGCCGCGGAAGCAAGCTATCCTTGCTCATTCAGAAAAATATGCGGCGTTCCGCTCTGAGTTCCGAAGACGAGCTGTTTTCTTTCACAGTGAGGACGAAGCCTATTTGCGCTTCCTGATCCCTGC
>JAQGMS010000151.1 GCA_028292245.1 Ramlibacter sp.
TTCAGACGACTGCGACAGGTTGCTGATGATTTCGCCGTAGCCGAACACGCCCATGGCGATCACCACGAAGCCGATGCCGTCGGTGAGTTCGGGAATATCGAACGAGTAGCGCGCCACGCCGGAGTTGACGTCGGTGCCGACCAGGCCGAGCAGCAGGCCCAGCACGATCATGGCGATCGCCTTGATGAGCGAGTCCGAAGCCAGCACCACGGCGCCGATCAGGCCCAGGATCATCAGCGAGAAGTACTCGGCAGGACCGAACTTGAAGGCCACTTCGGTCAGCGGCACTGCGAAGGCCGCCAGGATCAGCGTGCCGACGCAGCCGGCGAAGAACGAGCCGAGGCCGGCGGCCGCCAGCGCGGGACCCGCTCGCCCCTGCCGCGCCATCTGGTAGCCGTCGATCACAGTCACCACCGAGGACGATTCTCCTGGCAGGTTGACCAGGATGGCGGTGGTGGAACCGCCGTACTGCGCGCCGTAGTAGATACCGGCCAGCATGATCAGGGCGGACACCGGCGGCAGCGCATAGGTCGCCGGCAGCAGCATCGCGATGGTGGCGACCGGGCCGATGCCCGGCAGCACGCCGATCAGCGTGCCCAGCAGGCAGCCGATGAAGCAGTACAGCAGGTTGATCGGGGTGATGGCGACGCCGAAGCCGATCGCGAGGTTGGAAAGCAAATCCATTTTTGTGATCCTTCTTTCAGCCCGTGATGAACGTGGGCCAGACCGGGAACTGGAGCTTGAGCAGCACGATAAAGGCGAGGTAGCTGCCGATGGCCAATACCGTGGCCAGCACCAGGTTTTCCTTGAAGTCGAATTCGTCGCCGGCCAGGCTTGCGATGAAAGTGAGCGCGTAGATGGCCAGGATCAGCCCCATCGGCGGCAGGCCGATGCTGGGCAGCCCGCCCAGCAGGATGCCGAACACGAGGTTGGCGGCGATCACGAAACCCAGCGGCTTCCAGGCCCACTTGCCGATCGGCTCGCCGTCCTCGGTCTCCACCACCAGAGATTCAAAGATGATGAAGCCGCCCATGCCCGCCAGCACGATGCCCAGCATCAGCGGGAAATAGCCCGGGCCCATCCGCGCCCCTTCGCCGATGTTGTAGGTGGTGGCGCCCCAGGCGAAAGCGATTCCGATCACCATGAACATGAGGCCGGAAAAGAAGTCCTGCTGGCTTTTGATTTTCACGTGTTGTCTCCGATGAAAGAGTTCAGTTAACTTTCATTGTGCTTCCAATGCACGCCCGGGCCGTTGTGGGTATCACCTACGGGGCGCGGGTTCAGTCAGGTCCCGCTCAGTAAACATCCCCCTACTCCAGGGGCGGCGTGGCAGTGAGGACTTCCTCCAGCGTCGTCAGGCCCTCTGCCACGCGCAGCGCGCCGGCCAGCCGCAGCGGGCGCATGCCGTCGGCGACGGCTTGCTTGCGCAGCGCGTCGATGCTCGGCGCCTGGGACAGCCTGGCCTTGAAGCCTTCGCTCACCGTCAGCAGCTCGTACAGCCCCATGCGGCCCAGGAACCCGGTCATCCGGCAATCGACGCAGCCCACCGGCTTGTAGGGCTTGTAGCCGCCGCTGATCTTCCAGGGCTTGACGATCGCGTCCAGCGCCTCGCGCGAGGCGGCCTCGTCCGGCTCGCGGCACTGCTTGCACAGCGTGCGGACCAGCCGCTGCGCCAGCACGCCGAGCATGGTCGCGTTGATGAGGTAGCCGGGCACTCCCAGCTCCATCAGCCGCGTGACGGCCGAGGGCGCGTCGTTGGTATGCAGCGTGGAAAACACCAGGTGGCCGGTCAGCGCGGCCTGCACCGCCATGTCGGCGGTCGGCAGGTCGCGGATCTCGCCCACCATGATGATGTCCGGGTCCTGCCGCATCAGCGCGCGCAAGCCCTCGGAAAAGCCGAAGTCCAGTTGCGTCTGGACCTGGGTCTGGTTGAACGAGGGCTCGATCATTTCGATCGGGTCCTCCACCGTGCTGACGTTCACCTCTTCGGTGGCGATGCGCTTGAGGGTGGAATACAGCGTCGTGGTCTTGCCCGAGCCGGTCGGGCCGGTCACCAGGATGATGCCGTGCGGGCGCCTGACCAGTGCTTCCCAGCGGGCCGCGTCGTGCTGCGCGAAACCCAGCGCATCGAGATCCTTCACGGCGGTGTCGGGATCGAAGATGCGCATCACCATCTTCTCGCCGAACGCTGTCGGCAGGGTCGACAGCCGCATCTCGATCTCGTCGCCCCGCGGGTTGCGGGTCTTGATGCGCCCGTCCTGCGGCCGGCGCTTCTCGACCACGTCCATGCGCCCCAGCAATTTGATGCGGGCGGTCATCGCGTTCAGCACGCCCATGGGCATCTGGTAGACCGGGTGCAGGATGCCGTCGATGCGAAACCGGATCACGCCCTGTTCGCGGCGCGGCTCCAGGTGGATGTCGCTGGCGCGCTGGTCGAAGGCATAGCTCCAGAGCCAGTCGACCACCTGGACCACGCCCTGGTCATTGGCGTCCAGCTGCTTGTTGTTCTTGCCCAGCTCGACCAGCTGCTCGAAGCTGGCGGCCCCGGCGTTGCCGCCGGCCTTCTGCGCGGCGCGCACCGATTTCGCCAGCGCGAAGAACTCCGCCGTGTAGCGGTGGATATCCAGCGGATTGGCGACGACGCGGCGCACCGACCGGCGCGCTTGCCGCTCCACTTCCGCGACCCAATCGGTCAGGAAAGGCTCGGCCGTCGCCACCACCACTTCGGTGCCTGTCACCTGGACCGGCAACACCCGATGGCGCTCGGCGTAGGCCGCGCTCATCGTCTCCGACACCTTGCCCACATCCACCTTGAGCGGGTCGATGCGCAGGTAGCCGAGCGACGCGCGGCCGGCCAGCCATTGCGTCAAGGTTTCGATGTCCAGCGGCTTGCCGTCGCTGGCCCGTTCCATCGCCACGGCCGCCAGCCGCACCAGCGGATGCTGGGCGCTTTCGGCCTGCGAGCAGCGCGCCACGGTTCGCTTGGCCTCCTCCGCCGAGATCAGGCCGTCGTGCTCCATCCACCCGACCAGGCGGCGCCAGTCGATCGGTCCATCGAAAGGAGCGCGGGCGGATGGCTTGGGTTTTACGACAGCGGTCATGAAAGGATGAAGAAGGTCATTCGGCGGGCTTGAAAACCCGCAGCCACTTGCGTGCCGGCAGGCCCCAGCGAGTTTCGATGGTTTCCGCGCGTTCGGCAAGCGCGGCCCGCATCGGGTGCTGCGGCTCGCGCAACGCCAGCACGATCGTGTTGCCCTCGCGCGTGGGGCGAAACGCCCACACGGCGCCGGCTCCGAAGGCGCCCACGATCTTTTCCAGGCTCCGGCTGTAGCTCGAGGAGCGGCCGAACAGGTTGACGGTCATGCAGCCGTCCTCGGTCAGCAGCCGGCGGCAATCCGAATAGAAGGCCTGGCTGTCCAGGACCGGCTCGGCCGCCTCATGGTCGTACAGGTCCACCTGCAAGGCATCGACCTGGCCGCGCCAATGCGCGTGGGCGGCCACCTCGGCGGCGTCGCCCAGCACCACGGACAGGCGTGTGTCGTCGGCCGGCAATTTGAACCACAGGCGGCAGGCCGCGATCACCTGGGGGTTGAGTTCGATCGCCGTGGTCTTCATCCGCAGCTTCTTGTGGCAGAACTTGGTGAGCGCGCCGGCGCCCAGGCCCAGTTGCATGGCGTGGCGCTTGGGCACCGAAGCCGGCTCCGCGAACAGCAGCCAGGCCATCATGCGCTGCACGTATTCCAGTTGGATGTCGAACGGATGGTCCAGCAGCATCGACCCCTGCACCCATTCGGTGCCCAGGTGCAGGTAGCGGATATCGCCCTGGTCGGAGAAGTTGACTTCGGGCAGCGAGGACAAGGGCGGTTTCACTGCCGGGCATTATCCCCACCCGCGGCCGCGCGCTTGCGGGCAGAATCTGCGGCTTGCGTTTTTTTGGCCGGAAGGAGAACAACACCATGGATACCGAAGCAATCTGGGCCTTCCTGGCGACACAGGGAGTCGATTTCGGCCTGAAGGTGCTCGGCGCGATCATCGTGTGGCTGATCGGGCGCTGGCTGATCGGCTGGGCGCGGCGGCTGGCCAAGGCCGCGTTGCAGCGCGGCCGGCACATCGACGAAACCCTGGCGCGCTATCTCAGCTCGGCCCTGGCGGTGGCGTTGAACGTGCTGTTGATCCTGGCGGTGCTGGATATCTTCGGCGTGAAGACCACGTCGTTCGCGGCGCTGCTGGCCGGTGTGGGCCTGGCGGTCGGCACCGCATGGGGCGGCCTGCTCACGCACTTCGCGGCCGGGGTGTTCCTGCAGGTGCTGCGGCCCTACAAGGTGGGCGACCACGTGATCATCGGCGGCGCCAACGGCCGCGTGACGGAGCTGGGCCTCTTCGGCACGACGCTCGTCACCGGCGACAGCGTCACCGTGCTGGTGGGCAACAACAAGGTCCTGAGCGACAACATCCAGAACCTGTCGAGCCAGCCCGCGCGGCGCGTGGACACCACGGCCAAGATCGCGAACGGCGTCGATGTGCACGAGGCCATCACGAAGCTACAGGAAGCGCTGGCGAAAATCCCGAACGTCGCGAAGGAGCCGAAGCCCGAAGTGCAGATCCTGCAGTTCACACCCGAGGGGCCGCTGCTGGCGGTACGGCCGTACAC
>JAQGMS010000019.1 GCA_028292245.1 Ramlibacter sp.
GCCGCGCAGGCCAGCACACTGAATCGGTTGATCACTTTGAAACTGCGGGTGGAGTCATCTTTTCGCTCAGGGCCAGCGGCACCACGCCCCAGATCTCGGTGGCGTACTCCTGGATCGTGCGGTCCGACGAGAACATGCCCATGCCCGCCACGTTCAACACGCAGCGGCGCGTCCAGTCGGTCGGGTCGCGGTAGCAGTCGTCGACCCTTTCCTGCGTCGCCACGTAATCGGCGTAGTCGGCCATCAGCAGGTAGTGGTCGGCGTCGAGCAGGGTGCGCACGATGTCCGCATAGCGGCCCGGCTCGTCGGGCGAGAAGGCGCCGTCGGCCAACCGGTCGATCGCGTACTTGAGGTCAAAGTTGCCCTCGTAATAGCTGCGCGGCGCGTAGCCCTTGGCGCGCAGCGCCTGCACTTCCTCCGTGCGGTTGCCGAAGATGAAGATGTTGTCCAGCCCGACCTGCTCGGCGATCTCGATGTTGGCGCCGTCCCAGGTGCCGATGGTCAGCGCGCCGTTCAACGCGAACTTCATGTTGCCGGTGCCCGAGGCTTCGGTGCCGGCGGTGGAAATCTGCTCGGACAAATCGGCGGCGGGGATCACGATCTCGGCCAGCGAAACCCGGTAGTCGGGCAGGAACACCACCTTCAGGCGGTCGCCCACCTTCTTGTCCGCGTTGATGACGCGCGCGACGTCGTTGATCAGGCAGATGATCAGCTTGGCCATGTGGTAGGCCGATGCCGCCTTGCCGCCGAAGATGACGGTGCGCGGCACCCAGTTGGCCTGGGGCTTGTCCAGGATGCGGTGGTAGCGCGTGATGACGTGCAGCACGTTCAGCAGTTGGCGCTTGTACTCGTGCATGCGCTTGACCTGCACGTCGAACAGGCTTTGCGGATCGATCTTCGGCCCTTCCAATTGGTCGGTGATGTACTTGACCAGCCGCTGCTTGTTCTGCTGCTTGGCCAGGCGGAACGCGTTGCGGAACTCCGCCTCCTCGGCCAGCGGCCGCAATTGCGCCAGCTGGTCCAGGTGCAGGCGCCAGGTCGGGCCGATGCGGCTGTCGATCAGTGCCGCCAGCGGCGGGTTGGCCTGGCCCAGCCAGCGCCGCGGCGTGATGCCGTTGGTCTTGTTGCAGAAGCGCTCCGGGTACAGCTTGGCGAAGTCCGCGAAGATGGTTTCCACGATCAGCTCGCTGTGCAGCTTTGACACGCCGTTGACCTTGTGGCTGGCCAGCACCGACAGGTAGGCCATCCGCACGCGCCGTTCACCGCCCTCCTGGATCAGCGAAACGCGCCCGAGCAGGCCCGGGTCGTCGGGGAACTTGGCGTGCACGCTGGCCAGGAAGCGCGCGTTGATGTCGAAGATGATGCGCAGGTGGCGCGGCAGCAGGCGCCCCATCATCTCCACCGGCCAGGTTTCCAGTGCCTCGGCCATCAGCGTGTGGTTGGTGTACGAGAAGATCCGCGTGCACAGCGACCAGGCGCGGTCCCAGGGCAGCCGGTGCTCGTCCAGCAGCAGGCGCATCAGCTCGGGGACGGCCAGCGCCGGGTGTGTGTCATTCAGGTGGATCGCCACCTTGTCGGCCAGCGCGTCGAAACTGCCGTGCTTCTTCAGGTAGCGGCGCAGGATGTCCTGGACCGACGCGCTGACGAAGAAATACTCCTGCCGCAGCCGCAGTTCCTTGCCGTGCTCGGTGCTGTCCTCGGGGTACAACACGCGCGAGACGTTTTCGGAATGGTTCTTGGCCTCCACCGCGCCCATGTAGTCGCCGCGGTTGAAGGCTTCGAGGTTGATGGCCTTGCTGGCGCGCGCGGCCCACAGCCGCATCGTGGCCACACTGTCCAGGCCGAAGCCGGGAACGCCGTTGTCGTAGGCCACCGCGATCACTTCCTCGGTGTCCCACCAGTGCACTACGTCGTTTTCGTCCGAGATCAACTGGCCGCCGAAGCGCACCGGGTAGCAAAGCTCGGGGCGCATGAACTCCCAGGGGTTGCCGGCCACCAGCCAGTAGTCGGGCTCTTCGATCTGCCGCCCATTGACGATCCGCTGGCTGAACATGCCGTACTCGTAGCGGATGCCGTAGCCCATGCCAGGCAGGCCGATGGTGGCGATCGAATCCATGAAGCAGGCGGCCAGCCGGCCCAGGCCGCCGTTGCCCAGCGCCGGGTCGGGCTCCTCCTCGATCAGCGCGTCGAAGTCGGCGCCCAGTTGCGTGCAAGCCTGCTTGACGGTGTCGTACAGGTCGGTGGCCAGCAGCGCGTTCACCAGCGCGCGGCCGGTGAGGTATTCCATCGAGAGGTAGTAGACGCGCTTGGCGTTGTGCTCGCGGGACTGCTGCAGCGTTTCGCGCCAGCGCTTGACGATGCGGTCGCGCACGGCGTGGAAGACGGCGAACATCCAGTCGCGCCGCGTCGCCGACTCCGGGTCCTTGCCCACCGAATAGATCAGCCGTTCCACGATCGAATGGCGCAGCGCCTCCACCGTGTTGGTGGGGGCTTCGTCGTCGGCGAATAGATGTTGGTTCACGGTAGCGATTTTCATGCAATCCGGTCCGTTTGCGGGATCAGCGAACGATACAACGCGGCGTACTGGCCGGCGGCTTCGCGCCAGTCGAAGCGTTGCCCCATCGCCGTTCGCTGGACTTTCTTCCACGCGCCGGGCAGCGCATGCAAGTCGAATGCCCGCCGCAGGGCGGCCCGCAGGCCCTGGGTGCTGAACTCATCGAAAACGAAGCCGGTGGCAGTCCCGGCTTCGAGGTTTTCAGGGGTTGTGTCCACAACCGTGTCGGCCAACCCGCCGACGCGGTGTACCAGCGGCAGGGCGCCGTAACGCAGCCCATACAACTGGGTCAGCCCGCAGGGCTCGAACCGCGAGGGCACCAGGAGCACGTCCGCTCCCGCCATGATGCCGTGAGCCAGGCACTCGTTGTAGCCGACCTGCACCGCGATCTGTCCCGGGTGCTTGGCCGCCGCGCGCACGAAGGCCTGCTCCAGCGGCGCATCGCCGGCGCCCAGCACGGCCAGTTGCGCGCCCGCGCGCACCAGTTCGTCGGCCACCGCCTCGATCAGGTGCAGGCCCTTCTGTTCGGTGAGGCGGCTGACGACGCCGAACACCATCGCGTCGGGGCGCTCCTGCAGGCCGATCTTGCGCTGCAGGTCTGCCTTCGCCGTGACCTTTTCTTCCAGCGATTCCACGTCGTACGGATGCACCAGTGCGTCATCGCGCGAAGGGCTCCACACCGCGTAGTCCACGCCGTTGAGGATGCCGGACACCACATTGGAGCGGGCGCGCAGCAAGCCGTCCAGGCCGCAGCCCTGTTCGGCCGCCATGATCTCACGCGCGTAGGCCGGGCTGACGGTGGTGATGCGGTCGGCCGCTTGCAAGCCGGCCTTCATGAACGACACCTGCCCCCAGAACTCGATGCCGTCGATGCCGAACAGGTAGTCGGGCAGGCCCAGTTGCGGGAACAGCGTGCGCGGAAAGATGCCCTGGTACGCCAGGTTGTGGATGGTGAACACGCTGGCCGCGCGCGGCGGGCCGGGCATCGCCATCTGGCGCAGGTACAGCGGCGCCAGGCCGGTGTGCCAGTCGTGGCAATGCACGATGTCGGGCTGCCAGTAAGCGTCCAGGCCATGGCCGAGGCAGGCGGCCGCCCAGCCGAGCAATGCAAAGCGGATGCCGTTGTCGCCCTGGGTGTCGGCGTAGGGATTGCCCGGCCGGTTGAACAAGGCCGGCGCGTCCAGCACATAGGCAGCCAGCTCGCTGCCGGGCAAGGTGGCGGGGCGCAGCATGGGCGCTTGCGCCGGCAGCGCGGACAGCTCGGGGCCGCGCCGCGCCGGCAGCGCCAACGGCTCGGCCTGCTTCAGGTGGCTGGGGCCGACGCCGTCGCGAATGGCCGGAAAGCCCGGCAGCAGCACCCGCACGTCGCAGCCGGCGTCACGCAGCGCCGGTGGCAGCGCGCCGCTGACGTCGCCGAGGCCGCCCGTCTTGAGCAGGGGGAAGATTTCGGTGCAGACGTAGAGGACTTTCATGCGGCGCCCGTGGCGGGCTGGGTTTCCAGGGCCTGCAGCATGTCACGGGTCACGAGCACGACGCCCTGCGCGGTGCGGTGGAAGCGCCGCGCATCCTCGACGGCGTCCACGCCGATGTGCATTCCGGGCGGAATCTGGCAGCCCTTGTCGACCACCACGCGGCGCAGCACGCAGCGCTTGCCGACGTCCACTTGCGGCAGCAGCACCGACTCTTCCACCGCCGCGTACGAATGCACGTGCACGCTGGAAAACAGCACCGAGCGGCGCACCCGCGCGCCGGAAATGATGCAGCCGCCCGATACCAGCGAGTCCACCGCATGGCCGCGCCGCGCGTTGTCGTCGTGCACGAACTTGGCCGGCGGCAATTGCTCCTGGTAGGTCCAGATCGGCCATTCCTCGTCGTACATGTCCAGCTCGGGCAGCGGGTCGGTGAGGTCCAGGTTGGCTTGCCAATAAGCGTCCACCGTGCCGACGTCGCGCCAGTAGGCGACGGCTTCCTGCGTGCTGCGCACGCACGACAGGTCGAACGGGTGCGCCCTGGCGTCGCCCAGCGCCACCATCGCGGGAATCAGGTCCTTGCCGAAGTCGTGGTGAGAAGCCGGATTGGCGGCGTCCTGCTTCATCGCCTCATACAGGTAGTCGGCGTCGAACACGTACACGCCCATGCTGGCGAGCGCGCGATCCGGCTTGCCGGGCATGGAGGGCGGCTCGGCCGGCTTTTCCAGGAACTGCAGGATGTTGCGTTGCGCGTCGATGTGCATCACGCCGAAGGCGGTGGCTTCCGAGATCGGCACCTCGATGCAAGCCACGGTGCAGCGCGCGTCCATCGTCACATGGTCGGCGATCATCCTGGCGTAGTCCATCTTGTAGACGTGATCGCCGGCCAGCACCAGGATGTACTTGGGGTTGTGGGCCAGCAGGATGTCCAGGTTCTGGTACACCGCGTCGGCGGTGCCGCGGTACCAGGATTCCTCGTCCATGCGCTGCTGCGCCGGCAGCAGGTCGATGAATTCGTTGAATTCGTTGCGCAGGAACGACCAGCCGCGCTGCAAATGGCGCAGCAGGCTGTGCGACTTGTATTGCGTGACCACGCCGATGCGGCGCACGCCCGAGTTCAGGCAGTTGGAAAGCGCGAAATCGACGATGCGGAACTTGCCGCCGAAATACACGGCCGGCTTCGCGCGCCGGTCCGTGAGGTGCGCGAGGCGCGACCCGCGGCCACCGGCCAGGACCAGGGCGATGGTCCTGCGGGCGAGCTGAAGTGGATTTTGAGTTTCCATGGTCGGTCATTCTGATGCGATTGAGGCTCTACAGGGGGACTGGGCGCCACTCATCGACATCGCCCGTGCGCTTTCGTGATGGAAGCCAGCTCGACAGCAGGCGTCTCCCCCACCTGCCACCACTCGAACCGCCATTCCCAGCAGCCAACGCCACGGCCGGGCACGTTCATCCGGTGGTTGCCGTCCAGGCCCAGCACGTCCTGGAAGGGATAGACCACCGTGTTGGCCACCGATTGCGAAAGCGCCCGGATCGCGGCCCAGTGGATCGCCTGGTCCACCTGCGGCCCCAGGTAGCGGCGCGCAGCTTCCTGTTCGCGCGCGCCCAAGCCGTACCACCAGCCCAGCGTCGTGTCGTTGTCGTGGGTGCCGGTGTAGGCCACCGTGCGCGGCACGTAGTTGTGGGGCAAGTAGGGGTTGGCGGATGTGTCGCCGAAAGCGAACTGCAGGACGCGCATGCCGGGAAAGCCGCAGGCCTCGCGCAGTTGCGTCACGGCCGGGGTGATCACGCCCAGGTCTTCCGCGATCAGCGCCAGCGGGCCGAGCTGCGTGCGCAGCGCGTCGAAGAAGGCGGCGCCCGGCCCCGGCAACCACTTGCCGTTGACCGCGTGCTCCTCATCGGCCGGCACTTCCCAATAGGCCTCGAAGCCGCGAAAGTGATCGAGCCGCACCGCATCGAAGCAGCGCATCAGGTGCGCCAGCCGCCTGTTCCACCACGCATAGCCGTCGGCCTGCATCGCCGGCCAGTCGTACAGCGGGTTGCCCCAGCGCTGGCCGGTGGCGCTGAAGTAATCGGGCGGCACACCGGCGACGACGGTGGGTTCGCCGCCGTGGTCCAGCAGGTACTGCTCGGCGTTGGCCCAGACGTCGGCCGAATGGTGCGCGACGAAGATCGGCGCATCGCCCACCATCTGCACACCCCGCGAGTGCGCGTACGCGCGCAGCCGCGACCACTGCCGCATGAACTGCCATTGCACGAAGCACCAGAAGCCGACCTCGCCCGCAGCCTCTTCGCGCAGGCGCCGCAACGCCGCCTTCTCGCGCCACGCGAACTCGGCCGGCCAGCGGTTCCACGGCGTGCCATGGCGTTCATCCAGCGTCATGAAGAACGCGTAGTCGTCGAGCCAGTCCTGTTGCGCGTGTCGGAACTCTTCGAAGTCCCCGCGGTCCGCGGCGTTCGCGCCCCGGTTGAATCCGGCCCACGCTTCGCGCAGCATGGCCATGCGCGCGGGCGCGACGCTCGCGTAGTCGACCCGGCTGCGCTCGAAGTCGGTTGCCGGCATCGACTGCAGCCAGCCGCGCTCGGCGAGTTGGTTCAAGTCCACCAGCAAGGGGCTGCCGGCAAAAGTCGAAACGCTTTGGTAGGGGGAGTTGCCGGGGCCGACCGGGTTGAGCGGCAGCACCTGCCAGATCGACTGGCCGGCCGTCACCAGCCAATCGACGAAGTGATGGGCCTGCGCGCCCAAGTCGCCGCAGCCATGCGGCCCGGGCAGCGATGTGGGATGCAACAGCACGCCGCTGCGGCGTGTGTCGAACAGGGTGGGCGTGGCCGCCGTCATGGGGCGATGTCCTGCACCAGCACGCAGATGGCCGGGCCCGCGAGTTCGTAGCGCTCGCTCTGCGCGCGCTGCTCGCCCCACTCCGACGTGGACGTGTCCAGGGCAACGCGCCAGGCTCCGTCGGGCAGCACGAACGGAAGCACCGACGCGCCGGGATGCAGCAGCACCATCACGCGCTCGCGCGCCGGCGCGGGGCCTTCGCCCACTTCGATCACATAGGCGAAGCTGCGCTCCCAGGGGTTGTTCCAGTCCTGGTCCCACATCGCCACACCGTCGGGACGCAGCCACGCGATGTCGCCGCCGGGCGTGTAGGGATGGCCGGCCTCGTGGTACGGATGGCCCTCGAACCAGCGCGGGTGGCGGAATGCCGGATAGCGCTTGCGCAACGCGGCCAGTGCGAAAGTGAGCGATGCGAGCGCGTCATCGGCGTTCGGCCAATCGAGCCAGCTCGTCGCGTTGTCCTGGCAATACCCGTTGTTGTTGCCCTGCTGGCTGTTGCCGATCTCGTCACCCGCCAGCAATTGCGGAGTGCCCTGCGCGAGGAACAGCGTGGCCAGCAGCGCGCGGCGCCAGGCGGCGCGTTGCTTCAGCACGGCCGGCAACTGGCTCGGCCCCTCGACGCCGGCATTGGCGCTGTGGTTGTCGCCGTGGCCGTCGCGGTTGTTTTCGCCGTTGGCTTCGTTGTGGCGATAGCGGTAGGCGGTGACGTCGGCGAGCGTGAAGCCGTCGTGCGCCGTGATCAGGTTGACGCTTGCCAGCGGGCTGCGGCCATCGTCGGCGAACAGGTCGTCCGAGCCGGTCATGCGCCGCGCCATTTGCCCTGGCGTGCATTCGTGCCCCAGCCAGTACATGCGGACGATGTCGCGAAAGCGGTCGTTCCATTCCTGCCAGCCCTGCGCGAACGCGCCGAGCTGGTAGCCGCCGGGCGCGACGTCCCAGGGTTCGGCGATGCGCTTGACCCGCGCCAGCACCGGGTCTTGCGCCATCGCCGTGAGCAGCGCCGCGCCGCGGTTGAACTGGTGATGCAGCGCCGGGTCCCGGCCCAGTGTGGCGGCCAGGTCGAACCGGAAGCCATCGACGCCGAAGGCCTGCACCCACCAGCGCAGGCTGTCCAGCACCAGTTGCACCATCCGCTGCTCGCCGGCATTGATCGCGTTGCCGGTGCCGGTGAAATTGAGGTATTGGCCGTCGCCGCCGAGCGCATAGCTGCTGGCGTTGTCCAGGCCGCGCCAGCTGAGGGTGGGGCCGCCGGCGCCGCCTTCGGCCGTGTGGTTGTAGACCACATCCAGCACCACCTCGATGCCGTGGCGATGCAACTGGTCGACCATCACGCGGAATTCGTCGCGCACGGCCTGCGCATCGGCCGGCGCCAACGCGTAGCCCGGTTCGGGCACGAAGAAGCCCAGCGTGTTGTAGCCCCAGTAATTGGTCAGGCCCAGCTCCAGCAAGTGCTTCTCGTCGACGTGCAAATGAACCGGCAACAGGCACAGCGTGGTGATGCCCACCTTCTTGTAGTGGACCAGCATCGGCTCGCTGGCCAGCGCGGCATAGGTGCCGCGGATGGGTTCCGGCACGCCGGGATGCAGGCGGGTCAGGCCCCTGACGTGCGCCTCGTAGATCACGGTGTGCTCGGGCGCGACGAGCGGCGGGGGTGCGATGGCCGCGCCGGTCGCCAGTTCGCGCTTGAGGTCGATCACGCGCGCTTTCGGCATGCGTGCGGCGTTGTCTTGCGGATCGGGCGTTTCGTTCCCCGATGCATCGCGCACGAAAGTCACTTCGTTGGAAAGCTTGGCCACGCTGCCCACCAGCTCGCGGGCATGGGGGTCGATCAGCAGCTTGGCGGGGTTGAAGCGATGCCCGGCACCGGGATTCCAGGGCCCTTCGGCGCGCAGGCCGTACAGCTGCCCCACTTGCAGGCCCGGCAGGAAGCCATGCCAGACGCCGTCGCTGGATCCCCAGAGCGCAACGCGTTCCTCCTCGCCCTTCGCATCGAACAGGCACCAGTGCATCGCCGTGGCATGACGCGAAAAGACGGCAAGGTTCACGCCTTCCTGTCCCTCCCACGTCATGGGTGTGGCTCCCATCGGCCAGGGCTGGCCCCGCAGACAGGCGTGGGTCATGCGCCGGCCTCGGGTTCCAGCCACAGCGCGCCCAGCGGCGGCAGGCTCAGGCTGAGCGAGTGCGGCAGGCCGTGCGACGGCACCGCCTCGGCTTGCACGCCGCCCAGGTTGCCGACATCGCTGCCCGCGTAGTGGGCCGAATCGGTATTCAGCACCTCGCGCCACTTGCCGCCCAGCGGCACGCCCATGCGATAGCCGTGGCGCGGCACCGGCGTGAGGTTGCACACCACCAGCATCTTCTGGCCGGGCTCGTGGCCGTGGCGCACGAAGCCATAGACCGAATGCGCGCTGTCATCGACCTCGGTCCATGAGAAGCCGGCGGGGTCGTCGTCGCGATGCAAGGCCGGGCGGTCGCGGTACAGCCGGTTGAGGTCGCGCACCAGCCGCTGCACGCCGGCATGGCCCGGGTCCTCCAACAAGCCCCAATCGAGCTCGCCGTCGTGGTTCCATTCATGCTGCTGGCCGAACTCGGAGCCCATGAACATCAGTTTGCGGCCTGGCTGCGCGTACATCAGCGCGAACAGGGCCTTGAGGTTGGCGCGCTTTTGCCAGGCGTCGCCCGGCATGCGGCCGTACAGCGAGCCCTTGCCATGCACCACCTCGTCGTGCGACAGCGGCAGGATGAAGTGCTCGCTGTACGCATACATCATCATGAAACTCACCTGGCCGTGGTGATGCTTGCGGTGCACCGGGTCAAGCGCGAAGTAGGCCAGCGTGTCGTGCATCCAGCCCATGTTCCATTTGTAGTGAAAGCCCAGGCCCTGCATCCAGGGCGGCTTGGTGACGCCGGGGAATGCGGTCGATTCCTCGGCCATCATCGCGGTGCCCGGCGTCTGTTCGCCGATCACCTTGTTGGTGTTGCGCAGGAACTCGATCGCTTCCAGGTTCTCGCGGCCGCCGTGCTTGTTGGGCACCCACTCGCCTTCGTCGCGGCTGTAGTCGCGATAGAGCATCGACGCCACCGCGTCCACGCGCAGCCCGTCGATGCCGTAGCGCTCGATCCAGAACAAGGCGTTGCCCACCAGGAAATTGCGCACCTCGTTGCGTCCGTAGTTGTAGATCAGCGTGTTCCAGTCGCGGTGGAAGCCTTCGCGCGGGTCGGCGTGCTCGTACAGGGCCGTGCCATCGAAGCGCACCAGGCCGTGCGCGTCGTTGGGGAAGTGGCCGGGCACCCAATCGAGCACCAGTTGCAGCCCGGCCGCGTGCACCGCGGCCACGAAAGCGCGGAACTGTTGCGGCGTGCCGTAGCGCGCTGTCGGCGCGAACAGGCCGGTCGGCTGGTAGCCCCAGGACGCGTAGAACGGGTGCTCGTTGACCGGCATCAGCTCGATGTGGGTGAAGCCCATGTCGGCGGCGTAGGGCACCAGGTGCTGCGCGAGGTAGTCCCAATCGGGCATCGCGCCGCCGGGGCGGCGCCAGGAGCCGACGTGCACTTCGTAGATGCTCATCGGCGCAGCGAGCGCGTTGGCTTGCCGCCGCGCGGCCGTGAGGCCCTCGACCGGCTCGGGCAGATCCATCACACGCGCCGCATGGCCGGGGTGCAGTTCGGCGCTGAACGCGTACGGGTCGCTCTTGAGCTGCCGATGGCCGTCGGCGCCGAGGATGTCGAATTTGTAGAGCGCCCCGGGCGCCAGCTCGGGGATGAAGATCTCCCATACGCCGCATTCGCGCCGCAAGCGCATCGGGTGGTTGCGGCTGTTCCAGAGGTTGAAGTCGCCCGCCAGCGCCACCTGTCGCGCATTCGGCGCCCACACCGCGAAAGCCACGCCTGCCACGCCGTCGATGGTGGCGGGGTGCGCGCCCAGTTTTTCCCAGGGCCGCAGGTGCTGCCCTTCGTTGAGCAGCCAGGCGTCGGTGTCGCCGAGCCAGGGGCCGAAGCGATACGGATCGTCGATCACGCGACGGCCCAGCAGCGAGTCGACCTGCAGCAGGTAGCCGCCGCGCTCGGCGAGTGCGACATCGCCAGCGAACAGGCCGCTGTCGTCGATGCGCTTCAGCGGGGCCAGGGGTGCGCGGGTCTCGCGCGCCAGTACCGTGACGGCTTCACTGCCGGGCACGTAGGCGCGCAATCGGTACAGCGGGGACTTGTCGAGCTGGTGCGGGCCGAGCACGCCGAAAGGGTCGGCGCAAAGTCCGTCGCGCAAGGCCGCCGCGATGTGGAGCTCGGCTTCAGCGGCGGAAGGTTTTTTTTTGGCGCTGGCTGCTGTCCTGGGACTGTCTTTCATCGGCACGTCCATTGTTTGACGACCATTGTGGCCCACTTGCGCGGGCGGCGGGCTCGTTTGAGCATTGTCATGCCGGGCTAGGCCCGGCATCCACGGTGGCGAGCGCACCACCAGGGATTGCGGGTCAAGCCCGCAATGACAACCCTCACACAGCTGCTAACAATTGGCAACGGCTCTGCACAAGCGCCCCCACTAGGATGAGCTCATCAATAGGAGCCATCGTGTTCGTCTTCAAGCGGATCGTCTGGATCGTGGGTGCGTTGCTGTTCGCCGGCACTTCGTTGCCGGCGGCGGCGCAGGCCGTCTACAAGTGCGGATGGCGGTCCTATTCGCAGCAGCCCTGCGCCCCCAAACGTGTCGTCAACACCGCCGACGCGCCGGTGCCTGCCAAGTCGGACCGCCGCGCGGAAGAAAACCGCGTGTTGGCCCAATCGCTGCGCCGCCTGCCGGGCGAAACCAGCGCCCAATTTGCAACACGCCGCCACCGCGCCACGCTGTTGCAGGAAGACCGCCTGGAGTGCTCCAGGCTGGACACGCGCATCCCGTTCGAGAAAGAGCGCATGAAGAACCCGAACCCGGAAGAAGTGCAGCAGGCCGGAGCGGACCTGGCGGACGCCACCAAGCGGTTCCGCAAATTGCACTGCTAGAACACGTCGCCGTTCTTCACGCCGGCGTACGCGCCGGTGCCGCCCCAAATCCGGGAAAATGGCGCGATGACCGAACCCACGACAACACCCGAGCCCACAGCGGCACCAGCCCGCCCCGACCTGCCCGACCGCCTGTCGGTCGACCCGCGCAGCCCGCATCACAACGCCGCCGCTTGCGAGCACGACATCGGCATCCGCTTCAACGACAAGGAGCGGCATGACGTGGAGGAGTACTGCATCAGCGAAGGCTGGGTGAAGGTGCCGGCCGGAAAGACGCTGGACCGCAAAGGCAAGCCGCTGCTGATCACGCTGAAGGGGAGGGTGGAGGCGTTTTATCGGTAGGGCTTGTCGAATTCGGCAGGTTTGGCCACGGACGCGGATTCGGTGCTGACCGCGGATCAAGTCGAGTGGGCCGATGTGATCTTCGTGATGGAGAAGGCACATCGAGCCAAATTGGCACAGCGCTTCAAGATGCACTTGAACGGCAAGAGGATTGTTTGCCTCGACATTCCCGATGACTATGAGTTCATGCAGGCGGAATTGGTCTCGTTGCTGGAGAAGAAGGTTAGTCTTCATTTGCGTTGAGTTGGCCAATTTGCTGCTTCGGCCGCAGGCGGTCATCGACCCCAAATTGGGGTCGATCAAACCCTTCTTGGGTTCGTGACAGAAACGACGGAGTACTGGCGTACTACATCTTTGCGTTCGCTTGGACGCCTCCCCCATGTTGATGATGACTTCCAGTGCACGCCAACCCAGAATGCCCTGCTTGTCATAGAAAAACGAAAGAGGGGATTCAATGAAGAAGCTTCTGATTGGCGTCTTGGTGTCGGCAATGGTGGCCGGCTGCGCAGGTCCGGGCTATGGATCGAGTTGGCAGCCCGTTGTCGACGTGCGGCCCGATCAACAGAGCCAGTACCCAATGGACCTATCGACCTGTCAGCAATATGCCAATCAGGTCGCGAACTCGCAGCAAGCCGCGATGGCCGGCGCAATCGGAGGCGCAATTTTTGGCGCGCTACTTGGTGCTGCAGCTGGGAATAGGTACACGGCACAACGAACCGCAGGCGTTGGCGCAATCGCAGGCGCTGCGGGAGCCGCTGGCGAAGCCGAAGGCGGTCAGCGCGGCATCATTCGCCGTTGCCTGATCGGCAGAGGCTATAGCGTTCTCAATTAGAGGCGGGGCTCCCCGTAGCCCTATGGCTTCCTCACCTCCCGGAACCACCAAGCCCCACCCACCCACCCGCGAAGACGTGCTGGCCGAGTGCGAGGCGGCCGACCGCAACTGGGCCGCGGCGCCGGGGCGCAACCTGGTGCTGCTGTTCGACGGCACAGGAAACATCCTGGGCAACAACCAGGACACCAACGTCGTCAAGATGCTGCGCCTGCTGGTCAAGCACAGCCCGGCCGCGCCGCAGCGGCCCGCCCAGGTGGTGTACTACGACCCCGGCGTCGGCACCACCAATGAGTTTCCGGCGGCCAGCATCGCCAGCAAGGTGGCGGGCTTCTTCCGGCAGGTGAAGGGGCTGGCGCTGGGCAGCGGCGCTTTCGAGAACATCACGCAGGCCTACGAGTTTCTCGCGAGCAATCATGAAGAGGGCGATCGCATCTATCTGTTCGGCTTCTCGCGCGGCGCGTTCACGGCGCGCGCCGTCGGCGGCATGGTCAACATGTATGGCCTGGTCCACGCGCCGGGGCTGCCGCTGATCCGCAACCTGGTGCGCAACTACTTTGCCAAGCCCAGCCCAGAGCGCGAAGGGTTCACGCAAGACGTGATCGACAACTTTTCGCTGGGGCGCACGCCGCTGGTTCACTTCATCGGCGTGTGGGACACGGTCGAGACCATCGGCAGCGGCTTGCTCGGCGGCGTTTCGATCAGCAACTCGAAGGACTTCGAGCGCAAGCGCTTTGTGCACGTGCGCCACGCGATGTCGCTGCACGAAACGCGCAGCAAGTACAAGCCGCGCGGCTACACCGCGCCGAAGTTCACGCCGCAAGAGGAGGCGTGCCGCAGCTTCGACGAGCGCTGGTTTCGCGGCGTGCACAGCGACATCGGCGGCTCTTATGCGCGCGACGGCCTGTCGAACGTGACGCTGGCCTGGATGGTCGGCCAGGGGCAAGCGCGCGGGCTGTTGCTGGCCAAGGCGAACCCGCATGTGCCCGACGCGAGCGTGCCCATGCACGACCAGACGCTGGACAGCCCGTACTGGGCGTGGACCGGCATGAACGCGCGCGCGAGGGACGGCGGCGCCGTGATCGACGACAGCGCCAAACCCATCGAGGACGCGAAGCCGGCGGTGCGCTCACCGGGCGCGTGGAAGTGGCAATTGGCCGGCTGGCTGCTGTACGTGCTGCTGGTGATCCTGCTCTGGCAGGCGTGGCGCGACGGCGGCTCACCCGCACCCATGTGCACCGCGGCCGAGGTGCGCGACGGGCTGTGCCTGGACTGGGCCATCCTCATCACGATGGCGCTGTGGCTGGCCTACCCGGTGGCGTGGGCGCTGCGCCGGCTGGCGGCGCACGCGATTCTGAAGGGGCAAGAGATCAATTGGCTGGCGCGCTATGCGCACCGATGGATGGCCGGCTTCGTGGTCGCTGACGTGACGGAGAACCTGCTGGCCTGGTACGACGAGACTTGGTCGGACATGGTGGTGCCGTGGCTTTGTGGCGCGAAGTTCGGGTTCTTGGTGGCGCTGGGGGTTGTGTGGGTGATGGGGGTGTTTGCGATGCGTCGATCCGGAAAAATGCCACGATGACCGAAGTCGCCAGCGGCCAGCTACCCCAAGTCCACTCGATCTATTCGCCTGTCCATCCGTGGCCCCGCGCAACTCACATCACGACGCCGCCGCAGGCGCGGGCATGACATCGGCATCGCTTCAATGACAAGGCGCGCTACGATGTGGAGGACCACCGCCTCGGCGGGGCTAGGTGGAAGGTGCCAGCAAGACGGTGTCGAAATGGGAAGCCGTTTTTGACCGCGGCGAAACGGTGGGTGGAGGCGTCTTCGGTAGCGGCCGGATATCGGACAAACAATGTACGTTGGACTCCTCCTCGTTATCAACCTCTCTTGGCTTGTCCGTACTCTGAGTCAGACATGAGCATTCCAGAAAGAATCGAAGTCAAGCAGCACCTCCTCCAGCTCTTAGAGGAACGAGGCAGCATATCGGTCAAGGAGGCATATGCTGCACTGGCTGCGCAGTGGCGGCTTACCGATCAAGAGATGGCTGTTCGTCGCGCGGGGGGACCGCTATACGAGCACGAGATTCGATGGGCCCGTCAAGAACTAGTTGTAGACGGGATCATGGATCGACCAGGGAAGCAAGGCCGAGGTCAATGGAAACTACGTGTCGATGGAGAGTTTGATATTGCCGGCCCGGAACAGGAGGAGCTGCGCCGATGGCCCGAAGGGGCCGTACTAAAGCTCGTTGTCAATAAGTACGAGCGAAGTGCTAGCGCACGTCGGCTGTGTATCGCGATTCATGGCGTCGCTTGTAAGGCGTGTGGAGTGCGCCTCGAAGACCTGTATGGCTTGTTAGCGGCAGGCCGGATACATGTCCATCACGTGTCGCCTTTGAGCGCACTCGGTGAAAATTACCAAGTCGATCCGGTCTTAGACCTCATCCCACTGTGTCCGAATTGTCATTTCGTAGCTCATCTGCAAGAGCCCCCGTTGACAGCCGAACAGCTGCGATCTCTTCTTCAAGGGAAGCAAGTTTCATAAATCTTGTTTCCAAGCGACTTCCACGCGCTGGACTTGTAGGTTCCAAACCGAACACCATGTATCCCGCTGAGCCTTTGACTGTAGCTTTTGCGACTACGGGTCCTCTTCGACTCGATCAGGAGCCGGATGCAGACGAAGAACCCGTTGATCGTTGTCGTACTTAGCAGTTGCCGATCTTTTGGGGTGCTGGGTTTCCACTTATCCGGTCCAATCGCCAACTTTGCCTCGATCAGAAAGTCATTGATCTCCTGCGTGCAAAAGCCAATGTAGGCCTGAAGCGTTGCTTTGCGCACCTCAATATCGGCTTGCTTATCCGCGAGAACCGACTTACGCGGATCCTGCCAGGCGGCAAAGAAGGAATCGTCACCGTCGGTCTTGACGAGCGGTCGCAAACCGTAACTTACGATGGAACTAGTCTTGATTTTGTCTGGCGGGTCAAAGAAATTTGTTTGTAGCATTCCCGCCAGTGGACCGCTCCTGGACAGTTTGTTGGTAATTTCCTTTGCAATTGCAATCGTCGAAAAGGGATTCAACAAGACTTCAATACTCTGCTTGAGCACAGTCTTTGCGCGAGCCTGTGTGTCATTGATTTCTAAGAACAACTTTGCTTCGAACTCTCTTCTTTGGCTCGCTGTCCATGACGCGGGGAAAATTAGTCCCGTGACAAGCAGATTTTGCCGCGTCCGCTGTTTGCCAATTTCACGATCTAGTGGATCGTTTGGAGCCTCGTGGTAACAAAAGACGCGGTGCTGACCATCTACCAACCCGATCATATTTGCCTTGAGCGGCACTGAAATCGAAATGGCACGTACGGCAAGCAGCTGCGAATTGTCGACATTTCGCCCGGTTTCGGGGTCGTTGATAACAGCTTCGTTGGGGAGGGTCACAACGATGTTATTGACAAAGACCCGCTTCGCATTCGTGAGGTATAGCCTCATCTTCCGGATCTTGGACTTGAACAATATTCTCTGATACAGACCGTCTTCATCGCGCCAACTATCCCGCCGCAACACATAGGACATTTCGAGCATCGTTGCCGGATCAGCGTAGAACGAAACAACCTTGAATCCTCTGGGGTAGCCGCTATTGGTTTCCGGCAATATGTAGCCGTGAAAATTCGTTGTCTGCAGAGCGCTGCTGTGAATTCGGTCACCCAGACGTTTGAGATCAACTCCTAAGTAATTGAAGAATTCATGTCGGGCTGAATGATGAATCGTCTTGCTCAAGGCATCAAAGTACCGAAGTCGCGTGCCGTCTAAGAAGCGGTAGTGCGGAAACGCGTCTTCGAGTTGTTGGTCGGCGCCGTGAAGAGACGCATAGCAGACAAACACTTGAAACTCGTTGGCATCGAAGCCGCTAGCTTGGATCGCATCACTAAAGCCCAAGTTAAGTCCGCAGTACTCCGTGATCCAGTCCGCACTCCGTTTGAGTATTTTTTCGTAAAGGATACTTTTCCTGGCCAGATGTGATGTATCAGGGCGACCCGTCGTGTACTCCGCAATTACCAGAATGTTGCGATAGAGTAGAACGTCATCGATTTCGCCATCTCGGCCGTCAAATGTGAACTGGACTCCATCTGTCCGTATCCAATCGAAGCCAATTCGCTGAAACACAGCCCTCGTCGACAGGCGCTGTCGGCGCTGTTCTGCCCTTTGCGGGTCGACATTTCGCTTCAACCTCCGGCTACGACGCTTCTTGGGTGTGCTAGCCATGTGGCTCCTCCACTTCGAGTTTTATGGGGCTAAAGAGGTAGTCCTCGCTGTCCCAGGCGGTTTTGAATGAGACCTCGCCCGTTTGAAAGTGTGAGTTGGTCCGAGAATACGTGAAGTAGATGAGCTTGCGTCGTACCGGACTGATTTCATTCGCAGATTCAATAAATGTGAACGTGGGTTGCACACCAAATTTTGATAACGGCGGCTTCTTGATCGCTGTCTCGGTCAATTTCATCGCTTCTTTTCGCTGTCGTGCCATCGGTAGATAGACGACGTACTCTGCCGAATAGTGTTTGAAATTCTCTGTCGGCTTGGTCGGTAACTCAAAGACATAGACCTGTATGCCCGCGTCCGGATACTCAGCAAGCAATGTGCGCAAAATCAGGCGCCCGAACTTGAGAATCCGTAGGGCGCCGATGGTTGATTCGAAGTCGGCCACCGAGCGCGAGTGGGGAGATCGGAGCCGACGTTGCCCTTGTGTGGCCAACTCTTGCGCCAGATGCTTCTTGAACATCTTGACGTACTTGGCGTTGAGTTCGCTTCCAATATAGGAGCGTCCGAGCAACTTGCTGACAGTGGGCACGGTGCCAGAGCCCGAAAATGGATCGAATACCACTCCATTTTTGGTCGTCGTAAGTTGGACTATTCGGGCAACCAGGTCGCTCGGTAACGGACAAAAGTGGCGGATGTAACTATCGCCCCATGAGCCCTGAGTTGGAATGTCATAGCTCCAAATCTCCTCCGGCGCCTTTCCTCTGGGGTTATATCGTTCCGGATACCGAACCCACCAGCGCTTTAGGTCATCTCTATCTCGGTACTTGTCCAAGTCGTACTTGAACTGATCGACGCTCTTCGACAGCACCAATATGTACTCGAATATCTTTCGCGTCGCTCCGTTGCGAACCCATGGGACGGTCCGCTCTTTTTTCCAAATGACGATGTCGCGTAGGACCCAGCCTAGGCCCTTGAGCCTGCGAGCAATATCGAAAGGAAGCGGATAGACTACTTGTCCCTTGCGGAAGGTATCGACGATGATCCACAACGACCCATTCTTCTTGGTGGCCCGATAAACTTCGCTGAATACTAACGCGAGGTCATCCAAGTATCCTTCATAGTCTTGGCCGAAGCCGATTTGATTGGGCCGGTCATAGTCTTTGAGGTCGAAATATGGAGGTGATGTGATAGTCACATTGACGCTGTTGTCTGGCAACCAAGTTGTAATCTCTCGGGCGTCACCAACGTGCACTTCATCAAGCAATTCAGATAGCGACTTCCGTCCCTCATTTGCGGCAATTTTTTTCTTATCCGTCATGTATTCTGTCTTCGGTGGTCGAGGATGTGCAAAGGTGACGATGCACGCAGGAGTTCGTTAAGTGCTAAAAGATCGAGCCGCCTTGGGCGTATTCGAAGTCAGTGCGCAGTACCAGGCGATCGGGGGCGCACGCTGATGCAAGCAGCTCCTTCTCCGATGCAATGGCCGGGGCATGGGTGGCGAGAGCGGATAGCAAGCCGACACTGCTTGAAAACAGCAAAGTCGCCAGGACCAAGCTGAAGTCTTCATTGTCAACATCTAATCGGTCGAGAAGCGGCGGTGGGGTGCGGAATCTACAGTAGGTCAAACTCGATGTTGAGGTGTGAAGGTCCCCAAAAGTCCAAGACGTCTTGTACTGAAGTCGGTTTCGTTGGCGGGCGAACTCCTTGTCATCAATTTCTTGAAGCGCGTTGATCAAACCAGCCTCAATCGGAGCATTGGACAACGTGCGTAGAACGCGCTTGAAGACTGCCCATCGGTGATAGTGATCCACCCTATTGATGTGCAGCAGGTGAACCTCGGAGCCGAGAATGTAGCTTTCGCGATTCTTTCTAGAGAGGCGCTGCTCAACCGAAGGCCAGAGATCGACCAACATTGTTCGGTCGCTGATTTCGACTATGCCAACGCCTAAGAGTTGGAGCAATGCCTCCATCGAGAAGAACGCGGATTGATATGCCGTTGCGACACTCCAGGTAGGAAATCCGCCCAGTGCTTGGGTTTGGGCTCCGACCAGAACGTTTGCGGCTTTGTGCAGGAGAAAGATGGACTCATGCAGCATGGCAACCGCCACACCGGAAACGGGAGTTCGTATCTCTGAATGGGCAGGGACACTTGCAAACGCCTGCGCTAGCAAGTAGACGTCCTCGACTGCTTCAGCGGGCGGCTTTCCCGGATATTCGATATTCAGGCCTGCAACGGCAGGTATCCAAGCTCCCTGGACGGCATTCCAATCTCGATGGCTGAGGCGTTTCAGTTGCGTCTCGAAAGACATCTTTCTAGCCCAAATCGAGCAGTTGGGTTTCTCCCGCGCCATCCATGAACGCGGCCAGCAACTCGGTTCGCAGGTCTTCGCCAGCCTGTGTTTCAGCGGCACTTCCTGTGCCGAGATTTTCCCAACCTGCGAAGTCGAAGTGCTTGACTTGGCTAAACACTTTCGCGACGTCTTCAACTTTAAACGCTTTGTACTTCTTAATGCAAAGGCCAAGGAAAACCGGAAGCGCATTCATGAGTGCCCCGAAACCCAAAGTTTGATAGAACAAATTAGCGTGCTTCTGAAAGACCTGCGGAAACGCTACTTGTAGGCCCTTGTAATAATTTGCGATCACGAGCTTTTGTTCCGTGACCGAATATGGAGCCAAGACCCGCCCATCAAGCAGCAGTGGGTAGACCTTGCGCACGAAGTTATTTAAGGATATTTGTCCCTTTTTCGGGGCCGACGTAATGACGATCCTCCCGGAAAATGGGGAATCTTCTTCTTTGCGCAATTCTGCTGCGATATCTGCGGCTCGTTCCTTTGCCCGTTCGGCAGGCGATTTGTCAGGCAAGTGACTTAGAAGGTCATAGTAAAGCGAGGTAGGAACGCCTTTAGCCTCCTTATTGATGGTGACAAATTGCTGGATCTGGGCGTCCACATCCAATCCAACAAAAGCAATCACGGGCAGTTCAATATCCTTGGATGATTGATGTGCCCCTGCAAGTCGATGCTGACCATCAATTACCCAACCGGCGTTGGCCTTTGTGGGTACTGCAATCTCTGTTCCCGTCGCGTTGATCGTTGCTTTCGAAAACGATACTAGGATACTTGTCGGAATTGGGTTCTTGGCGGATATGTACTTTGCGATGGAACTCACGCGCGACGGGGACAATATTCGCTGATAACCTTTGTCCTTATCGGGATCGCGAGTGTTGATCTGCACCAACTTCCACAAGGACTTTGCCGACGCGGCAAAGGCGTAGAGCGTAGTGGTTCCCTGTTTGATCGGGATGCACTTGAACTTTGTAGTCTTTGGCTGCGCCATCTAATTGCTTTCTAAGGGCGGTGCTTTGCGATCGGCTGCTACGTTGGCAATTGGGTTTGAATATCACAACCGCGGCGAGTGCCCGTTACTTTCCCCAACTATCCTTCATCCCCGCCACTCTGTTAAACACGGGCTTACCCTCTCCCCCATTCGGAGGAAGCGATAAGTGGTCCTTTCTGTCCGCCACAAAGTACCCATGCCTCTCAAACTGAAACTTCTCATCCCCCTTCGCTGACGCCAGCGACGGCTCTACATACGCCGCCACCACCTTCAAGCTGTCCGGGTTCAGTTCCTCGTGAAAGTCCTTCTCCGTCGTGTCCGGCTGCGGCACTGAAAACAATCGGTCGTACAGCCGCACTTCGGCCTTCAGTGCATCGGCCACGGCCACCCAGGTGATCACGCCTTTCACTTTCACTGCGTCGCTGCCGGGCGTGCCGCTCTTGGTGTCGGGCACCAGCTCGGCCTGCACTTCGGTGACGTTGCCGGCTGCGTCCTTGGTGGCGCCCTTGC
Source organism: Ramlibacter sp. (assembly GCA_028292245.1). Lineage (GTDB taxonomy): Bacteria > Pseudomonadota > Gammaproteobacteria > Burkholderiales > Burkholderiaceae_C > Ramlibacter. Next base: position 21,125 of record JAQGMS010000019.1, read on the forward strand.
ACACGATCACGTGGCCGTACTTCAGGCGCACCTTGTTGCCGGGGTACAGGCGGTTGTAGCCCTTGGGCGGCACTTCCTCATAGTCGGTGCGCTCGATCCACAGAGAGTTGCCAAACTTGAACTCGCGCCGGCCCAGCTCGGGGTTGTGCGGATGCACGGGGGCGGAGCAGGCGTCGAGAAAATCTTCCGAGCCCATCACCTCGCCCCAATTGGTGATGACCAACTTCACCGGGTCCAGCACCGCCATCGCGCGCGGGGCCTTCGGGTCCAGGTCGTCGCGCAGCGCCGCTTCCAGCGTGCTGTAGTCGATCCAGCTGTCGCTCTTGGTGACGCCGATGCGCTCGGCAAACAGCTGGATGCTCTCGGGTGTGTAGCCGCGCCGGCGCAGGCCCACGATGGTGGGCATGCGCGGGTCGTCCCAGCCCGCCACGCGGCCCTCGTCCACCAATTGCTTCAACTTGCGCTTGCTGGTGATCACATAGGTCAGGTTCAGCCGCGCGAATTCATATTGGCGCGGGTGCGGCTTGTTGGTCAGCCCGCCTTCGCTCAGCGCGTCCAGCAGCCAGTCGTAGAACGGCCGCTGGTCCTCGAACTCCAGCGTGCACAGGCTGTGCGTGATGTTCTCCAGCGCGTCCTCGATCGGGTGCGCATAGGTGTACATCGGGTAGATGCACCACTTGTCGCCGGTGTTGTGGTGCGTGGCGCGGCGGATGCGGTAGATCGCCGGGTCGCGCATGTTGATGTTGGGGCTGGCCATGTCGATCTTGGCGCGCAGCACAGCGGCGCCGTCATCGAGCTTGCCGTCGCGCATGTCGCGAAAGCGCTGCAGGTTCTCGTCGATGCTGCGGCTGCGGTACGGGCTGTCGGTGCCGGGCTTGCCGAAGTCGCCGCGGTTGTGGCGCATCTCCTCGGCGCTCTGTTCGTCCACATAGGCCAGGCCGGCTTCGATCAGATACTCGGCCGCGCGGTACATGAAGTCGAAGTAGTCGCTGGCGTGGTACAGGTGCTCGGTTCCGTTCGCGTCCCAGCTGAAGCCCAGCCACTTCACCGCGTCGAGGATGGAGTCGACGTATTCCTTGTCTTCCTTCTCCGGGTTGGTGTCGTCGAACCGCATGTGGCACACGCCGTTGTAATCGCGCGCCAACCCGAAGTTGATGCAGATGCTCTTGGCATGGCCCACATGTAAGTAACCGTTGGGCTCGGGCGGGAAGCGGGTGCGGATCTTCGCGGGGTCGCCCTGGCCCTGTTCATGCTGCGCTGCGTCAGCGGGGCGGCCGGCCCATTTGCGTTGGGCGTAGGTGCCTTGCTCCAGGTCGCGTTCGATCACCTGGCGCAGGAAATTACTGGTTTTTAGGGGTTCTTTGTCAGCAGCGGAAGTCATATAGAGCCATTCTATTGACTTGGGCGCAGGCCGCTGGCCGCGCGGGTGCTGACGGCCGCCAGGGCGCGCTCGCGCGCCCTGGGGCCACTGTCACGGGGAAGGCTGGCTTAGTTCGGGCCGCCGCTCATCGCAGCTTCCATATCGGCCATGGTGACCTTGCCATTGGTCTGCTTCATGGTGCTCCAGCGGCTGGTGTGGAAGGCCATGTACTCTTCTTGCGACACCATGCCGTCGCCGTTGGTGTCCATCTTGCTCCAGCGGCTGGTCTTGCCGGCAGCGCCCATGGTGGTGGTGCCGTCCTTCTTGGCGTCGGCATTCGCAGCCGCCATGCCACCGGACTTGGCCGAGTTGGCTTCCTGGGCGGTGCGGCCGGTGGTGCTGGCGGGGGCTTGCGCCATCGCGGCGGTGGAAGCGATCGTGACGAGCGCGATCATGAGAAGCTTTTTCATAAAAATCTCCAAGGAATAGAGGCAAAACGCCTGGGTCTCATGTTCGACTCGTTAGCGTGCCAACTTGTAGGCCCCCATCGTCTGAATTGACGGACAAAGCGCCACGTATGGATGTGTTTCACGGGTGTTGACGAGGTTCGGGCGGCAGCTCTGCGGGCCGGGCCGATGTGATCCTGGTCACATTCGAGGCCCTATGGGTTACGTCTGGCAACGGCTTTGACTGTGCAGTGGGTAGTCATCCCGGCCCCTGGTGCGTTTAATCAAAGGCAAGGGCCTATTTGGGAGCGCCCTCAACAACAGGAGAGCAGTCATGAAGTTCAGCAGTTCAGTTTTCGGCAAGGCAGCAGCGGTGGCGCTGGTCTTGGCAGCGGCCGGCACCGCCTCGGTGGCACAGGCCCGCGGCAATGTGTATTTCTCGGTCGGCGCCAACGTGGCCCCGGGCGTGAACATCGGCGTGTCGAATGGCCCGATGTTCTACCCGCCGGTCTATGCGGCTCCGGTCTATTACCAACCCGCCCCGGTCTACTACGAGCCGGGTCCGATCGTCTACAGCACGCCGGTCTATGTGCGCCCGTCGCGGGTGTACTACGGCAACTACTACGGCCGCCGGCACTTCAACCGGCACCCCCATCAAGTGGCGTACGTCCGCTACTAAGTACCGATCTCCAAGGCTGGGCCCCAGTGCATGAGCACCGGGGCCTTTTTTTTTGGCCAAGCGCGAATCCGGCGGGGCGCGCCCGTCAATTGGTCCGCGTGAGCAGCATCACGTGGGCCGTGCCATCGCTCGAGGTGCTGCCAACCTTGATGAGGAGGCGTCCGCCTGCCACCACGGCCAGCGTCCCGCCGAGCATGTTCACGACACCACCGGAGTAGCTCCAGGTGATCGGGCCGCTGCTTCCTCCAGCGCCTGTAAAAGGCGCCACCGAGCGGGTTTGCACGTTCAGCTGGGTGCCGGTCTCCGCAGGCCCGATGAACGTGCCAGTGCCGTCAGCCACGAGCGTGAGCGTGCCGCCTGCGACGTACACAGCCACGTGCGAGCCTGGGTCGCCCCCAAGCTCCGCCTGGAATCGCTGGATCGAGTAGGTGCCGGCAAGGTCGGCCTGCGTGATCTGGCCCTCGAGCTTGGACACGCGCGCGCCCACGGCGTTGATGGCGTTGACGAGCGCAGTGAAATTCGCATTGACGTCCGCGGCCTTGGCCGGCGAGCCCGCCGAAAAGGTATAGGGCACGGACGCGTCGGCAAAGACGCAGGGCGCGGCTACGGCCACGAGAAAAGCGACGAGAGTGTTGCGCATGGTGAGTGTTCTCCGGATGTTGTGTAGGGCGTTGTTCATTGCCAGGGGGTCTGGTCCCAATTGGCGCCCGCCGTGTCCCAGGCGAAGACGAATTCACCAAGCTGCCCGACGTACATCGGGCTGCCGCCAAAGGCGCCGCCCATCACGTACACACCGCTGGCGGTATACGTGTTCGACGGTTGCACGACCACGCCCAGGTAGGTGTTCGTGGCGGAGTAGTAGCGAAACAAAAAGGGCGGGTACGACGATTGCGTCGGCTGGTGGCTGGGGAAGTACTGCGAGTACCCCGCTTCGCCGAAATTCATGAGGAGGTCCGCGGCGCTGGGGTCGGGCAAGGCGGCCGCCCGCAAGGGCGGCGCGGCCAATGGCGCTTGCGCCTGGCCAAGCCCCGCGTCGGACCCGCCTCCGCACCCCGCCACCAACAAGGCCAGCGATGCGGCAGCGGCAGGGCCTCGCCATCGGGTCATAAGGTACTGCAGCACGTCGCGGCTCCTGTGGTGGGCGGGGAGCCCCAGTTTCCACGGGCCGGCCTTGTGCACGCTTGGGACTTGACCCGTTGCCTGCGGCCAACGAATGGTGTTAACCGCGCGCGAGTGCCCAGAAACGCGCGTAGCTTGCCTTAATCGTTCGCTCCAAAAAAAGAACCCCCAAGCCTTTCGGGCTCGGGGGCAATATGCCAGTCGCGGGACGGAGGGCCGGACCAGCTCACCCCGGAGGAGGAGGGGACTCAGAGGAGTCGGGGTGATTGCTAGGAAGTAGACGCTGAGCCTTCGCTTTTTGTTGTAGGACGGCGCCCACAAAGGCTGACAGACGGGGTCGAAAGTCTGCTTACATCGCCTTGAACAGGTGCGCGTAGAGCCGGCTGACCGGCAGCTTGTCCTTACGGCCGCGCAGCAGCAAAAACAACTTGCCGGCTTCGTCGCGGGTAACGCTGTCGATGGCGTCGGCGCGCACCACGGTGCCGCGATGCACCTGCCAGAAGCGCTGCGCATCCAGTTGCGGCAGCAACTCCTTCAGCGGTGTGCGGATCAGGTACTCGTGGCCCTCGGTCAGCACCCGCACGTACTTGTCGGCGGCTTCGAAGTACACGACTTCTTCCACCGGCACCATGCGGATGCTGGTGCCAACGCTGACCTGGATCAGTTTCAGTGGGCCTTGCAATTGCGAAGGCGCGTTCACCGTCCCCAGCAGGCTGCGCAACTGCCCCAGCGTGGCTTCGAAATCGCCGCCGCCCTGCGCGCGTTTGGCCAGCACTTCTTGCACCTTGGCCACGGTTTTTTTCAGGCGCGCGCTTTGCACCGGCTTGAGCAGGTAGTCCACCGCCTGCGTCTCGAACGCCTGCACGGCGTACTGGTCGTACGCGGTCACGAAAACCAGCACGGGGAAGGGCTGGTCCTGCGGCCATTCGTCGGCCAGCTCGACGGCAGCGTCCAGCCCGCTTTGTCCCGGCATGCGGATGTCGAAGAACAGCACGTCGGGCCGCAGCGCCAGGGCCTGCGTGACGGCCGAGGCGCCGTCGCCCACGGTGCCGGCAATGCGCAACTCGGGCCAGGCCCGCGCAAGTTCGGCTTGCAGCGCCGCTGCCAGCAGCGGCTCGTCTTCGGCGATCAGCGCGCTGGCGGCGGGCGTGGTCATGTCGGTTGCAGCGGCAGGCGAAGGATGGTGCGCGCGCCGCCTTGCTCGGCCGCCGCGAAGTCGATGCTGGCGTCCGCGCCGTGCAAGGTGGCCAGGCGCTCGCGCACCTGTGTCATGCCGAAGCCCTGGTCGCCCTTGGCCGCGCCCGAAGGCCCGACGCCGGTGTCGGACACTTCCAGCACCAATCGATTGCCGTCGCGCCGCGCGCTCACGGTGACCCTGCCGCCTTCCACCTTCGGCTCCAGGCCATGCTGGATCGAGTTTTCCACCAGGGGCTGCAGCAGCAGCGCGGGCACCGGGTGCTGCGCGAGGTCGGGCGGCAGCTCCAGCGAGTAAGCCAGCCGCGGGCCCATGCGGATCGCCATCAGCTCCAGGTAATCGCGCAGGCGGTCGAACTCGGCCTGCAGCGTATGCGTGGCAGCGCGCGAGGCGTTGAGCGTGGTGCGCAGGTACGCGATCATGTGGTCGAGCATGCCCTGCGCCCGCTGCGGGTCGACGCTGATCAGCGCGCGCAGGTTGGCCAGCGTGTTGAACAGCATGTGCGGCTCGAGTTGCGTTTCCAGGAGCTTGAGCCGCGCCTCGTTGGCGTGCTTGCGCGCCTCGCCCATCTTGCGTTCCAGGTAGGCGCTCTTGTTGACGCTGTAGAAGTAGTAGCTGCCGGCGATGCCCGCCATCGCGGTGATGAGGATCGAGGTGCGCAATTGCGCTTCCCGGTCCGGCGCCGGGCCGGACGGGTAGAAGCCGAAGTACAGGCACAACATGTCGCCGATGAAGTTGCCCGCGAAATAGCCCACCACGATGCCGCCCAGCACCAGCGCCAGGCCGGCGAAGCCGCGTGGCCATCCGGTCTCGGCGCTGGAAGGGAACAGCTCGCGGCCCAGGTCGATGATGGCCCAGGTGAACATGCCGATGAACACCGAGTACACCACCGGCGGGCCATAGGGCCGCTCGGGCTGGAAGGCGTACTGGATGGTGGCGATGACCAGGCAAAAGGCCAGCACCTGCAGCATGTGCCGCAGCTTGGCGACCCAGTCGGTGTTCATACGCGGTTGGAGCTGTCGTTCTGCTGGCGCAGCAGCCGTTCGCGCTCCTTACGCACCAGCTGCTCGCGCAAGCCGCCGCCCGCGCCCAGCAGGAACACCGAGATGCCGTGCAGCACCACGCCCAGGCCCCAGCCGAGCACCGGGTACATCGACCACGGACGTGAACGCAGGCCGAAGTAGGTCAGCGCCAGCATGAAGCCGTTGACGGCCACATACACGGCCAGGTGGAAGTACCAGCCGAGCTTGGCGCCGGCGCGCTTGTGCGCGAGGCGTTCGATTTCTTCGGGGGACAGCTGCGTCATGGGGGAGTGGAGGCGGACAAGGGCATTCTAGGGCAGCAGATGCTTGCTGAAGAAGGCGGTGATCTTGCGATCCACCTCGGGCATGGCGGCGCGGTCGAAGCCCGGCGGGTCGGACAAGAGGTCGGTCGCGATCTCGCCCAGCATCTCCATCGGCGGCGGCGGCGACAAGAGCGCGCCGTGGCCGGCGGTGGGCATGTCGGCGACCAGCTCGCAGGTCTTGCAGGCCGCCAGGATGCGGTCGCTGTGGAAGCGCGGGTTCAGCCACTTGTCTTGCCGCGCCGTGACGAAGCCCAGGGGCACCGGCGGGTTGGCCAGCGAGGCGGCGTCGAAGTCGGCGGCGGAGGGCACGCCCGCGACGATGGCCTTGATGCGCGGGTCGGTGTGGGTGTACCAGGCCTCGTCGCCGAAGCGCTGGCGGATCACGCCGACGGCCACGGTTTTCTTGACGCCGTCGAGGAAGTCGCCGCGCAATTTGGTGGCCAGGCCGACGCAAGAGGGGAAGTCGTCCGCGATGTCGGCTTCGCAGTGCCGGCGGAATTCTGCCGGTGACCAGCGCCCGCCGGCCAGGCTGAGCGCGGTGTGGCCGCCGGCCGACATGCCGTACATGCCGACCTTGTCGAACGACAGGAGCGCGGCGAAGCGCGGCTCTTGCGCAACGGCGTCGATGGCGCGCGAGACTTCCGCGGGGCGCAATTTCCAGCTTTCGGGGCCGGGCGTGGACGGGTCGCGGGCGTTGTCGCCACGGTGCTCGGGCATCGCGACGATGAAGCCGGCTTGCACCAGCGTGCGCGCCAGGTTGCTGTGGACCCAGGCGTTGCCGCCCGAGCCGTGCGAGATGACGACCAGCCGGCCGTTGCCGCGCACGGCTTGCGCGTTGGCCGCGAGCTGCAGCGTGAACGGGCCACGCTGAACCGCGGTGTCTTGCCCAGCGGCCGGGTAGTAGACCGTGACCGGGCCCTCGCCCGGGATGCCGGGCAGTTGGGCCAGCCCGACCGCCGCTTGCGCGCACGCCGCGGCGAAGGCCAGGACGCAGACTATGAGGTACTTGTACATATGCGCTTACCAGGGGTCCCGCTGCAGCGACAGGCGATTGCGTTCCGACTGCACCAGCCGCTCGTGCAAGCCCGCGCCGCCGGTGACCAGGAACACGACGGCGCCGTGGATCGCCAGCCCCAGGGCCCAGCCCATCGCGGGGAACATCACCCAGTTGCGGCCGCTGGTGGCTGCGACCAGGGCGAACATCAGGTTGACGGCGATGAACACGGTGGCGTGGATGTACCAGCCCAGTTTGGCGCCGGCACGCTTGCGGGCGATGCGTTCGATGTCCTGGCCGCGGGAGTCGAGTGCTGCGTTCATGAGGGTTCTCCTTGATCGAGAGGTTCAGGTGTTGAAGGCGAGAGTGGAAGGCCGGCGGGCCAGCAGCCACAGGCGGGCGGCGCGGCCGGTGAAGATGCCGCTGAACAGGCCGTAGAGCGTTCCGACCACCAGCGTGTACTGGCCGTCGTGCGCGAGGCTGGGCTTCATGGCCAGTTCCACGCCCACGATGTACTTGGTCAGGAAGATGCCCAGGATCAGCAGCATCGGGATCCAGCTGCCGCGCATGCTGTAGGTGCGCGTCGCGGCGTCGTACTCGGTGCCGCGCGGCACGGCCATCGGCGTGATCACCGCCAGCATCACGGCCGCGGCGAACATCCAGGCCAGCATCACGTAGCCGAACATCGGCGACTTGCCGAAGGCCGCGACGATGCCCCAGAGCGACAGCGTCGTCATCACGACCGGCATGACGCTGACGCGCGCCAGGCCGGCGGTGCGCGCCCTGGCTTGGGACAGGCCCAGCCAGATCAGGGCGACGAGCATCCCCCAGACCCAGGACGGTGTGTTCTTGAGGACGAGGCCCAGCATCTGCGGCTGGTTGATGAGCATTTCGATCAGCATGGTTTTCTCCTGGAAGGAATGTGCAAAGGGAAGGAAATCAGGCAATGCCGAGCCATTGGCCCAGCACGAGGTGGCCCAGGAAGCGGTTGGGCAGCAGGGTGAACGAGCCGGCCACCACGCAGGCGCCGATGTACAGGCGCTGCATCACCAGCCGGTGGCCGGTGATGTTGCCCTTGGCCAGCAGGTAGAAGCTGGCGAACAGGGCCACCAGGGTGACGGGAACCAGCAGGTGGATCGGCGAGAAGCCGGCGATGTTGGGGAGCCGGCCGCCCTGGATGAAGAGGGCGGAAATGGCCGTGACGATCATCAGTGTGACCCAGGCGTAGCCGAACGCGCGGTGCAGCTTCGGGCGCTGCAGGCGGCCCCTGCGGGCCCACAGCGCGATCGGGCCGGTCACCACTGCGCCGATGGCGGCGGTGACGTGGATGGCGATTTCGGGCGCGAGTGGCATGGTCTTCTCCTGGGCTGGCAGTCGTTCGATGGATGGACTGTGCCGACGGGGGCCGCGCCGGGCCACCGGGAAAAGACGAAAACGCCGGAATGCGGCGCGAAATGCAGCCGCCGGGGCGTGAAATGCAGGCTTGCTAGATCGGGCGGACGCGGTACAGGTTGGCCAGCCACTGGCGCCGGGTGTCCGGCTGCTCGATGCCGAGCAGGCGGCGGGCCTGCTTCAGCGAGGGAAGATCGACCTGCTGGTCCTTGGCCAGCGCCAGCTCGGCCTGGAGCAGTGCTTGCGCGATCAGCGGCCGCACGTCGGCGGGCACAAGAAGGTCACCATTGGGCTGCTCGACAGCCCGGGGGGCATCGCCCGGCGCGGCTTCGATACGGTAGATGGTGCGTTCCGTGGACATGGTTGGCTCCCGCTTGTGACGAGTCCACTGTGCACGCGCGCGCATGGCGGATTTGTCGGCGCCAGCCGCGACCGGAAGTCAGACCAGATGCTCTGCCTTGGGCGAGGCGCCACGCAGGTAGATCACGCAGCCGTCGTCCGACGCGATATCGGCATGCAGCACGTCTTGCCGGACCATGTGGAAGCTGCCCGGGCCCAGCGTCAACTCGCCGACGCGCAGCCGGCCTTCCAGCACGACGCACTCCTCGTCGTGCGGGTGCCGATGCGCGGGCAGCACGGCGCCCGATGCGAACTTCAGCAGATAGGACATCACACCGCCCTGCTCATGCAGCACCTTGCGCTGGATGCCCGGCAGGAAGCCGTGCCAATTGCCGGCGTCGGCGGGAATGGTGAGGTGATGCGGCGCCGAATCGGCCGCGATGCGCTGCATGACACGCGAGCGCACCCGCTGCAACGCCGCCGCATCGCCGGTGTCCTCGGGCGCCTGCGCCGCCGCCAGCGCTTCGACGATGTCGGGGTCGAGGGCGGAGTTGTGCTGTTCGCTCATTGCAGGGTCTCGCGCAACTTGTGCTGCGCCCGGTTGATGAGGGACTTCACGGTGCCCAGCGGCAGGCCGGTGAGGGCGGCGATTTCGCTTTGCGTGTGGTCGCGGAAAAAGGCCAGCCCCAGCACCCAGCGCTCGTTGGCCGAAAGTTGCGCAAGCGCACCGTGCAGGCGCGAGGATGACTGCAGGCTTTCCAGCAGTGCGTCCGGCCCGGGATCGGGTGTGGCTTCCGTGTTGTCGGCATCGAAAGCAGGCGCGCCCGCCAGGCCGCCGTGCCGCACCATCTCCTGGCGCATCCGGTCCAGCGCCCGGCTGCGCGCCATGCTCAGCAGCCAGCCGAGCGCGCTGCCGCGCTGCGCATCGAACTGCGCGGCGTTGCGCCAGGCCTGGAAATAGCAGTCGGCCAGGATGTCCTCGGCGTGCGTGCCGCCGGCGACGCGGCGCACCACGGCCATCGCATAACGCACGGTGCCGCTGTAGAAGGATTCGAAGGCGCGCGCGTCGCCGCCGGCTGCCGCCGCCAGGAGGGCAGCCCACTGCCGGTCGCGTACTTCGGCGGCGCCGGGAGGGTCGAGTACGGGCTCTTGCATGCTTCGCTGGAAGGCTAGCACGAAAGTTAAAGGGGTCGCGGTGGCGTACGCCAGGGCTGTCATATGTCGACTACGCGCCGCCCGGCCCGCTGGATGCATCCAGCAGACGCGCTGGGTCGTATTGAATGCATCGAACTCAACAGGAGCCGCCATGTCCCGTACTGTCGAAGTCAAGCACCAGATCTGGATCAAGGCGCCGCTGCCGGCGGTGCGGTCGCAATTCGCCGACCTGTACCACCACATCGACACCAACGTCCACCCGAAACTGAAATTCGAAGTGCTGGCGCAGGAGCCGCAGCGCGCCCGCTTCACGCAGGAGGTCAAGCTGCTGGGCATCAGGCAGCGTGACCTGTTCGAACGCACGATCGCCGACGACGGCAGCATCCACGACGTGTCGGTGCAGGGCTTCAACAAGGGCGGCTCGCTCGACTTCGCATTCAAGCCGGCGGCTGCGGGCGGGCAGGACGGCACCGAGGTGGACATCACCATTCGGCTGCCGCTGCCGTTCCTGATGGGGTGGCTGGCGCCGGTGCTGACGTCGCAAGTCAGGCGCGAGGTCACGGCCGCGGCGCTGGAAGACAAGTACGACCTGGAGCAGCGCGGCTATCCGGCAAAGTCATTGCAAGCCGCCTGACAGCGCGCGGCGGCGATAATGCGCGCTCTTTCAAGGAGCGCATGTGGACGTCGTGTTGCTGGCCAAGGCCGCGGTCATGGGTGTGGTCGAGGGCCTCACCGAATTTCTCCCGATTTCAAGCACCGGCCACCTGATCCTGGCCGGCGCCTTGCTGGGCTTCGATGACGAGAAGGCCAAGGTCTTCGACATCGCCATCCAGACCGGCGCGATCCTCGCGGTGATCATCGTGTACTGGCAGAAGATCCGCGAGACGCTGGTCGCGCTGCCCACCCAGGAAAAAGCACAGCGCTTCGCGCTCAACGTGCTGATCGCCTTCCTGCCCGCTGTCGTGCTGGGCTTGCTGTTCGGCAAGGCGATCAAGGAGAACCTGTTCACGCCGGCCGTGGTGGCCAGCACCTTCATCCTCGGCGGCTTCATCATCCTGTGGGCCGAGAAGCGCCAGCAGGCGGTGGTCCGCGTGAACGAGGTCGACGAGATGACCTGGAAGGACGCGCTCAAGGTGGGCCTGGTGCAGTGCCTGGCGATGATTCCGGGCACCAGCCGCAGCGGCGCCACCATCATCGGCGGCATGCTGCTGGGGCTGTCGCGCAAGGCAGCGACGGATTTCTCGTTCTACCTGGCGATCCCGACGCTGATCGGCGCGGGCGTCTACAGCCTCTACAAGGAACGGGCCCTGCTGTCGATGGCCGACCTGCCGATGTTCATCGTGGGGCTGGTGTTCTCGTTCGTCAGCGCCTGGCTGTGCGTGCGCTGGCTGTTGCGCTACATCTCCACCCACAGCTTCACGCCGTTCGCGTGGTACCGCATCGCGTTCGGCATCGTGGTGCTGGCCACCGCCTGGAGCGGCGTGGTGACCTGGGCGGGCTGATCAGCCGCGGCCCAGGCGCTCGCTGCGCTTGAGCGGCCGCCATTGGCCTTCGGGCTGCGCCAGCCGGTTGGCGACGATGCGCAACACTTCCGGGTGGGTGCCCATGCCCAGGTGGCTTGCCGCGACCTCCACGCTTTCGGAGCGGCCGGTCCTTTTCTCGATGCAGCCGCGCCACGACACGATGCCGTCGGTCTTGCTGTAGATCGAGGTCGTGGGCACCGGCGGGCACTGGCGCAGCCGTGCTTCCAGTTCGGGCGTGAGCGGCTCGGCATCCCGCTTGAACAATTTGTAGACGGCGCCGGCGTGGTTCGCGCCGCCGAGCGCGCCGAAGGGTGTGCCGAGCGTGACGACCTGGCGCACCCGGTCCGGACATCGCTTGGCGATTTCCCGCGCGTAGACGCCGCCCAGGCTCCAGCCGACCAGGCTGACCCTGCGGCCATGCGAGCGGTGCAGGTCCTGCACGCGCTGTTCCAGTCCGGCCAGCCATTCGTCGAGGACTCCCTCGGGGCCGGTGTTGATGCCGCCGGCCCAGTCGTGAACGGTGAAGCCCGAGTCTTTCAGGAAGCGCCGCAGGTGAAGGGTGGTCATGGCCCCGCCCGCGAGCCCGGGATAGACCACGACAGGATGGCCGTCGCCGATCGGCTCGGCGGGACGGCCCACGCGCGCCGCGACATAGTCCAGGAAGGCGCGCAAGGGTTCGGTCGCCAGCAGGGACAGCGGCGGGGCGCGTAAGGTTGATCCGAGTGCTTGTGTTGAGTCCATGCCCTCAATATGGGGTGCCGGACAGGCCCGCACTGTAGGACAGGGCCACAATTGCTGCACTGCAGCAGTGCCGATGAAAACTTTGGAGTTCAGTGCGCAGGCGCACTGACAGCCTCCCGTCAGATCAGGCGTTCTTCCGGCCGGGTGATCTTTTTCAGCGGCTTGCTGCGGCCGTCTGCGACTTTCAGCGGCGTATCGGTCGCGGCGTCGTCCCACACCGGGTCTTCCAGGCTGTCGAACACCTCGCGCAGCTTCTGGCCCCAGCTGCCGTGCAGCATGCGGTAGTAGGGGTTGTGCATGTCGATGCTGACGATCTTGTCGGTCTCGAAACGGTTGGTTTCGTACACCACCAGGTCCAGCGGCGGGCCGACCGACAGGTTCGACTTCATGGTCGAGTCCATCGACACCAGCGCGCACTTGGCCGCTTCGTCCAGCGGCGTATCGGGCGTGATCACGCGGTCCAGCACCGGCTTGCCGTACTTGGATTCGCCGATCTGGAAGTACGGCGTCTCGGGCGTCGCCTCGATGAAGTTGCCGGCCGAATAGACCAGGAACAGCCGCATGCCCTCGCCGCGGATCTGACCGCCGAAGATCAGCGACACGTTGAACTCGACGCCGGAGTTTTTCAGCGACTCGGCGTCGCGGTCGTACACGTGGCGCACCGCGTTGCCCAGCACGCGGGCCGCATCGAACATGCTCTTGGCGTTCCAGATGGTGATCGGCTCGGCGTCCTCGCCGCGCTCCTTGAGCTGCTCGACCTGCAGGATTTCGCGCACCGACTGCGAGATGCTGAGGTTGCCGGCCGACAGCAGCACCATGAAGCGGTCGCCGGGCCGCTCGTAGATGATCATCTTGCGGAAGGTGCTGATGTTGTCCACGCCCGCGTTGGTGCGCGAGTCGGACAGGAACACCAGCCCCGCGTTGAGTTTGATGCCGACGCCATAGGTCATGACTTATCTCCAAGCTTCTTCAAAGCGTACAGGGCATCGAGCGCTTCGCGCGGGCTCAACGCGTCGGGGTTCAGGGCCGCCACGGCTGCTTCGACGGCGCTGTGCGCGGGCGCTTCGGCGGCGGGCGGGGCTGCGAACAAGTCTACCTGCTCGCGGCTCAACGTTTGCTGGGTTTCCAGCGCGGCCAGCGCGTGCCGGGCATGGTTGACCACGGCCGCGGGCATGCCGGCCAGCCGCGCCACCTGGATGCCGTAGCTGCGGCTGGCCGGGCCGGGCTGGATTTCGTGCAGGAACACGATGTCCGAACCGGACTCGGCGGCGCTGACGTGCACGTTGACGGCGGCGTGGTGCTTGGCCGGGAATTCGGTCAGTTCGAAGTAGTGCGTGGCGAACAGCGTGTACGCCTGGGTCTTGTCGTGCAGGTGCGCGGCGATGCCCGAAGCCAGTGCGAGCCCGTCGAAAGTGGAAGTGCCGCGGCCGATCTCGTCCATCAGCACCAGGCTCTGCGGCGTGGCGGCGTGCAGGATCTGCGCCGCTTCGGTCATCTCCAGCATGAAAGTGGATTGCGCGTTGGCCAGGTCGTCGGCCGCGCCGATGCGGGTGTGGATGGCGTGGATCGGGCCGAGGCGGCAGGCGCTGGCGGGCACATACGAGCCCATGCCGGCCAGCAGGCAGATCAGCGCCACCTGCCGCATGTAGGTGGACTTGCCGCCCATGTTGGGCCCGGTGATGACTTGCATGCGCTGCCTGGGGCCGAGGCGCGTGTCGTTGGCGATGAAGGTGCCGGCCGACGTTTCGGCCAGCCGCGCTTCCACCACCGGATGGCGTCCTCGTTCGATCTCGATGCCGGTCTCTTTCATGAACTGCGGGCGGCACCAGTTCAGCGTGAGCGAGCGTTCGGCCAGCGCGCACAACGCGTCGAGCGACGCCAGCGCGCGGGCCAGGCGCGTGAGCGCGGGGACGAAGGGCTGCAACTGGTCCAGCAGCTGCTCGTACAGCCACTTCTCGCGCGCCAGCGCGCGGTCTTGCGCCGACAG
>JAQGMS010000158.1 GCA_028292245.1 Ramlibacter sp.
TCATTGCGCCGCGGTGGGCGAGATGCTGGCGCGCATGCACCTGGCGGCGCGCGACTATCCGCGCAGCCAGCCCAACCTGCGCGGCCTGGCCTGGTGGAACGAGATCGTGCCGGTGGTCCTGCCCTACACCGACGACAGCCAGGCCGCACTGCTGCGCAGCGAACTGGCCTTCCAGAACCATGTCGCCGCGAGTTCGGCCTACGCCGCCCTGCCCCGCGGCGCCATCCACGCCGACCTGTTTCGCGACAACGTGATGTTCGAGCAAGGCCGGCTCACCGGTTTCTTCGACTTCTATTTCGCCGGCGTGGACAGCTGGCTGTTCGACATCGCCGTCTGCCTGAACGACTGGTGCGTCGACCTGGCCACCGGCGCCGGCGACGCCGAGCGCGCGGCCGCATTCCTGCGTGCCTACGCTGCCGTGCGGCCACTGGCCGCCGCGGAACGCCAGTTGTTGCCGGCGATGCTGCGCGCCGGCGCCCTGCGCTTCTGGGTCTCACGCCTGTGGGATTTCCACCTGCCGCGCGAGGCAGCGATGCTCAAGCCGCACGATCCGTCCCATTTCGAGCGGGTGCTGCGCGAGCGGGTGCTGCACCCTGCCAGCCCTCGGCTTTGAACGGCCGAAACCCGCCAGCGAACCCGCCGGCGTTAAATATGTCACGCTAGTGGACCTGCCGCGGACCCGCGCGGCAAGAAACCCGCGTCCAATCCGACTCCCATCACGTACCTGCCAATGAAACTCAACATCGTTCCCGCACGAACTGGCATTCAATGGGTCAAGCTCGGTATCCAGACTTTCTTCCGGCAGCCGCTGGCGCTCGCCGGGCTGTTCCTCATGTACATGGCGGCCGTGATCCTGGTTGCACAGGTGCCGGTGGTCGGCGTGCTGGTCGGCGGCCTGCTGGTGCCCGCGGCGACGCTCGGCCTGATGGCCGCGTCGGAGGAGGCGACCAAAGGACGCTTTCCGATGCCCTCGGTGCTGATCAGCGCGTTTCGCGCCGGCCGCCAGCGGGTCCGCGCCATGCTGTTGCTGGGCGTCCTCTACACGGCCGGTTCCCTGCTTGCCACCAGCCTGGCTTCGCTGCTGGCGGGCACGCCGGCGCCCGGCGTTGGCGAGATCGATACCACGACGCTGCTTGCCCTGGCCTTCCACACGCCGCTGTTCCTGATGTTCTGGCACGCGCCGGCGCTGGTGCACTGGCATGGCGTGACGCCGGCCAAGAGCCTGTTCTTCAGCCTGGTGGCATGCCTGCGCAATTTCGGCGCCTTCCTGGTGTTCGGCACGGCGTGGCTCGCGGTCTTCCTGATCGTCGGCACCGCGTTCGGCCTTCTGGGCGGCTTGCTGGGCGGGCCGACAGCGGCGCGCGCGGTGATGATGCCCGCTGCCCTGCTGATGGCGGCCATGTTTTCCACCTCCATCTATTTCACCTTTCGTGATAGTTTTGTCGCCACGTCGGACACCGAACAACAACCCCCCGGAGAGCCCTCATGACACAGCACACCTTGCAAGGCCGCACTGAAAGAGAGGTCACGTGGTTCCAGCGCCGCGATTTCCTGCAAGCGGCCGCGGCCTGGACTGCCATGGGCGGGTTCGCTGCGGCGCAGGCGCAGCAGCGCAGCAACATCGTGGAGTTGCGCGGCGACGCGCTGCTCAACGGCCAGCGGCTGATGCAGCAGCAGACCATCCAGACCGGCGACAGCCTGGAGACCGGCCCCAATTCGCAACTGGTGTTCGTGGTGGGCAACTCGTCGTACCTGGTGCGCCAGAACTCGCGCTTCACGGTCGAACGCGGCGCCACCCTCAACGCCGTGAGCGTGTTGCGGATGCTGACCGGCGCCGTGGCGAGCGTCTGGGGCAAGGGCGTTCCGCGGCAGATCGTCACGCCCACGTTGACCGCGGGCATCCGGGGCACCGGCGTGTACACCGAGGTCTTTCCGGAGCAAAGCTATCGCAGCTATTTCTGCAACTGCTACGGCACGGTCGACATGAACGCCGGGCAGGACAGGACGGTGTCGCAATCCGAATACCACCAGTCGTTCTGGGGCGAGGTGGAGCCCAAGAACGGCCGCATGCTGACGCCGGCCAAGGCGATCAACCACACCGACGAGGAGATGGAATACCTGGCCAAATTGGTCGACCAGCGCACGGCCTGGGAGATCGCCGGCAGGAAGGGCGTGAAGGACGGACAGGGCTACATGGAAGAACGCCCGCCGAGCGCGCATCCAGCGATGAACATGCAAAGGTGAGAACAAGCCCGCTTCGCGGGACTTGTCCTTCTATTTTTTTGCCCTGTAGTCGGCGATCGATTTCGCCAGGTCGGTGTATTCCTCGCACGACTTGTTGCCGCAGATCTTCTCGAGCTCCACCAGATGCTTCTCGGCCTCGTCGGGCTTCTTGTCCATCAGGTAGGCCTCCCCGATGTATTCGTGCGCGCCCTTGTGACGCGGGTCGAGCTTGAGCGCCGTGTTGTAGTGCTCGAACGCCTTGGGCAAGTCAGGACTGGCGCGCTTGCGGTAGGTGTAGCCCAGCAGGTTGTGCACGTCGGCGTTGCGCGGCTCCTCGCGCGCGGCGATATTCAGTTCGGACATCGCGCGGCTCCACTCCTTGGCGTCGATCGCCTTGCGGGCGGCGGCCAGCCGCTCGTTCAAGGACGGGGCGCGAACGTTGGGGTTGTTGCCCGGCGTGTCGACGGCATGGGCCATGGCGCAAAACGCGCCCAACACTACGAGGAAATGTTTACTGTTCATGGAGGCTCCTTTGAGTGACTGTGGGTGACACACACACGCCACGTAACGCCGCCCGGATGCGGCAATAAATCACATCGAATGCGCATGAAAACCCGGCCGCATCGCTAGAATGTAACAATTCATAAGCAGTACATGTCCAAACAGCCCTCGTCATCTCCGCGCTCCGGAAGTCTGGACCAGCCTTACGTTCCAGGCGACGCGATACCTGCGCCGGAGGCGAGCGAGCAAAACTCCGACTCCGCGTGGGACCTGTTCTCCTCGCTCGCTGCCAAGCAAAACGGCGTCTACGCCGATACGGCCCCCGCGTCGGTGCCGGGGCCGTTGCCGCCGGCCGGGCCGCAGCCCAAGGGAGACCGGCGCTACGCCAAGACCGAACCCGCGCCGCTGAGGGCAACGCCGGCCGCACCCATCGGCAATACGGCGCCCGCCGCCAAGCGCGCGTCCATCGCTGAAGTCATGGCAGAGGCGCGCCGCAACAATCGGATGTGCCCGCAGCCGGTCCAGTGGCAGCAGTTGTATGAGCTGCTGCCCGACAAGAAAGAGGGCCCGCGCGGCTGGGAGCCGCCGCAGCCATTGGGCGGCGCCGCCTGGGCCGCCACACCGGCGCTGGCCAAGCGAATGTGCCTGCGCGACCACATCGAGTGGGCGGATGCGCACGGCGCCCTCGATGCGGTCCATGCCTTCCTCAAGAACTTGACCGAAGAGCAGTGGCACCACCTGGGTGACTAGCTTCGCAGGCTCCTAGGGCACCGGCGTCAGCTTTGCCACCGAAAGCGCCAGCCACTTGATTCCGTGCCGCGGGAAATTGACCTGGGCCCGCGCGTCGTCGCCCTGCCCTTCGATCGAAATCACCGCTCCTTCGCCGAACTTGGTATGGAACACCTTCATGCCGGAACGCAGCCCGTGCGTGGGCGACTTTTGCGCCGGCACCGGCGGGCTGGCGAAGGTCTCCTTGCTGAATCCTCCGGCCGCACCACGTGACGTCGCATAGCCTGCGCCGTAGCCGAACGCCGAACCGCCGAAGTTCTGGTTCTTCGGCGTGAGCCACTTCAGCGCACCCTCGGGCAACTCGTCGAAGAAACGGCTGCGGACGTTGTAGCGGGTCTGCCCGTGCAGCAGGCGCGTCTGCGAGTAGCTCATGTACAGGCGCTTGCGCGCGCGCGTGATCGCGACATACATCAGGCGGCGCTCTTCTTCCAGGCCCTCCATCTCGGTCATCGACCGCTCGCTCGGAAAGAGCCCCTCTTCCAGCCCGCTGATGAACACGCAGTCGAACTCCAGGCCCTTGGCCGAGTGCACCGTCATCAGCTGGATCGCGTCCTGGCCGGCCTGGGCCTGGTTGTCGCCCGACTCCAATGCCGCGTGGGTCAGGAAAGCCGCCAGCGGCGACACGGTTTCACCCGTCTCGGCGTCGGGCGGGACATAGTCGGGCGCCGGCTCGTTGACCTCCGGCAGGCTAGGGTCCAGCCCCTGGCTGGCCGGCGATTGGCGCAGCAGGCCGGGGCCGAGTTCATCCACCGGCAGCGCCACGGCGTCGCGCCCGAACCCTTCCTGCGTGACGAAACTTTCCGCGGCGTTGACCAGTTCTTCCAGGTTCTCGATCCGGTCGGCGCCTTCACGCTCGCTCTTGTAGTGCTCGACGAGACCCGATTCCTGCAGCACCAGCTCGATGATTTCGCGCAGCGTGAGGTCGATGGTCTGCTGGCGCAGCGCGTCGATCTTCGCGACGAACGCGCCCAGGTTGGCGCCCGCCTTTCCGGTGGTGGATCTCACCGCGTCGTGCAGCGAACAGCCGGCCGCGCGAGCCGCATCCTGCAATTGCTCGATGCTGCGCGCGCCGATGCCGCGCGGCGGGAAATTCACGACGCGGATGAAGCTGGTGTCGTCGTTGGGGTTCTCCAGCACACGCAGGTAAGCCAGCGCGTGCTTGATCTCGGCGCGTTCGAAAAAGCGCAGGCCGCCGTAGACGCGATAGGGCACCGCCGCATTGAACAACGCGGTTTCGATCACCCGGCTCTGCGCGTTGCTGCGGTAAAGCACCGCGATCTCCTTGCGCTCGCAGCCGCCCTCGGGGCCGCCGTCGCCGCGCACCAGGTGCCGCATCTCCTCCACCATCCATTGCGCTTCGGCCAGGTCCGTCGGCGCCTCGTACACCCGCACCGGCTCACCGGGCCCCTGGTCGGTGCGCAGGTTCTTGCCCAGGCGCGTCTTGTTGTGGCTGATCAGCTCGTTGGCCGAATCCAGGATGTTGCTGTGGCTGCGGTAGTTCTGCTCCAGCTTGATCTGGTGGCGGACCTGGAATTCGCGCACGAAATCGGCCATGTTGCCCACGCGCGCACCCCGGAACGCATAGATGCTCTGGTCGTCGTCGCCCACGGCGAACACGGAGCTCTCCGGCCCGGCCAACATCTTGATCCAGGCGTACTGGAGTTTGTTGGTGTCCTGGAACTCGTCGATCAGGATGTGGCGAAAGCGCCGCTGGTAGTGCTCGCGGATCGGGTCGTTGTCGCGCAGCAATTCATAGCTGCGCAGCATCAGCTCGCCGAAGTCCACCACGCCCTCGCGCTGGCACTGTTCCTCGTAAAGCTGGTATATCTCGACCTTCTTGCGGTCTTCCTCGGTTCGCACCTCGACCACGTTGGGACGCAGGCCGTCTTCCTTGCAGCCGGAGATGAACCACTGCGTCTGCTTGGCAGGGAAGCGCTCCTCGTCCACGTTGTGCTGCTTCATCAGCCGCTTGATGGCCGAGAGCTGGTCCTGGGTATCCAGGATCTGGAAGCTTTGCGGCAGGTTGGCCAATTTGTAGTGGGCGCGCAGGAAGCGGTTGCACAGGCCATGGAAAGTGCCGATCCACATGCCGCGCACGTTGACCGGCAACATCGCCTGCAGCCGCGTCATCATCTCCTTGGCGGCCTTGTTGGTGAAGGTCACGGCCATCACCCCGCCGGGAGAAATCTGGCCAGTCGACAGCAGCCAGGCGATGCGGGTAGTGAGCACGCGGGTCTTGCCGGAACCGGCGCCCGCCAGGATCAGCGCATGCTCGTTGGGCAGCGTGACGGCTGCGGCCTGCTCGGGGTTGAGATTCTGTAAGAGCGGGGACGCCGCATCGACTTCTGGGAACATATGGCATTGTAGGAACCGAACCGGTCCCAACCGATGAACAAACTGTCACGAGCCGCCCCCATCGTCGCCTGCATCCTCGCCTTGGCTTGCTCTGCCGTCCGGGCGCAGTCCTCATGCGACAGCGACGCCCAGCCCCGGCCGGTGGCGCTGCTCGAGCGATTCATCAACGCCGATTGCGAGGCCTGCTGGGCCGACGCCCGCACGCCGCAGCCGGGGCGCGGCGAGCTGGTGCTGGACTGGATCGTCCCGGGCAGCCGCGGGGACGACGCTCCCTTGTCCGCTGCGGCCAGCCGCGATGGCGTGGCGCGCCTGGAAGCCCTGCACCGCGCTGCGCCGGTCCAAACGGACACCTCTCATAGCCAGGCTGCGGGCACCGGTCGCAAACTGCGGGTCGCGCACGGCCTGGCCTACAACGGCTATGTCGGCGCCTCGATCGAGCTCAAACCCGGCGCCGGCGGGCCCTGGAAGGCCTGGCTGCTGCTGGTGGAGACCATTCCGGCCGGCGCCGACGGCACGCCGGTCGCCCGCAATCTGGTCCGAAATGCCCTGCAACCAGCCTGGGACGCCGCCATGCCGCTATCGAAACAGGAGCAGAAGCGGCTTTTCGAGTCACGGCCTTTGAGCATTCCCGAGGGAGCCAACCCCAAGCGGCTGCGGGTGGTGGGCTGGGTGGAGGATGCTCGCGGCCATATAAGGGCTATCGCGCAATCGCAATGCGCGTCCCCGCCGTCCGGCGGGTAAAATCAAGCACCGGGCCCAAGCATTTTGCGGCCCGGTTTGCTTTTGCGGTTCTCCCGCAAAACCGCCGGGTCACAGTCCAAGCGCTCTTTCGTTCTTCAACGATCCTTCTGGAGCTTGGTATGGAAATCTTCGATTACGACAACGTCCTGCTGCTGCCGCGCAAGTGCCGCGTGGAAAGCCGCTCGGAATGCGACGCCGGCGTGGAGCTGGGCGGGCGCACCTTCCGCATCCCGGTGGTGCCGGCCAACATGAAAACCGTGGTGGACGAAAGGATCTGCCTGTGGCTGGCGAAAAACGGCTACTTCTACGTGATGCACCGCTTCGACCTGGACAACGCGAAGTTCGTGCGCGACATGCAGGCCAAAGGCGCCTACGCCTCGATCTCGGTGGGCGTGAAGCGGCCCGACTACGAGATGGTGGACCGGCTGGCCGCGCAACGACTCGCGCCCGAGTACGTCACCATCGACATCGCCCACGGCCATGCCGATACCGTCAAGAACATGATCACGCACCTGAAGGAGAAATTGCCCTCGACCTTCATCATCGCGGGCAATGTCGGCACGCCCGAGGCGATCATCGACCTGGAGAACTGGGGCGCCGACGCCACGAAGGTCGGCATCGGCCCCGGCAAGGTCTGTATCACGCGCATGAAAACCGGTTTCGGCACCGGCGGCTGGCAATTGTCGGCGCTGAAGTGGTGCGCCCGCGTGGCGACCAAGCCGATCATCGCGGACGGCGGCATCCGGGAACACGGCGACATCGCCAAGAGCGTGCGCTTCGGCGCGACCATGGTGATGATCGGCTCGATGCTGGCCGGCCACGAAGAGTCCCCGGGCGAAACCGTCGACGTCGACGGCAAGCTGTACAAGGAGTACTACGGCAGCGCGTCCGACTTCAACAAGGGCGAGTACAAGCACGTCGAGGGCAAGCGCATCCTCGAGCCGGTGAAGGGCCGCTTGTCCGACACCTTGCGCGAGATGGAGGAGGACATCCAGAGTTCCATCAGCTATGCCGGCGGCCGCAAACTGGTGGACATCCGCAAGGTGAACTACGTGATCCTGGGCGGCGACAACGCCGGCGAGCACCTGTTGATGTAGCGGCGGCCGCCGCGCGCATCAGTCCCGGAACATCTGGCTGGGCCAGGTCTCGCCAAAGGTCTGCGGCGGCGGTTTCGGCTTGGGCGCGGCCAGCTTTCCCGACAGGGCCGCGGCGCCGCAGCTGCCGGTTGCGATGTAGTTCAGCGCCACTTTCACCCGCGCCTCGGCGGCATCTCCCAGCGGATGCTCGAGGTCGTCGGCCACCTGGCAGTCGGGCGCGAAACCCGCGGTGTAGCCGCCGACGCCCTGCGAGTTGAGCGACTCGAACTGCACGGCGTTGTAGGTCAGCCCGCAGTTGTCGCGCGGAATGAATCCATAGGGCTTGCCGTAAGTCGTGTCGCCGACCAGCACGACGTTCACGAAGGGCCTCAGCCCATTGATGACGAGCTCGCTGGCCGAAGCGGTGCCGCCCGCAGCGATGACCACCACCCGCTGCAGGCCCCGCGGCAGCGGCAGCGCGAAATCATCGCTCGACGTGTTGAACCGCACTTGCTGCGTGCTGCTGGCCTGCTTGTCGTTGAAGCGCAGGAATGCGTACAGCTGGCCCGCGGTGCGGTCGCCACCGATCATGCTGGCCAGGTCGCGGGAAGTGTTCACGCTGCCGCCGCCGTTGTAGCGCAGGTCGAGAATCAGCTCGCCGATCCCGGCCTGGGCAAAACGGATGAAAGCCAGGTTGAGGTTGGCCACGCTGTAGCCCACGAACTGGTGGTAGGCGATGTAGCCGACCTTGACCGGCGAGCCGGCACGCGTCGCATCGAACGTGGTGGTGGTCGCCACCGGGCTGAGCGGAAAATCTTCGGACAGGACGTCGATCACGCGCGTCACCCCGCCAGCGGACTGGACCGTGATGCTGCGCGGCACGCCCACCGTATCGACGACCGGCAGGATTCCCTGGGCGATCTGGTCAGGACCGTAGCCATCGATCGACAGTACCGTGTCGCCGCGGCTCAGGCCCGCGCGCGCCACCGGGCCCAGCGGCTCCACGTTGCGAACGCGCAAGGCGGTCTGGGCCACGTCGGCCCAGACCAGGGTGTAGCCGTAGCCGACCCGCCGTCCCTCGACGAAGAGCAGGTTGTGGGCGGCGGTGGACTCGGTGAAGCTGAAACGGTCGGTCGGCCGGAACAACAGCGACTGGAAATAGGCGTCCAGGGTCGCAGCCGTGTCGTTCGGCGCGTGCAACTGTGTGTACCAGTAGTAGCGGTCGTCCATGAACGTGCGCAAGGATGCACGTTGCTCGGTAACCGAACAGCCGGCCAGGGGAGCCGCCGCCTGCTCCGGGGATCCGCCGCTGCCGCCACACGCCTGGAGCAGCAGGCACAAGGCCGCCAGGTACAACCACTTCATGAAAAATTCCTCAAACTCAGACTCGCAACAACTGCAAAGCGAGCCCGTTCAGTCGATGACCGGGCTGAACCATCGACTCCAGCACGGTGAAATGGTTCAACCCCGGCAACGATTCGCACACCGGCACCCGGCTCTCGCCCCAGGCATCGCGGATCAGGCGGTTCTGGCGCAGGAATTCCTCGCTTTCGTCGCCGCCTGCCACCGTGTAGAGGGTGCCGCGGTCCGGTGGCGGCAGCAACGCGGGGCTGGCTTGGCGAACCTGCTGCGGCGTCAGCTGCAGCGACTGTTGCAGGAAGGGCGTGTGCATGATCGGATCCAGGTCGAACAGCCCGGATATCGACAGCGCGCCCTTTACCAGGTCGGCTGGCAGATCAGCGGCGTACACCGGCCACAGGCAGGCCAGCATCATCGCGGCCAGGTGCCCGCCGGCCGAATGCCCGGCCACTGTGATGCGGGCCGGGTCGCCGCCGTGGCGCGCGATGTTGCGCCAGGTCCAGGCCAGGGCCCGAACCATCTGCATCGCGATCTCGGGGATCGTGACAGCCGGACACAAGGCGTAGTTGGGCACGACCACGCACACGCCTTCGCGGGTGAATGCCGGGGCCACGAACGAGTGGTCGCGCTTGTCCAGCGACCGCCAATAGCCGCCGTGGATGAAGAACAGAACCGGCGCGTCGTGGCCGGCGGACGGGAAAATGTCCAGGTGCTCATTGGGTCCGCCGCCATACCGCACATCCAATTGGCGGGGCTGGGTGCGCATGGTTTCGGCGGAGTCGGCGGCCCAGCGCCGGAAGTGCTCGGGATGCTGCGGCACCAGCGCGCGGTTGTTGTACATGCGATCCAGCCATGCGCTGTCGTACGGCTTGCTCATCGGTGGCGATTTTTTTGTCATGGCCAATCTTGTCACATGGCCGACAGGCGGCTGGACGCCGACTTGCCAAAGCGCCGGCCCTGCACTATCCTGCGCTGTATTCTGTATACAGAGTCTGTCATGCCCGCCCAACTGGTCCAGCTTGAAGCCGCCCCCGACCTGGTCGACCAGGTCTATCGCAGCCTGCTGGACGCGATCAGCGACGGCTCGCTGGCTCCTGGCGAGCGAATCACGCAGGAAGACATCGCGGAGCGGCTGGCGGTGTCGCGCCAACCCGTGCTGCAGGCGCTTCGACTGCTGAAGAAAGACGGCTTCGTGCTGGACGCGCCCGGCCGCGGCGTGCTGGTCGCACCATTGGATGCGGAGTGGATCCTCAAGGTGTACCAGGTGCGCGGCGCGCTCGACGCCCTGGCGGCGCGGCTGGCGGCGGCGCACCGCTACCGGCTCGACGCCAAGCTGATCGAGCAGGGCCGCAAGGCCGCGCGCGGCCGGAACGTCAAGGCCATGATCGACGCCGACATGGCGTTCCACAACGCGATCTATGCCGCCTCGCACAACCCCCTCATCGAGCAAAGCGCCCACCAGCACTGGCGCCACCTGCGGCGCGTGATGGGCGCGGTGCTCCAGCAGTCGCGGCAGCGCGAAACCGTGTGGGACGAACATGAAGCGATCGCCAAGGCGATCGCCGCCGGCGACGCGGATCGCGCCGCCCGGCTGATCGAGCAGCACAGCCAGCGCGCCAGCGAGAACCTGGCGCTGCGGTTGACCCAGGTATTGAAGACCCGTGAAGGAGACAAGTGATGAAACTTACCAAGGAACAACTCGAGCAGTTCGACCGCGAGGGCTACCTGTTCTTTCCCCAGCAGTTCACCCGCGAGGAAATGAAGGCGCTGACCGACGAGGTGCCGCAGCTGTACAGCCGCCGCGAGGCGTACAACGTGCGCGAGAAGGGCAAGGACGCGGTGCGCACCAACTTCGCGGCGCATATGTACAGCAAGCCTTTCGCCAAGCTGGCGCGGCACCCGCGCATGGTGCGGCCGGTGATGGACCTCTTCGACGAACAGGTGTACATGCACCAGTTCAAGATCAACGGCAAGATGGCCTTCGAAGGCGACGTCTGGCAATGGCACCAGGACTACGGCACCTGGCTGAACGACGACATGATGCCTACCGAGCGCGCCATGAACGTCGCGATCTTCCTGGACGACGTGAACGAGTACAACGGGCCGCTGATGTTCATCCCCGGCAGCCACAAGAAGGGCGTGGTGGAAGCGAAACACGACCTCACCACCACCAGCTATCCGCTCTGGACGGTGGACCATGCCCTGATCGCCAAGCTGGTGGAGCGCGCCGGCGGCAAGAGCGGTGGCATCGTCAGCCCCAAGGGGCCGGCCGGCTCGATGATCCTGTTCCACAGCTGCCTGGTGCATGCGTCCAGCAGCAACCTGTCGCCCTGGAACCGCGTCAGCGTCTACCTGAGCTTGTGCGCCGTGAGCAACCACATCCGGCGCTTCAAGCGGCCCGAATACATTGCGCATCGCGACTTCACGGGCATCGAATGCCTGCCCGACGATTGCCTGCTGAAGGACTATCCGGTCGACCTTCCGTGGAAGGACGGCGTGCCCGCCAGTGCGATGCAGACCACTTCCGTGCCGTTCGATGAAATGAAGAAGGCCGCATGAGCCTGCACTCCAAACTTCAACAACGCGCCGCGGCGGGCAAACCGGTGCGCATCGGCCTGATCGGCGCCGGCAAGTTCGGCTCGATGTACCTCGCGCAGATTCCGCGCACGCCAGGCGTGCACCTCGTGGGCATCGCGGACCTGTCGCCCGAGGGCGCCCGCGCCAACCTGGCACGGGTCGGGTGGAAAGCCGAGCAGACCCGGGCAGCCTCGCTGGATGCCGCGCTCAAGGCGGGCACCACCCACATCGGCGAGGACTGGCAGGCGCTCGTTGCGCACCCGGCGATCGACGTCATCGTCGAATGCACCGGCCACCCGATCGCCGCCGTCGATCATTGCCTGGCAGCGTTCGCCAACGGCAAGCACGTCGTCAACGTCACCGTGGAAGCCGATGCTTTCTGCGGCCCGCTGCTGGCGCGCAAGGCCGCCGAAGCGGGCGTGATCTATTCATTGGCTTTCGGCGACCAGCCGGCCCTCATCTGCGACCTGGTGGACTGGGCGCGCACCTGCGGCTTCCCCGTCGTTGCGGCCGGGCGCGGCCACAAGTGGCTGCCGCACTTCAGCGAATCGACACCGGAGACCGTATGGGGCTATTACGGGCTCACGCCCGAGCAGGCGCAGCGTGGCGGCCTCAACCCGAAGATGTTCAACAGCTTCCTGGACGGCTCCAAGCCATCGATCGAGAGCACTGCCGTCGCCAACGCGACTGGCCTCACCGTGCCGTCCAACGGCCTGCTGTACCCGCCGGCCAGCGTTGAAGACATTCCGTACGTCACGCGGCCGATCAGCGAGGGTGGCGTGCTGGAACGCAAAGGCATGGTCGAGGTGATCTCGTCGCTGGAAGCCAACGGCCGCAAGATCCCCTACGACATCCGCATGGGCGTGTGGGTCACGGTGGAAGCCGAGACCGAATACATCAAGAACTGCTTCGAGGAATACAACGCCCATACCGATCCGAGCGGGCGCTATTTCACGCTGTACAAGCGCTGGCACCTGATCGGGCTGGAAGTCGGCGTGTCCGTCGCCAGCGTGGCGCTGCGCGGCGAGGCAACCGGCGTCGCCACCTGCTGGAACGCCGACGTCGTCGCGACCGCCAAGCGCGACCTGGCGCCCGGCGATGTGCTGGACGGCGAAGGCGGCTACACCGTATGGGGCAAATTGCTGCCTTCGGAAAAATCGGCGCAGATGGGCGGCCTGCCCCTGGGCCTGGCGCATGACGTCAAGGTCGTGCGGCCGGTGAAGAAGGGCCAGAGCTTGTCCTGGACCGACGTGGCGATGGATACCAGCACTCACGCGTACAAAATCCGCAAGGAGATGGAAGCGATGTTCGCCGCGCCGCTGCTGAAGGTCGCGTGATCGGAAATTGCCTGGAAGTTGCCGCGGTTTTGGCATAATTGCGCCCTGCCTCAGCCAGGGCCGCGGGTTTTGCTAAAATACGCGCTGCTGTGGGGGGGTAGCTCAGCTGGGAGAGCGTCGCGTTCGCAATGCGAAGGTCGGGAGTTCGATCCTCCTCCTCTCCACCACA